>JACDDT010000112.1 GCA_013816855.1 Gemmatimonadaceae bacterium
TCACGGATACGAGCTCGTTTATACACCTCACATCGTTAGCGAAAAGCTGTTTCAGATCTCCGGGCATCTCGAGAACTTCAAGGAGAACATGTTCGGCGCGATGGACGTGGAGGGCGCGGCGTACCGGCCGAAGCCGATGAACTGCCCGGGCCACATCTGCATTTACCAGTCGCAGCCGCGCTCTTACCGCGACCTGCCGATCCGCTACGCCGAGTTCGGCGCTGTTTACCGGTACGAGCGGAGCGGCACACTGCACGGGATGATGCGCGTCCGCGGATTTACGCAGGATGATGCCCACGTTTTCTGCACTCTCGAGCAGGTCCCATCGGAGATCGAGCGGCTGCTCGACCTTTGTGACGAGATGCTGAAGACGTTTGGATACCCGTACACCATCGAGCTCGCCACACGGCCTGCGGAAAAGGCACTTGGAAGTGAGGAGCTTTGGAACCGCGCCGAGCAGACGCTAGTGGATGCGCTGGTGAAACGCGGACAGGCGTACGAAGTGGATGAAGGCGGGGGCACATTCTACGGTCCGAAGCTCGACTTCAAGCTCATCGATGCCATCGGCCGTAAATGGCAGGGCCCGACTGTGCAGCTCGATTTCAATCTGCCCGAGCGATTCGAGCTCGAGTACACGGGCGCGGACAACGCGGCACACCGTCCGATCATGCTGCACCGAGTACTCGTAGGATCGATGGAAAGATTCGTGGGCGGGCTGATCGAACATTTCGCAGGCGCATTCCCGCTCTGGCTCGCGCCGGAGCAGGTGCGTGTAATCCCGATTGCCGAAGAGCTGAGCGATTACGGGGAGTCGATTGTGCAGCGGCTCAAGGCGCGCGGAGTCCGCGCACACCTCGACAATCGCACCGAGACTTTGAACTACCGCATTCGTGAAGCGGAGACGATGAAAATTCCGTACATGGCGGTGGTCGGGAAACGGGAGGCGGAATCGGATGCGCTCGCGCTTCGGGTGAGAGGGGGAGGGAAGAAGCAGGAGGTGATGGGCGTTGCGGATTTTGTGGCGAGGGTGGAGGACGAGCTCGCTACAAGGTCTTTGACTCTTGGGACCGGTGTTTAAGCGGGGGCGGCGTACCACGGGTGAGCTCCACTCGTACTAAAGCGGGGAGCTGTAAGCTTCTCAGCAGCTAGGCTGTAAGCTCTTCGATTTGGTCGACGGGCATTTACGGAACGGTGGACAAATGGAGATTTTAATGAAGAGAAGTATTCCGATGCTTGTTCTGCTTGCGTCCGCCTCGGTCGCTGCGACTTTATCAGCGCAAACTTCGGTGCCCCCTGTTGCGCGTGTGATCCCCCGCGTGGACACGATCGCCGGGCACGTCCTCACCGACAACTACTTTTGGCTGCGCAATCGCGCGGATAGTTCCGTCATTCGTTATCTCGAGGCGGAGAACCGCTACACCGAATCGGTGATGGCTGACACAAAGCCGCTGCAGGACACGCTCTATAATGAAATGCTCGGCCGCATCAAGCAGACCGATCTCAGCGTGCCGGTAAAGAACCACGGGTACTACTACTACTCCCGCACTGTCGAGGGAAAACAGTATCCGATCTTCGCACGGAAGCGCGGCAGCCTCGGCGCGCCTGAGGAGATTTACCTCGATCAGAACGAGCTCGCGGGGGGCAGGAAATACTTCTCGATCGGTGTGCGTGAGTTCAGTCCCGATCAGAACTGGCTCGCCTTCACAACCGACACCGCCGGTTCCGAGCACTACACCGTTTGGATAAAGAATCTGAAAACAGGTGAGATACTTCCCGACCGGATTCCGGAAGTCCACTTCTCGCTGTCTTGGGGTGCCGACAATAGAACCTTCTTCTACTCGCGAACAGATTCGTCCCACCGCTCCGACAGAATTTTCCGGCACACTGTAGGGACGCCCGCCGACGGCGACGTGATGGTGTTCCACGAACCGGATCTGCTTTTTGGCGTAGCCGTAGATCGCACCAAAGACGACAAGTTCAACGTCATCACGTCCGGTAGCTTCACCAGCGGCGAGACGTGGTATGTGCCGGCGTCGACGCCGACGGCGAAGTTTCGACTCCTCGAGAAGCGGCGGCCCGACGTTGTCTATTCAGTCGAGCATCACGGGAATGACTTCTTCATTCTCACCAACGAGAACGCGACCAACTTCAAGCTCGTGAAGGCGCCCGACAACGCGCCTGCGCGAAAGAGCTGGAAGAACGTGATTCCGGAGCGGAAGGGCTTCCTCATTACCGGCTTCGACGTCTTCAGGAACTTCCTCGTGCTGTCCGAGCGCGGGAACGCCGAAACGCGCGTGCGGGTGCGCGATCTCCGAACGGGCGCCGAGCATTATGTCCGCTTCGATGAGCCGATCTACACGCTATCGCAGTCGGGAACGCCGGAGTTCGATACAGACGTGATGCGGCTCAACTACACGTCGTTCCTCACGCCGAGCTCTGTTTACGACTACGAGATGTCGTCGCGGAAGCTCAAGCTCCTGAAAAAAACCGACGTCCTCGGCGGCTATGACCCGGCACTATACACCACGGAGCGCACGTGGGCGACGGCTACGGACGGAACGAAGATTCCGATCTCACTCGTGTATAGGAAGCCGCTCGTTCGCGACGGCAAGCGCCCGCTGTTTTTGTATGCGTACGGCTCGTACGGCAGCAGCTCCGATCCGACGTTCTCTTCCAATCTGCTGAGTCTTATCGACCGCGGTTTCGTTTACGGAATCGCGCACATCCGAGGCGGGCAGGAGATGGGCCGCGCGTGGTATGACAACGGAAAGATGTTCAAGAAGAAGAACACCTTCACCGATTTCGTCGACGCCGCGCAGTACCTCGTGAACGCGAAGTACACATCGAGCGACCGGCTCGTCGCGCGTGGGGGGAGCGCCGGTGGTCTGTTGATGGGCGTGGTCGCGAATCTTCGCCCTGATTTGTTTAAGGCCATTGTCGCCGACGTTCCATTCGTAGACGTCATCAACACCATGCGCGATGCGAGCATTCCGCTCACCACCGGCGAGTGGATTCAGTGGGGGAATCCGAACTTACCGAAGGATTTCGCGTACATGATGACTTACTCGCCGTACGACAACGTCGCCGCAAAGAAATATCCGACGATGCTCGTGACGACGAGCCTGAACGACCCCCGAGTCGCGTACTGGGAGCCGGCGAAGTGGGTCGCGAAGCTCCGCGCGATGAAGACGGACAAGAATCTTCTCTTGCTGAAGACCAACATGGGAGCGGGTCACGGCGGATCCTCGGGGCGGTACGACGCGCTTAGGGATCAGGCGTTCCGATATGCGTTCGTTCTGAAGGCGCTCGCCCTGACATCTGGGGCGCGCTAGGATCACGCGGGAGCGGGGGCGCCCGCTCAAAGGTGAGCTCCACTCGTACCAAAGCAGGGAGCTGTAAGCTTTTCAGCAGCTAGGCTGTAAGCTCTTCTATTGAGTCGAAAGGGAAGCAGCGCCCATCCGGAGTTTTTTTAACAAACCGTGAAGCATGCGGCGGACTTCGATGACCTGATCGAGGAGCGCAGCGACCTCCTCGGGTGAGATCGAGTGGATGTCCCGCGCGATGATCAGATGGTACTCCAGCTCGACGCCGGAATTGAGCGCGATCTTGAGGAAGCGCGCGAATTCTTTCTCGCTCTCCTGCCTTCTTCCTTCGACGATGTTCGCCGGAATCGAGAAGGCGCACCGGATGATCTGAGATCGCAGCGATACATCGTGAGCTTTTCGAATGGCCGAGGCCGCCCGGTGCGCGCGCAGGGCTAGCTCGTGCGCCTTCTGCCAGACCACCAGCTGCTTGAAATCGCTCACACCGCAAAATGAACGCGCGAAGGCCGCAGTCCAATCATCCTTCCCGTGCACCGACAAGCTTACAGCCTAGCTGCTGAAAAGCTTAAAGCTCCCTGCTTTGGTACGAGGGGAGCCCAGCCCTGATACGCCGCCCCCGCTCCCGATACGCGGTTGCCCCTTCAGCGCCGCCGGCCCCGCTCCCGCATCGATAGTCCGATTAACTTACGGATATGCCAGACCTCTCACGCTCCCCAGTAATA
>JACDDT010000113.1 GCA_013816855.1 Gemmatimonadaceae bacterium
CGCAGCTATTCTCCTCCGATTCAGTTCCCAAGCTTGGCGCGCTCGCACTCCGCGCGATGGATACTTACGCGACAAACGCAAAGGTCCTCGGCGAAGCGCTCGACATCTCGAAGCACACTGCGCTCGAGACGATCGACACTCGCGTGCGCGAGAAGCTGCGCCGGGAGCCGATCGAGGATTTCAGAATTGACTTCGAGGACGGCTACGGAAATCGCCCCGACGCGGAAGAAGATGGAGACTGCGCCAAGGTTGCGGCCGCCGTCTCGAAGGGAATGAAGGACGGGACGCTTTCGCCTTTCATTGGAATGCGCATCAAGCCGCTGAACGAAGAGCTGCGTGGGCGGTCGGTGCGCACCCTCGACCTGGTTTACACGGCGCTCGCAGAGCAGGGCGGGTTCCCGGAGAAGTGGGTAGTGACGATTCCGAAAATCACCATCATCGAGCAGGTGGAGTACGCAGTCGCCGCTTTGCGCGCGCTGGAAAGGAAGCTCGGTCTTACGGACGGCGCACTCAAGTTCGAGGCGATGGTGGAGACGCCGCAGATAGTTCTCGACTCGGAGGGAACGTCGCTGCTGCCGAGATTGCTCGACGCGAGTGATGGACGCCTTCGCGGGGCGCACTTCGGCACATATGACTACACGGCGAGCATCAACATCACGGCCGCGTTTCAACGGATGCGTCACTCGGCATGCGATTTCGCGAAGCACTTCATGCAGATCGCGTTTGCAGGGACGGAAGTGTGGCTGTCCGACGGCTCGACGACAGTGATGCCGGTTCCGATTCATCGGAAGGCGAAGGACGGGCCGGATCTTACCGAGAAGCAACAGCGGGAGAATGCGGCGAGCGTTCACGCGGCGTGGAAGCTTCACTTCGACGATATCCGCCATTCCCTCGCCGGCGGATTCTATCAAGGGTGGGATCTGCATCCCGCGCAGCTCGTTACCCGGTACGCGGCGCTCTATAGCTTCTTCCTCGAGGGAATCGACGCCGCCGGAGTGCGACTCAGCAACTTTGTGCAGAAGGCGGCGCAGGCAACGCTAGTCGGAGACGTGTTCGACGATGCGGCGACGGGACAAGGTTTGCTCAATTTCTTCCTGCGTGGAATCAACTCCGGCGCGATCACGGAAAGCGAAGCGCTCAAGATGACCGGACTGACTGCGGACGAATTCCGCAGCCGCTCATTCGTGAAAATCATGCGCGGGCGTAAGTGAGCGGAAGCGCGTGGGAGATTGTCGACCTCGTCGCGCGATGGGTTCACGTCATCGCCGGCATCATGTGGGTCGGCAACTCGCTGCTTTTCAACTGGCTCGACCGGAGTCTGCAGGCGCCGAGTGGCTCGACGCAGACCCGGAAGCCGGTGGGAAATGTCTGGCTGCTGCATAGCGGCGGTTTCTACTATGTAGAGAAGACGCTGCTGGAAGGGCAGCAGATGCCGAAACCGATGCACTGGTTCAAGTGGCAGGCGTACACGACGTGGCTGAGCGGATTGATGCTGCTCATCGTTGTGTATTGGGCGGGAGGCAGGGCGGTGATGGCGGATGCTGCTGTTTCGTCGTTGTCGGAGCAGTCGGCGATGTTCGTCGGCGTTGGGGCGGTGTTCGGCGGATGGGCGCTGTATGAAATGATGAACCGGTTCGTCGCGCCGAAGGCGCCGACGGTGTCGGCGGCGGTGTGGATCGGTGGATTGATCGCGATTGCGATTCTACTGACGCAGCTCATCGATGGGCGCGCGGCGTTCCTTCACGTCGGCGCGATGATGGCGACGATAATGGCGGGGAACGTTTTCTGGACGATCGTCCCCTCTCAGCGCGAGCTGGTGAACTCAGTGGACGAGGGCGGAGCGAGCGCGAGCCTCAAGGCGCTGTCGGCGAGAGCAAAGCGCGTCTCCATTCACAACAATTATTTCACGTTCCCTGTGATTGTCTTGATGGTGAGCAATCACTTTCCGGGGATTTACGGCAGCCAGCTGAGCTGGGCACTGCTATTGATTCTGATCGCCGGCGGCGCGGCAGTGAGACACGTGCTCAATATCCGGTGGACGTTCCCTTCGTGGAGGCCGGCGTTGTGGGTGACGATGATCGCGACGGTTCTGCTCTTGATTGGAGTGATGCACGCAGCGAACGCGATGAGCGCGCCGACTTCGGCACTGGGGTCAGCGGCGAGCGGCGCGGCATCGAACGCACCGGTTACATTCGCAGAAGTCCGTCACATCATCGACCGCCGCTGCACCCAGTGTCACTCGGCGACGCCGACTGATCCGGTTTTCACGGCGGCGCCGCTTGGGGTGATGTTCGACACGCCTGAGCAGATCGAGGCGCGTAAGGCGCGGATACTAGAGCGCGCGGTCGTTACGAAGACGATGCCGCTGGGGAATAAGACGGGGATGACGGAGCAGGAGCGGGCGATGCTCAAGCGGTGGCTTGCAGCAGGAGGCAGACAATGACGGTGCCAGAAGAAGAGGATCTCAGCCCAGATGAAGACGTCTGGAATCATATCGACTCAGGTTGGCAGCAGGCGTACGATGATATTGCGCGGAAACTTGCACCCGAAACGTTCGAATTTTATTCGAAGGTCGCGAAGCTCATTGTCGGGATGAAGTCCGATTTGCGCATCGATGCCTCCCGGGCCCCGATCGGAGAGAAGCTAAGAAGCATTTTTGCTGAAGTACCTGAGGGCGCGGAGAGGCAGGTGCTTACCGCCTTATTGCAGTGGTATTCTTCGGGAAAGGATCCATGGCTGACCCACGCTGTTGACCTTCAGCTCGCGAGCGAGGGTATCGGACGGTCTACGGATGCGCTAAAAAGGTTTGCCGATTTCGCGCCTCAGTTCGGAAACCAAAGTGTCCCCGAAAAGGTGCTACCGTACCTTAGAGAGACCGTTTCCGCGTACCTCTTCGGCTTTGACGCTGCTTGCATTGCTCTTTCACGAGCGTGTCTGGAGCAGGTCGGCAAGGATCGCTTGGTTAAGCTCGGAGTATTTACCGCCCCACAGCTCCGCAAAGACGGACCAGGTCTCGAAACGATTACGAAGAAGCTGAAGGAAGCAAATGCCCTTGACCACTCATACGAAGCAGCTGTCAGACTCCGAAAGCGCGGGAATGACATACTTCACGACCATCTTTTCCCCAAAAAGATTCGGCGACAAACGGCGCTGGATGCGATAACTGATTTAACTTCAGTGTTGCGCGAGCTGCTCCCGTGACGGCGATGACATTCCTTTTCAACCGCAACGCCCGCGAAGGGGTTTTCTTCGCCGTTAGCGCGAGATCGCCACGAAGATTGGCGCCGCTGCAATTCTTAATTTTCTTTAAGGGAATCGCATCAAAGCGGCTGCCTACCTAGCCATTTTCGTAATGCCGACACCACGTACCACGATTTGGGAATTAGACGAGCACTCTCGGGGCAAGCACATCGTGCTCGAGCGATATCTCAAAGCGTGGCTGCCGATCCTTGGAACTACGCAAGAGCGAATTGTATTCATTGATGGCTTTGCGGGTCCAGGAGAATACACGGGTGGCGAAAAAGGTTCGCCGATAATTGCGCTCGAAGCCCTCGTGGAGCACAAAGCGCCCATAACAGCCAAAGTTCATTTCTTGTTCATTGAGGCAGATCCCCGACGGGCTCAGCACCTTGAGCAGTTGGTCGCTCCACTTGCGCAGCGGTTGCTGGGTCGCGCAACAATTGAGGTTAAAACTGGAACGTTCGACTCGGAGTTGTCCGGTCTCTTAAATGAGATCGAGTCGAGGAAGATGTTGCTTGCACCTTCTTTTGTGATGGCCGATCCATTCGGAGTCTCTCACACTCCGATGAGCGTAATGAGTCAAATCCTCAAGAACCCCAGCAGCGAAGTTTATGTCTCCTTTATGGCTGAGTTTATCAATCGCTTTAAGGACACTGAGCTGTACCCGGTTTCGTAGACACGTGGTTTAAGCTACCTGTCCCTTCTGCTCGTATTCGCTGGGGCTCAAGTAGTCGAGCGTTGAGTGCCTCCTCCGTGGATTGTAAAAGCGTTCGATGTA
>JACDDT010000037.1 GCA_013816855.1 Gemmatimonadaceae bacterium
CGCGCGAACGCAGTAGGCGCTCGCGATCGTCTTGCCTTTGATGTTCTGCAGATAATCGACGTATACCGTTGCTCCCCCACGCGCTTTCACCGAACGCTCGATCGTCGCTTCCCGGGGATGCTGTTCAGCAACGCGCGTAGCCACGACCTGTGCGACGAGCGTGGCTGCTTCGGTTGGAGTCTTTGGCGGAAGCGGGATATAGATGTGCAAGCCCGTCGACCCCGAGGTTTTGATCGCCGCCGTGAGCTTGTAGCTCTCGATCACTTCTTTGCACCAACCAGCGACCTCGATGACTCGCGCGAAGTTGGCGCGCGGACCGGGATCGAGATCGACGATGGTGTAGTCTGCAAAGTCCAGTGATCCGATGCGCGAGTGCCAGGGATCAACTGACACCGAGGCCAGCTGAATTGTGTAAAGCAGAGTCAGCAAGTCGCCGCCGACGATACGCTGCTGCTTTTCGCCGGCGTCGTTGGTGATGGTCTCGACGCGGACGCCCGACGGCACTTTGTCGCCCGCGTTCTGTTGGTAGAATGACTGACCGTCAATCCCGCCCGGAAAGCGCTTCAACACGAGGGGGCGATGTGCGAGCACAGGCAGAATGAAATCCGCGATGGACGCGTAGTAGCGCATGAGGTCGCCTTTGGTCACGCGATCCCGTGGGAAGAAGATCTTCCCCAGATTCGAAACCGGGAGCTTGCGACCTTTGCCGAAATCAACGATACCGTTACCGTTTGCCTGATCGATTTTTTCGAGCTGTGCGACAACCGGGTTCGACGAAGACCTATTCGTTTTTCTTGCCGCCTTTTTCACTGAAGTCTTCTTTGCGCTTTTTGGCGAAGCGGACGCAGCCTGTTTTGTCTTCGCTGTTTTAGCCGTCTTCACGGTTTTCGCCGCCTTCACCGTTTTCTCCGCCTTCGCTGTCTTCTTTCGCTGCACGCTGGTCCCCTCGCGGCCTACGTCGCGCGCTTTTTTGTCTTCGCGGACGCCAAGGTAAATCGGCTGCCGGAGGCGCCGGTCAGCAGTCCATTCACTGAATTTTACCTCGACGACAATCTTTGGCTTCACCCAATGCGCACGCTCGTTCGTTTTTGGAGTTTCTTCGAAGGGGGAGGCTTTCTGTTCAAGCGGCTCGAGCTTCCTGAACATTTCGGCGAGACCGGCGCGGGTGAATCCACCCCCGCTGTGGCCAGCGTAGATGAAACGACCGCCGTCGTAGTACCCAAGCAGCAGGGCGCCGAAGTGCTCGCGACTGTTGCGCGGCTCGGTGTAACCACCGATGACGAACTCCTGACGGCATTCGATTTTCAATTTCAGCCAGGATCTAGATCTGTTTCCCGGCTCGTAACGCGAGTCCATCTTTTTCGCGATGATTCCTTCCCAACCATTCTTCCGTGCCTGCTCGAGCATTCTCTCGCCTTTGCGCGGCAGCGATTCAGTTATCTGAATGCGATCGGTAGCCAGCTTTTCGATGCGCTTGAGCAGCGCTTCGCGCCGAACCGTCCACGGCTCGCGCACGAGCACATTATCTCCGTCGAGGAGCATATCGAACAGGACAAGCGCGGCCGGGGTAGCGGCGGAGTGGCGCGCGATGGACGCCGTTTCCTTAACATGCATCCTGCCCTGGAGCTCCTGAAAGCGAGCAGGCTCCCCATCTAGCAGGGCGACGATTTCTCCATCAAGAACGAGAGAGCGTTTCGTTTTTCGGGCGATTGCTTCTAACGCTTGGACGATTTCCGGAAACTGCGAGGACTTGTCTTTTCCGTTGCGCGTGATCAGGCGCACTTCATCCGGCGTAGTGAACGCGAGCACGCGCATACCGTCGTACTTTGGCTCGAACGTCCAGTCGCCCGCCGGAATGTCGGTGCCCACGGTAGCGTACATGGGCTCGAACGAAGTCATCGCGGCCGCGGGCTTTGCCGCCTCAGAAGCGGGTCTCCGTTTCGCTGCAACAGCGCGCTTGCTCTTCGCCGCCGCTTTTTTGGGCGGCGGTTCCGCAGTGCCGCGGTTGCTGTTCCACACCTTGGTTTTGCCAGCGCCGATTTCTTCCATCGTTCGGCCGGTTGTCACCGACGACATGTTTTCGGCGACTACGTCGGAATCCGCGTCGGAGTGCTCATCGCGGTGCTTGATGAGCAGCCACTGCGGTTTGCCGGCGCCGGAGCGATCGCCGAACTTCATTCGCACGAGGGCGAACGAGCCGTGAAGCCGCTTTCCGTGAAAGCTGATTTTTAAATCGCCTTTACGCAGACCGTCGCGGACGGCGATCTCGGGATCTTCTCCGGACGTTCCTTTTTCGGGACGGTATGTCCCATTGTCCCAGAGCATGACGGTGCCGCCGCCGTATTCACCTTGCGGGATAGTTCCCTCAAACGTGTTGTAGCCGATGGGGTGATCTTCGACCTGCATGGCGAGTCGCTTCACGCCGGGATCGAGGCTGGGCCCTTTTGGGACCGCCCAGCTTTTCATGACGCCGTCACATTCCAGCCGCAGATCGAAGTGAAGGTGACTCGCGGCGTGCTTCTGAATCACGAAGCGAAGTGTGCCCTTGTTGGCGGCAGCGGGTTTGTCGCCGGAAGGCTCGCGGGTTTTTTTGAAATCGCGCTTTCGCCTATACTCGGCGAGAAGCGTGCGCGCTTTTCCGCCGGCTGCGGTAGCCATTACCCGCTACGCCGACTTTTTCTTCTTTTTGGCCGCGGGCTTCCGAGTTGCGGCGACAGTTTTCTTTTTCGTGCGCACGGCGCCTTTCTTTTCGTTTCCTTCCTCTAAGCTGGCGCGGAGACGCGACATGAGATCAAGCACGCCGCTGTCGTGTGTTTCCTCAGGCGATTCAAACTTCGGCTTCTTACCCTTCATTTTCGCCTTTATCACTTTCATCAGGTTCACGCGGTAGTCGTCAGTGTACCGCTCGGGATCGAAGGGTTCGGCGAGATTGTCGATGAGCTGCTCGGCCATCTGCAGCTCCTGCGGGCGAACGGTGTCGCGGCTCGGAAAGCTGTACTCGCTCGGATCGACGAGCTCATTCGCGAATCTCATGATCTCGAGCACCATCGCGTCGCCGATGACTTTTACGGCGGCGAGATGCTGCGTCTGCCGGATGATGACCTTCCCGATTCCGACCGCTCCGCTCTTTCGAATTGCCTCGCGAAGAAGGGCGTAGGGCTTCTCACCCCCCTTTCCGGGAACCAAGTAATAAGGCGATTCGAAATAACGCGGATCGATCTCTTCCTGCTTGACGAAATCGAGGATGTCGATGGTCTTGGATTGTTCCAAGGCGGCGGTTTTGAAGTCCTCATCGGTCATGATGACGAACTTGCCCTTTTCGTATTCGTAGCCCTTCACGATTTCATTCCAGGGCACGGGATCGCCGTCGGCCTGGCACACCCGTTCGTACTTAATGGGTGAGAGATCTTCTTGGTGAAGGAGTCGGAAGCTGATGTGATCAGCCCTCACCGCCGTTTTTAGCTCAACGGGAATGTTCACCAAGCCGAACGTGATAGAACCTTTCCAGATTGACGCCATCGAACCCCCAATTTGCCAAGCGTTTAGCCAACCAAAAGGCAATTCAGGTGCCGAATTCGTCCGGCGGCATATATGTGATGAAAAGAGAAAGCCCACAGCGCAAGGCTGTGGGCGTCTCGGCAATTCAGGACAGTTTTTTACGTCCGTGGCCGGGGGACCTTTATTCCCCTCGACTACTTCGAACTAGACCCTTTCGCCTTCGCTGAGGGAATTGAAACCCGACGCCTCGACAGCGCTAGCGTGAGCGAACACACCCGTACCATTACCACTTCAAGCTTGCCCGCCAAAAAAACGGGCAAGTTTTGTGCAAAAAGCGGAGGTTAGGCGGCGCCGGCGATGTATCTCGCGAACCGTCCGCAATTCTTGCAGCGCAGGGTTACGTGTGAAAGCGGGGGCGGCGGAACTTCGTTTGGATCGCGCTCGATACTACCGGAGCACGAGGGGCAGCTCAGTGGCGTCCCATGGCGGTCGCGGCTGATGAGCGAAATTGCCTGGGCGGGGTTGTAAGTATTCGGACGTGGCTTTCGCATCGATTCTCCCTCACTTCTTTAGAAGCCGAGCGGTGATTCCGCTGAATTGTGGGCGCGCTGCCGAGCATCTCTAATGAAAGGCGAATGTCGAAACACGAACTGAGGCTGGTAGCAATCACATCGGTTTTCGCAGTTGCCTGCGGACCCCACGCTCATATCCCGATACGCCCGATCAGCGTGCCATCGGCACTTGCTGCAACGGACAGCGCGTCGGTTCTCGCGCGGCGTCTTGCACCGGTCTTATACCTGCAGCGCGATGAAACGTTCCCGCTCGAGCGCGTAGTGGCTGTCGTTCACCCGACCCGGCGGGTGATCGCGTACCATCTCCTATGGCGGGACGACGTCCACGGCGCCTGGATTCCATTCACGGTTCCAACGGACGAGGAAGTGATTTGGGTCGGATACGATTCTACCAAAGCGCCAAGCGATTTATGGACGTACTGGCATGGGCGCATCCTGCACACTCCGTGGAGACAGGCACAGGTGGCGATCGACGTTCAGTGGGGAAAGCACGGATCGCTGCCGAGGGGAATCGTGGAGAGCGATCTGCCGAAGACGGCGAGTCTGAACAATTTCTACGATCTAACCTTCATCGGGCTGCCGGACATTCTGCTCGGTGACATCTTCCGCGAAGGCCCGCTCTGTTTTTGCCGCAGCTATCAGCGATACCGCGAGTTTTCGCGGGTGCTAACGCTCAGCGACCGCATCGATGCCGTGGCAAGAACCAACGATCCCCGTGAAGTACTGCACGCAATTTTTGGATCCAAGTATTCCAACAAGAAGCAGTGGCCACCCACCTCAAGCGATCACTCCCAGCCGTGAGCCCTGCGCCAAATGCGACGGCCGACCCGCCAAGGACGTTTCGATGAGATCTCCTCGCCTTCGCTGAACGCTTCGCGGTCCTCCAGGGACTCGACCATGTCGTTCGATTTAGCCGAGGCCTCATCCGCCCAATGAATGATCTCGGCTTCGACGGTCATCGGCTGCACGGGGCTTCCGAACTCGAGCGAGCCGTGATGGGAGAGAATGATGTGCTCGATCTCGAGAAGCTGTTCGTTGGAGCAAGGGCGCGGGTCGCACCCGTTAACCGCGCGGTCCACCATCATGCAGCCGAGCACGACGTGGCCGACGAGATGCCCGCAGTTTGTGTGGCTAAACCCGCCGGTTGAGACCGAATACGATTCCAGCTTCCCGATGTCGTGAAGAAGGACACCGGTTGTGACGAGGTCGATGTTCGCCTTACAAGTCTTCGCAGTAGCGCGCGCGATCGTGGCAACCTCGACGATATGCTGAAGGAGGCCGCCGAGTTTTGCGTGGTGACCGTTCACCGAGCCGGGTGTACGCTCGAGGCGCACCCTGAAATTGTCGTCGGCGTAAAATAGATCGACAATGCGCCGCAGCGGTGCGGAGGTCATCTCCGCGCGAATCTTGTCCACGTGAGCCCATAGTCTCGAGCAGTCTCCGATGGACGGGAGAAAAGAATTGACGTCGACCGCTCCGGAAGGCACGACTCGAAGCGGCGCCGAGATATCGAGCTGGCGCTTTGACGCGGCGCCCTTCCCGTAGTATGAGATGCTGCCAACGACCTCTACGACGGCGCCGCGCTCAGCGCCATCAGCCCACGTTTTGTTGTTTGACCAAATGGGAGCGGTCTCGATGGACCCTGACGAATTGCCGAGGGTGAGTGTGACGAAAGCCTCACCGGCCTTCGTCTTTCTCTCGTTACGCTCGGTGACGAGAAAGTCGGCTTGAACGCGGTCGCCGGCAGCGAGATCGGGAATGCGAAGCAACGCCATACCTCAATCTTTTGACGGATTGAATTCCAGGCAAGGTCGATTTGCTCCGACCGAAATAAAAAAACCCGGCGACGCTCGTTGCCGGGTTTTTAACGGAAGCTCGACTAGCGGTTCGCTGTCGGTTTCGCTGTCGACGGCTGCTTCTGCGTTGCCAACGCGAGGAGATCGCGCTGCGACGACGACTGGCGGGCCGCGGCAATTGCACGCATCAGCTGAGCGTCGTCGGAGATGGCCCGGCGTTTCGCGGTCGAGTCTCCGAAAGCGAGACGCGCGACACTGTTTCCAAGAAGGCGATCAACCTCTCCACCTGCCTGGTCGTATAGCGAGCGGTCGATGATTACGCCCTTTCCCTGGAGCCGCCGGTAAAATTCCTCCCGCCAGCTCGGCGGCACAACGAAGTCCGGCCTGACCGATTTCTTGAGCTCGAGCGAATAGTTAAGGAGAACCGTTCGGACAGCACCGGTCTTCGGCGCGAATGCGTTGAACAGCTTCTGCTCCGCAGTCGTGAGTGAGTCGGAAGTGACGATGATGTCGGGTGTGATTCCGCCTCCACCATAAACCGTTCTTCCCGCATCGGACTTGAACGCGGGCCGTGCTTTTCTCGCGGAGTCGGTCTCTAGTGAATCCGGCAAGACCTCCACAAAGTCACCATTCGGGAGGAGCTTCCGCTCCTTCTGAATGGATCGACCGCTGGGGGTATACCATTTCGCCGTCGTCATCTTGAGCGCATAGCCGCCGTCGAGCGGAAAAACCGACTGTACCAGGCCCTTCCCGAATGAAGTGGTTCCCATCACCAGGGCGCGGTCGTGATCCTGGAGCGCGCCGGCAACGATTTCGGACGCGGACGCGCTTCGACCGTCAGTTAGTACGATTAGCGGGAGCGTAGGAGCGATCGGATCATCGGAAGCCGCATAAGACTGGCTCCCGCCGTTTCTCGCGCGAATGCTCGAGAGCTCCTGGCCTTTCTTCAAGAAGAGATTGCTGACGGCAAGCGCCTGGTCGAGGATACCGCCCGGGTTGCCGCGCAGATCGACAATTATTCCGCGGGCACCTTCCTTGGTGAGACGCTCGACCGAACCCTGGAGCTCTTCCGCAGCGGTTTCATTGAACTGGAGGAGCGGGATGTAACCCACCTTTCCATCGAGCATGATCGAATAGGCAACAGCGGGAATCTTGACGACGGCGCGCGTGAATGTGATCGGGATGAGCTCCGGCACTCCCGGGCGCGAGAACTTCACGCTGACCTTGCTGCCTGGCGTTCCTTTCAGCGCGTCAGAAGTCTGCTGGGTCGTCCATCCCCGCGTGCTCGCGGTATCCACGGCGACGATGCGGTCGCCTTCCGCTACCCCCCCCTGCTCGGCGGGCGTATGAGGAAAGACCCGCTGCACTTCGATGAAGCCACTTACTTCCGCGATCTCCATTCCGATACCGGCGTAACGCCCGTTGGTCTGGGCATTGAACGTCGAGAGCTCTTTGGGGGAGAGAAGAACGCTGTAGGGATCGTTCAGCTGGTGGACGAGCCCGCGGGCTGCCTTTTCATAAAGCGCGGCTTCGCCGAGCGAATCGACGTAGCGATTCGCGACTAGGCCAAGAACCTCGTCGAGAAGGCGCGCGCCGTCGCGGGTGGTGCGCTGCTGCACGACAAAACCGCCGGCGAGCAGCGGAATGAGCAGAACTGCGAAAAGAACGCGTTTACGTGAGCGAGGCATGCTGTTTGGTGTAAGGGGCCGAACAGAAAACTATATAGTAGGTACTGTCGAGAGCAGGGATCGTTCCCTCAACCGGCTCTAGAGGCGAGCACGTAATCCACGAACCAGGCGCGGCTGATCTGCCGGAACGCCGCGTCGCGGAGCAGGCCGGAAGCAACCAGCATTTCGTGCGCGGGCTGCAGCACCCGCTGCAGGTGCGAAGGATATCGCTGGGTCAGGGGAAGCTGCTCGGCTAGTCTATCGAGTGGAATTCTCCAGGTTACCGTGTCTTCTTGTCTCGCGACTTCGAGCAGGCGGTAGAGACGGCGGGCGACCGGATTCGTCAACGATTGATAGTGCAGCGTGGAAAGACTGGCTACGTGACCGGCTGCGATGTTGGATCTGATGAGCGGGTTGAGAGTGACGCGCGCATCGCCCGGCTCCGAAGCGGCAAGAACGGGGAAGAGAGTGAACTGATCGCGCTCCGCGACGCGCCTACGCGCAATCGTAACCGACGAAAGTATGGTGAACTGTCCATCGAGCCGCTTTCCTTCGGCGGCCACAGTGTACACTCCGCCGGATTCGAGAGTCGTACGCTCGAGCCGCGTGAGTGCGGAGCGAAGCTGCTCGTAGGTTCTACCATCTACCCTGCGGCCGATCGACCTTAGAAACGCGTGAAGCGTGAACGAGATTACCCCGTCGGCCGGAAATCCGGCATCATTGTAGCGATGCAGGATCTCGACATAAACGTCTTGATCGAAGGTACCGGGAAGCCGGTCGCCGGGAGCGGGAAGAACACGCCAGCGGCCGCCGCTTTCTGGAGCGAAGGAAATAGCGGAATCGTCTGCTGAGTCGCTGAGCCTGAACACAGGCAGCGATTCGAGCGAACGGTCGAGCACGATAGCGCGCGCCGTACTTTTTCGGCGGGCTACGATGTTCATTTCGGGGTTGGGTGGCTAATTATCTGTCGAATGAGGTTATCCTCAGCAGAGCAATGAGCATCATAAAGTACATCACTTATGTAGTTGCGCTGCTATTGGCTTTGGTTTTGGCGCTGATAGGGGTGCTTTCCGTCACCCGCGACACTCCGGTAAAGAACGTCCTGGCCGAGGGTGACAAGGACGGCCCGCCAAGCGTAAGCGATGCCCTTTTCCCGCGGTCGATCGAGCTTTATACGGGGACGCACATCGACCCCGGGAACAAGGTAGAGGCACTCCTCAACGGAAATGGGACATATCCGCCGCTGTGGAAAGATCTCGCGCAGGCAGAGCACACGATCACCGTTCAGATGTACTACTCGCAGCCGGGCGCGGTTGCGGATTCGATGGCGAAATATCTGGAAATGAAAGCGCGCGCGCACGTGCGCGTACTTCTTCTACTCGATGCATTCGGCTCACAGCCGCTCAAACCCGAATGGCTGCAGGGTCTGCAAAAAGCAGGTGTCGAAGCCGTGTGGCTGCGTCCGCTACGGTGGTACACTCTGAACAAAGCGGCGCAGCGGTCCCACGTTCGCGCGATCGTCATCGACGGTCGGATTGGGTACACCGGTGGATTCGGGCTCGCAGATTATTGGCTTGGAGACGGTCACCATGAGGATCAGTGGCGCGAGTCCAACGTGAGATTCGAAGGTCCGACGGTCGCTGCGCTGCAGGCGGCCTTTGCCGCCGGTTGGGCGGAAGCGACGGGCGAGCTGTTAACGGGAGACCTGTTTTTCCCGCAAGCAGGTTTTGCGCAGCGGGGCGACATGCAAGCCGGCTTGATGCATAGCGTCCCCTCCACGGGCAGCACTCCGGCAGAGCGCATGTTGGCCCTTTCCATCGCGGGCGCACACCGGACGCTCTACATCACCAATTCGTATTTCGTTCCGGGAGAAAATTTTCTCCAGCTTTTGCTTAACGCGGCGAAGCACGGCGTCGATGTAAGGATTCTGACGGTGAGCAAGAAGACCGACGTGAAAACCACGTGGTACGCCGGCCGGACCTACTACGACAAGCTGCTCTCGGGGGGAGTGAAGGTGTACGAGTACAAGCCGACGATGATGCATGCGAAAACGATGGTGGTAGACGGCATTTGGTCGCAGATCGGGTCGATGAACTTCGACAACCGGTCGCTCGCGTTCAACAACGAGTCTCTTCTGCTCGTGCTCGACAAGCGCTTCGGCGCAAAGATGGATTCCACATTCATGGATGACATCAAATACTCCGAGGAGATCAAGCTCGACACGTTCCGCAAGCGTCCACTCACCGGCCGCGTGATCGAGTGGGGTGCGCAAAAGCTGAGACGCGTCCTCTAATAGCGTAGTAGGAATAGTGGCAAACACACTCTCTTCGTTTCATCCGATTGTCCGTATGTGGTTCAAGGACAACTTCGACAGAACATCTCCGGCCTACCGTGCCCCGGCGCCTGGCTTAGCGGAGATCTTCGCGGCCGAGGGCTGAGCGAACTGCTTCGCGCATCGCGACGATGGCGTCGTCGGAGGCGGCGGGGGAATCTTCACGAACATGAATCTCGATGCCGTTGGCGACGGCGAGTCGGCGCCACTGGAGCGTAGTGTCGTCATCCGAAGCCGCAACGGCGTGCGCGCCCGCCCCGAGCGCGGGCGCGAGTGATTGCGCGATTCTCTTCTCCAGCGCGTCACCGGTCACATCCTTCATCTCGCTCTTGATGACGTCGAGACTCTGGCCTTCCCGCTGGCGAATCTTGATGGAAAGAAGCTGGAGCAGGTGACGATAGCCATACGTCGCGCCGGTTCCCGTGCCTTCGGGGTGATCGAGCAATCCGCTCGCGACGTAAAACCGGACGGCCCGCGCGGTGGGCGCGGCGCGTGCCGAAGCGTTCGTCGGGCGAACGCCGGCGGCGTCTACGAGTGAGGTTGCGTGGGCGGCAAGTCCCCTGGCGTTCCAGGGGGCGTGTTTTGCGTGCGCACGGAGGAGAGCGACAGGCGATTCAGCCATTGGGAAACGATAACATTAAAGTCCTCTGATCGCTCGTCGTGTGGCAGATCACCCGCTGGCGACAGTACCGAAAGCTCGAAGTCGGGATTCAGCGCTGTGAATCCACGGAACTCTTCAACCGGAGTCATCGACCCTTCCTCTCCCCAGACGAGAAGGGCGGGCTGCGCAAGCCGCCTGATCGCATTTCGAATATCGATGTTCAAATGACCCGACAAGAACGCCGCAGGAGCGTGACGTGCCCCCTTTTGGTGCGACGCCGTATAGTAGGTATCGACGAGCTCGCGGGTGACGAGGCCGTCGTCGTAATACGCCTGGCGCAGGTGCGAGCGCAAATTCCGCCGGGCGACGAGCGCGTTGAACATCGCGGTCCCGGCAATAGGAGCATCGACTGCGAAGCGCCCAGCTTCTCCCTTAATCGTCGCGGGCTGGTTCAGCCGAACGAGTCCGCTCGGTGCGATGAGCACGATGGCGGGAAAGCGCTGTGGGTCGCGGGCCGCTAAAACGGCAGCGTATGCCCCTGAAAGCGATGATGCGACGAGAACGCACGGTTCACCGATGACACGCCCGACGAAATCGGAAATGAGAGAGATGTACAGTCGCGCCGAGTACCGGATCGGTGGACGCTCAGACCGTCCGAATCCGAGGAGATCGATCGTGTAAACCGTGTTATTGCGCGCGAGGTAGTCGACGTTGTTGCGCCATTCATACGACCATGCCGCTGCATGAATGCCGTGGATTAGCAGGATAGGAGGACCGCTCCCACGCTTAGTGAATGCAATGCGCCGCTCGCGCCATTCGAACCCACCCTCTTCGCCGCCGACGAGATTCGGCAGCTGATCGACACCTTTCCTCGCAATAGCGTTGTACGCCGCAGCGACGCCCAGGAGGGCGCCCCCTGAAACGAGGATTTTTTTCCAGGATGCGCCGCCTACGTCCTCAGCGTCAATCGGATCTCTCATTCCGGGCGATGTCTCAGCGGCGGCGGACGCTTTTCTTACCCGACTTCTTCGCGGAGCGCCCGCTGGACTTCTTGGCGGAAGATTTCGGCTTCGAGCTCTTCGCCGACGACTTCTTTCCGCCACCTGATTTCCCGCCCGGTTTCTTCGCCGTTGATTTCTTCGCGGAGTTGGCGCCGGGCTTCTTGGCGCTCCCTCCCTTCTTGGAAGCGGATTTCTTTCCGCCCCCGGATTTGGTTGCGCTTTGTCCACCCGAAGACTTCGCAGCGGATTTCGGCGCAGTCTTGGTGGCGCTCTTGATGCCCGATTTCTGGGAAGAAGCGGATGTCGTCGTCGTGCGCGCCGGAGGAGCGGATACAGTTGCGCGCGAGACAGGCGCCGGCGCCGGAGGCGCTACAGGAGTATCGGAAAAAATGTCGGCTGCGTCCGAGAAAACTGACGCTTGCTCCTGTTTCTTCCCCGACCCCTTGGGGCGGCCACGGCGGCCACGAACCGGGCTGGCTCCGAAAAGATCTGCCTCCTCCTCTTCGTCATCCTCGGCGGGCTCGGCTGGGGTCACTCCCTCGTCGTCAGCGTCTTCGTCGTCCACGTCTTCGGCGCTATCCCAAAGGCGTGCACTGTGATCCTCGTTCAGCGCCCAGCCACCATCCTCATCCTCATCCTCATCGTACGAGCGCTTTCCACGAGTGAAGCCGCCAATCTCGGCGTCGTCATCATCATCCGCAAAACGAAGGGGCTCAACTGACTCATCACTACGGCTAGACATTAATCCTCCTCAGGACGTTCCCGGCCAGTCGACCGGCGTGCAACAGTTTTCGATGGCGGGCGCTGCACCAAACGTGCCTCATGCATGCCTGGCGCCAACTATCCTCTCCCCCGAATACGACGGCAGGGGCGCGGCGTCAAGACGCGGAGCTTATGCCGTTTGGTTTTCGGTGGCGGTGCGGCGCCGGATCACCTGTTCCAAGGCTCGGAAAACCCTGTCATCGAGGTGCAGACCGACCTCGGATTCCAGGTGTTGAAGCGCAACCTCGGGCGGAAGTGGGTCGCGGTAGGCGCGCTTGGATGTCAGGGCATCGTATGTATCAGCCGCGGAGAGGATGCGACCGCCAAGAGTGATGGCTTCACCCTTGATCCCGGCCGGATAGCCGCCTCCGTCCCACTTCTCGTGGTGATGCTCCAGATACGAGAGTGATGTCTTGATGTGCGGAAGCGGTGCCAGGATATCCATCCCGATCTTCACGTGATCCTTCACGTGCTCGAATTCTTCAGTAGTGAGTGCTTCCGGTTTGTTGAGCACGGCCTCGCGAATACCGATCTTCCCGACGTCGTGGAGGCGGCCCGCCAATCTGATCTCGTCGCAGGTCTGCAGATCGAGCGCCAGCTCTTCCGCAATTTCACCGGCGAGCTTCCCGACACGCTGCGAGTGGCCGCGCAGGTACACGTCCTTGGCTTCCATCGCATTAATAAGAGTTTCCGCGATGCTCACCGTCATCAGGCGGAGAGATTCCTTCTCCTGTTCCAACTCGGCGGTGCGAAGCGCGACTTCTTCGCGGATGAGCGTCTCGAGGCGGCGCTGCTCAATGAGGCCGGCGCGTTTTTTTAACGCGCGATCCAGCGCCTGCTGAAGATCCGCGAGCTCCACGGGCTTCATCAGATAATCCATGGCGCCCGACGAGAGAACCTCGGTCGCGGTCGCGGCGTCGTTCACCGCCGTAAGCATTATGATCGCGAGATCGGGATCCTTTGCCAGGATCTTCGGCACGAGCTCGACGCCGGTCATGCCGGGCATGCGAACGTCGCAGAGCATGAGAGTGAACGAGTGCTCGTCCACCAGCTTCAGTGCCGCGTCTCCGGTGCCCGCGATCTCCACTTCGAATCCGCGCGAGCGTAGAAACTTCCTTAGGGCGAGACGGATGGTCTCTTCGTCATCGACAACAAGGACTTTCATCATTTCGTGGACTGGTGCGAGAGCGGAAGCGTTACCGTGAAAGTAGTGCCGACGTTCGGCGTGCTGTCCACTGAAATACTGCCACCGTGGCCCTGGATGATGCCATAGCTGACGCTCAAGCCAAGTCCCGTGCCCTCTCCCGCTGCCTTTGTGGTGAAGAATGGCTCGAAAATTCGCTGCTTCACATCTTCCGGCATTCCCTGGCCGGTGTCCGAGATGACGACGTGCACTTTGTCGCGATCTTTCCGGGTCATGATGGAGAGATGGCGCACGTGCACGTCCTGCATAGCGTATTCCGCATTGACGAGGAGGTTGAGCAGAACCTGCTGCAGCTTCTGGTCGTCGCCACGCACCTGCGGATTGCTCGGGTCCAGATGAGTATGGACTTCGATTCCGCTCGACCGTGACGCATACGACCTGAGACGGATGGTGTGCTGTACTATGGTATTGACGTCTACCGGCACGTCGCGCGGCTCGGTTTTTCGCGCGAAGAGCAATAGATCTCGAATGACGCCAATGGCGCGGTCCGCTTCGCGCTTGATGAGCTGAACGGATTCCACCTGCTCTCCCTCGAGTTTTTCCTCCAAGAGGAGCTGCGCGAATGTCGAGATGCCCGTGAGCGGATTGTTTAGCTCGTGCGCCACACCCGCAACGAGCTCCCCGACGGCAGCGAGCTTCTCAGCGCGCCGCAGATGCTCCGCGATTTGCCGCTCCTCGGAGAGATTGCGAATTCCAATCACCAGGCCGACGATGCTATCCGCGCCGTCGCGGATATGGCTTAGTGTGACCGCTGCGGGAAATTCACTGCCGTCTTTCCGACGATGGACGTGCTCACCTGTCCAAAGTCCGCGATCCTGTCCCTCCGGAATGGTTTGCCGTCTCGAGAGCTCGGCTGAAGCAACGACGAAATCATCGACGGACATACCCGCGATCTCGGCAAGGTCGTAGCCGTACTCGCGAATTGCCGCTGCGTTGGCGTACTGCACGCGCGCGTCCGCGCCAAGAATCAGAACCGGCTGGTCCATGGTGGCGAGCGCGGCGGCAAGCGTCCGCTCGCGTGTATGCGTGAGACGCTCTTCTTCGCCGAGGACAAGAACGTCGACGGCGAGCGCGACGGCGGGCCCGAGACGAAGGAGCGCGCCCACCGTATCATCGGAGTGTAAAGTGTGCGCGTCGGCGGTGACGATCAGCACACCAATGCGACGCTCGCTCGCAATGAGGGGAATCACGAGCGCAGGCTCGGCCGGAACTGCGCGCGGAAGAAACGCGTTGACGCGAAGATTATCCACCAGCGTCGGCTTCCCGCGCGCCCACGCGTCGCGCACCGCGCTTTCCGCAATTGGCGCAGACGAGTCCAACATGTCCTTGCAGCTTCCGCCTGCGGCGACGCAAGTAATGACCTGCTCATCCTGTGAAGCGATGCCGAGGGCGGCTCCCCGCGACGGAATCACCGCGGTAATGATTTTCAAAATTTTTTTTGACGCGTCAGCGACGTTGATGCGGCCAAGGGCGATACGTGCGATTTCTGCAGCCGCCTCGGTGAGGCGCTGCTCATTACGCTGGGCAGCGAAGAGGCGCGCGTTCTCGATTGCAACAGAGGCCTGTCCGGCGATGAGCATGACGAGGTCGAGATCCTGCGGCTCGTAGCTTCCTGCCTTATACGAGAGGGCCTGCATCACGCCGACGGTGCGTCCGCCATAAATAAGAGGAGCGGCGATCTCGCTTATGGCGCGCGCGGAGCTGCCGACCTCGTATGTGGTTCCGGCCCACCAACGCTCAGGTGTCCCGGAGATGCGGGCCTTCCCGGTGCGGAAAACCTGACTTACCTCGTGCTCGCCGAGAGGGACCTCGAGCGCTTCGGAGATGGGAATCTCCTTCCCATCAACCACCACGTACTGAGGATGAAAAGTCTCGCCTACTGGATCGACGAGCATCAGTGTGAAGCATGGCGCGTCCACTACTGACGCAACGGCTCGATAGATCTCCTTATAGGCGTCCTCGACCGAGACCGCCGCTGAGATAGCCTGCTGAACGGTAGCAACGGCGGCGAACCTTGCGGCCCGCCGCTCGAGCTCTTCGATCAGGTCAGTCGACAACGAACTCCACTGTCACCGGACCGCGCACGATTCCGGATTCAACGCCGCGCTTGAGAAAGAGACGGATCGCTTCACGTCCTTTCTCGCCGTAATCAAGCGTCCACGCGTTCACGTACATCCCTACGAACTCATCGGCCTTCGAGCGATCAAGACCCCGCGCATACTGCATCGCATGGTCGAGTGCGGAAGTCCGGTGGTCGAGCGCGTAGGCGATGCTGGCGCGAAGATGCTTGGAGATTTTTTGTTTGATGTCATCGGGAATGTCCTTCCGGATGACGTTGCCGCCGAGGGGAAGAGGAAGTGAGGTCTCGTCACGCCAAAGCTTGCCTGTGTCGGCGATGAGATGGAGCCCCTCATCCTTGTAGGTAAGCTGGCCTTCGTGAATGAGAAGCCCCGCATCCACGTCGCCGCGCACCACGATCTCTTCGATTTGATCGAATGGCGTTACAACCGGCTCGAACTCCGGCAGATACAACCGCAGCGCGAGATACGCGCTCGTCATCATTCCCGGGATCGCAATTCGCTTTCCTCTGAGACTGTCGAGAGTGACGGCGGACTTTGCAACGAGACGCGGGCCGTAGCCGTCTCCCATCGATGCGCCGTGCGGAAGAAGCGCGTAACGATCGGAGAGATATGCATACGCGTGAATCGAAACCGCGGTTACCTCGAGCTCCGCCTTGAGCGCGCGCTTGTTCAGGGTCTCGATGTCCTGCAGCTCGTGGACGTAGGTAAGTCCTTCGGTGTCGATGTGCCCGGCAGCCAGCGCGTAGAACATGAACGCGTCGTCCGAATCGGGGCTATGCGCGAGGTGGATGGTGTGTGCGTCCCTCAACGTGCCGCTCCCAAATCGCTGCGCGCCTGCGCGAGCCCGTTCGCGATGTCGTCCTGGTGACGGTCGTACTCGTCGCGCTTCTTTGCCAGCTCCGGCTTCTCGGCGGCGACGAGCCGCTTTTCGAGTGCGAGCAGTTGGGTCTTGTCGCCGGTGAGCGACGCAACGCGTGCGGCGAGAATGAGACCTAGTAGGTGTGACGGGTCTTTTTTCAGAATGGTATCGGCCTGCGCCTTTGCGAGTGGAATCGCGCCGGCGACTTCAGCTACCCGGCCCATATCGTAACGCTGATCTGCAGTGATTGACGGCAGCATCTGATACGACTGGAGCGCCATCGGCGCGAAGAACTGCACGCTGTCTGTTTTGCCCTGGCTATTAAGCAGCATGATCTTGTTGAAGAGACGGTCCGTTCGCTCCTGCGGCGACATCGAAGAAATGTCGGGCGCGCGCGTGGCGGCTCCCTGTTCCGGCTGCGGAGTACCACGGTCGTCGAGCCCGGCCTGTGGTAGCGCGTTATTTGGCGCGTCGAGGGTTGATCCACGCGCATTGTTGAAACCGCGGCCGGCCAGCATCGCAAACATCGTCAGCAGCGCGAGAGCCGCGACAACCCAGGGAAGCGGGCTCGATTTCACCGGTGCCGCGGCCTGCGCCGCCGCCGCCGGGCTTCCGCAGTGATGGCAGAATTTGGAGCCCGCGCTCAGCTCACCTTTGCATACGGAGCAGGTCGCGCCCTCTTGGGGCGCGCCACAATTCGCGCAGAAACGTCCGGACGCGGCGGCGCCGCATGCAGGACATGCCGTCGCCGCTTCCGGAGACGGATTCGAAGGGAAGGAATTCATCCCCCCAAGTTACATCTGGCCATCTTCGAGTACAGAGTGAGCGGAGCGTAAAAAGCGGACGGCATCGGGAGACGCCGTCCGCCTTGTGAGCTATACGGGGAAAAGCATCTCGCGATACTTCGGAAGCGGCCAGACGTCGTCGGCGATGCTTACTTCGAGACGGTCGCAGATCTCCCGCACTGCTGCCATAGCGTCAGCTCCGTCAGCAGTTAGGAGCTCGGCTTGTGCCGGGCAGTCCTCGTGCATGCCGTCCGCCTTTTCGATGATCTTCACAAGCGCAGCGGTTTTCTTCTGAAGCTGCTGAACGAGCTTGCCCAGGTCGTTCGCGGCATCGAGCTGAGGAACGATCGTTACGCCCGCGCTCTTTGCCTGCGATGCGGACGCCGACAGCTCGCCAAGGTAGGAGAACGCCGCGGGCAGAACCATCGTCTCAACCATCTCGCGCAGCGTATAAATCTCGATGAGCATGTCCTTCACGTAGCGCTCGACACGGACGTGATACCGCGAATCGAGCTCGACGTCGGAAAGAACGCCGAGGCTTGTGAGAACTTTCCGGGAATCCTTATTGATGAGCTGTTTCAGCGCTTCCGGCGTGCGGCGGAAATTGGGAAGGCCGCGCTTCTTCGCTTCCTTCACCCATTCGTCCGAGTAGTTGTTTCCCTCGAAGCGAATCGGCGAGCTTTGCGTGAACGCCTTGCGAACGACTTTGAGCGCCGCTTCGTGGAGCTTCTTCGTGGATTTCATTTCCGCGCGCAGCTCTTTGGTGATCTCAGCCACCGCTTCGGCGACTGCGGCGTTGAGGAGGGCGATGGGGAACGCAATGGACGCGGACGATCCGACGGCGCGGAACTCGAACTTCGCGCCCGTGAACGCAAACGGCGACGTGCGATTCCGGTCGGTGTTGTCGCGTTCCACCTGAGGCAGCTTATCTACGCCGAGCTGGATCATCTCCAGTTCCGCACTCGCGGATTTCTTGCCGCTGATGATCTCTTCGATCATCCGCGTGAGCATGTCACCCATGAACACGGAGATGATCGCCGGGGGCGCCTCGTTCGCGCCGAGGCGGTGCTCGTTGCCGGTGGAGGCGATGCCCGCGCGGAGGAGACCGGAGTGCTTGTGCACGGCGCGGAGGATTGCTGCAAGAAAGAGAAGGAAGCGGAGATTCTGATGCGGCGTCTTGCCCGGCTTGAGGAGATTCAGACCGTCGAGGTCGGTGGAATCCGCTGCAATCGACATCGACCAGTTGCAGTGTTTTCCCGATCCGTTGATTCCCGCGAACGGCTTCTCGGCGATGAGGGCCTGCAGTCCGTGGCGCAGCGCGACGCGGCGAAGGGTCGCCATCACGAGCTGATTGTGATCGACGGCGATATCAGTTTCCTCGAAGTGCGGCGCCATCTCGAACTGGCAGGGCGCGACTTCGTTG
This sequence comes from Gemmatimonadaceae bacterium, assembly GCA_013816855.1. Lineage (GTDB taxonomy): Bacteria > Gemmatimonadota > Gemmatimonadetes > Gemmatimonadales > Gemmatimonadaceae > UBA4720. Next base: position 18,582 of record JACDDT010000037.1, read on the forward strand.
TGCCGGGTGGTGATGGGTACGCCGAGCTTGTAGAGCTCGAACTCCACTTCGGAGATGCAAGCTTGAACGCGCTCGGGGATGCCGCCAAAGTAGTGATCCTCGAGCTGCTGACCGCGCGGAGGCGGGGCGCCGATGAGCGTGCGCCCGCCCATCACCAGATCCGGACGCATGCCGAAGAGCGCGCGATCGATGAGGAAATATTCCTGCTCGGCACCGAGCGTGGTGTAAACGCGCTGAATGCCTTTGTCGCCTATGAGCTCGAGCAGCTCGATGCACTTTTCCGAGAGCGTGTCCGAGCTGCGCAGGAGCGGCGTCATCTCGTCGAGTGCTTCGCCGTTGTATCCGATGAAGACCGAGGGAATGCAGAGAGTGCGCGCGCCCGCAGACTCGACGATGAAGACAGGGCTCGCCGGATTCCACGCGGTGTAACCGCGCGCTTCCCAGGTGGCGCGAAGTCCGCCTGAAGGAAAGCTCGATGCATCTGGCTCGCTTTGAATGAGCTGCGCGCCGGTGAACGACTCCATCGGCTGACGGTCGTCATCGAAAGAGAAAAACGCGTCGTGCTTCTCGGCGGTGAGTCCCGTCTGCGGCTGGAACCAGTGCGTAAAGTGGGTGACGCCACGCGAGATCGCCCATTCCTTGATGACCTGGGCGACGATCGGCGCGACGCTCAGGTCGAGCTTCTTTCCGTGACGTATGGACGCGGCAAGACTGGCGTACACGTCGCGTGGCAGCTTGTCGCGCATCTGCCTGGCGCCGAAAGTGTTGATCCCGAAGTACTCCGAGGTCGGGATAGGGACGCCGTCCCTCGAAAAAGTCGGCGGATTGTGGGGTGTCCGGGACGTGATTTCCCGAAGAGCTGCTTTCCGCGAAGAGAGGGGCGTACCGGTCATCTGATGAACCTTCTTAGTGGGTAAAGTTTGCAAAACTAGCACACTTTCGACGTCAATTTGCCAACTTTATAGGCAGAAAGCAAGCCATCGTCCATTCATCTGTGCAGAAATTGCATAAACTCAGTAGCGGGGCTATAGTACTGCCTATGTCACGGAATACTCGCATAGGCGATACCAGCGGGGCGTCGAAGAAGGACATCCTCGACCTTGCCGTCAAAAACGACGTCCGGTTCCTGCGCTTACAGTTCACCGACATTCTCGGCATCAACAAGAACGTCGAGATCCCCGCCTCACAGTTCGAGAAAGCGCTCGAGGGCGACATCATGTTTGACGGCTCTTCAATAGAAGGGTTCGTCCGTATCGAAGAATCCGACATGCTCCTCTCGCCTGACCTCGGCACTTTCCAAATCTTTCCGTGGGGCGACGAGAAAAACCGCGTCGCGCGCGTGATTTGTGACATCAATACGACGGACGGCAATCCCTTTCCCGGTGATCCGCGCGGAGTGCTGAAGAAAATTCTCGCCCGCGCCGATAAGCTGGGCTACACGATGAACGCCGGGATGGAAGCGGAGTTCTTCATGTTCAAGCCGGGTGCGGACGACGCGCCATCAACGGTGACGCACGACGTCGGCAGCTATTTCGACTTGGCGCCGGCGGATCTCGGCGAAGACGCGAGGCGCGCGATCGTGGGAGTGCTCGAGCAAATGGGATTCGAGGTAGAAGCGGCGCATCACGAGGTGGCGTTCGGCCAGCACGAGATCGACTTCCGTTATGCCGACGCCCTTCGTACCGCGGACAACATTGCAACCTTCAGGTTTGTGGTGAAGTACGTGGCGCAGACATTCGGTCTCGTCGCGTCGTTCATGCCGAAGCCGATCTTCGGCCAGAACGGAAGCGGGATGCACACCCACCAGTCGCTGTTCAAAGGGAAGACGAATGCATTCTGGGATGAGAAAGCCGAGTGGGAGCTGTCGCATACGGCCCTTCATTATATAGGAGGGCTTCTCCAGCACGCGCGCGGCTACACGGCGATCACGAATCCGCTCGTCAATTCATACAAGAGATTGGTTCCCGGATTCGAAGCACCAGTGAACGTGGCCTGGTCGATGAAGAATCGCTCGCCGATGATCCGCATCCCCGACCGGCGCGGAACGGGAACGCGCATCGAGCTTCGTATTCCGGATCCGGCGGCGAATCCGTATCTCGCGCTCGCCGTTCAGCTTGCGGCAGGGTTGGACGGAATCGACACCAAGGCGGATGCGCGCGAGCCGGTCAACACGAACATATGGGAGATGTCACATCGCGAGAAGCGCCGCCTTCGCATCGATGATCTGCCGAAAAATCTCGAAGAGGCCTGCGATGAGCTGGAGAAGGATGATGTCATCACCGAGGCGCTTGGCGAGCATGTGACGCAGCATTTTCTCGCGGCGAAGAGGATGGAGTGGCAGGATTACATAAGTCAGGTGAGCAGGTGGGAGTTGGATAATTATTTAGCGAAATACTGACCACAATAGCCAAAGCAACTGCAACAGCCAGTAACGACGCGAGTCGCGAGAGGCGGAGAAGCAGAGTCAACTCGAAGCTGCTTCTCACAGCTCCGCCTCACTACTTCTCGCGACTCGCGTCGTTTGTTAGCGGCTACCGCGAGCGCCTTCTCCGGCCCGACGATTTGCGTCCCACAGAGGATTTCCTTCCACCCGACGACATGAGACTCTCCCTTTTGGTTGATGGAGCGCGCCTCGATTGACGAATCGCGCAGGCGTCGAGGCTAAAGCCGTGGCGAGACTCACCGGCGGCGTCGAGCCGCCAGAGAGTCGCGCAATTCTCGTGCAATGTTTGAATGGTGAGCTCTCGCCCGCGGTCGCGATCGTGCGGATGCTGTCCGTATCGCACGACGTGGCGAGCGTGCGCGCGGCGATCGACCACATCACACTTCATGCGGCGGAGCGATCGCGCGCGGGCGACACGCTAGTGCGCGACAGGGCCGATAGTCTCACGCAGCTTTTCGTGGACAACGTCCGCGAGTGCGAAGAGATCGTGGCAATGGCTGAGAACGACGGACATTCAATGAGTGAGAGCGCTGCGGATCGTGGCGCATGTTGGGACGCATACTCGCGGCTTTTGCGAGTGCATCCGCCTGGTTGAGCCACGAAATCGAAGGCTTTCGCCCGCGACGCGCGAATTTCGTGGCGGCCGCGGAGCGGGGTATAATACATTTGTTCAACCACCTTCAAGAATGATTATGCGCCTCCTTCGTTCGTGCCCGTCTGTGGCAGTGCTCGCATTTTCTATTGTAGCTGTCGCCTGCGGCGGCGGCGGCGGCACTGATGCGAATCCGGTCGGACCGCCGACCGCTGTCTCCGCGCTGAGTGGATCGAGTGCGACAGTGACCGCTGGATCGACAGCTCCGATAGCGCTCGTCGCGAAAGTCTTGGATGCCGGCGGACACGCCGTTCCCGGCGCGACCGTCACTTGGGGTACATCGTCGGGGTCGATCTCTCCCGCAACCGCGACGACTGACGGAAGCGGACAGTCGACTGCGCAGTGGGCGCCGGGCAAGGTCGCTGGATCGCAAAGCGCTACCGCATCGGTGAGCGGGGCGGGAGCGGCGACGTTCACAGCGACGGTGACAGCGGGCCCGCTCGCAAAGATCAAGTTGACGCCCGATACCATTAAGCTCGCCGCGGCCGGAACCACGGCGCAGCTGAGTGCCGTCGGGCTCGATGCCTTTGACAATAACGTGACCGAGTTCAACCCCATTTACACGATCGATGAC
>JACDDT010000038.1:0-16202 GCA_013816855.1 Gemmatimonadaceae bacterium
TTGGAGTTCTGGATTTCGTCGGGGTGAATGCGCAGGCGGGCAACCTCGTTGCTGGCGGTGCGCTTGTGACGACGATCTGCCTCTTTCTCTTCCTCGGCTGCGCCGGTAAGAGCGCGCAGGTACCACTATACATATGGCTTCCGGACGCGATGGCAGGTCCGACTCCTGTCTCGGCGCTCATCCACGCTGCCACGATGGTTACGGCCGGCGTCTATCTCGTGGCGAGAAGCTCGGCTCTGTTTTCGCTCGCACCTGCAGCGTCGCTTACCGTAGCACTCGTAGGTGCGGTGACTGCGATATTCGCGGCGACCATCGGACTCAAGCAGTGGGACATCAAGAAGGTGCTCGCCTATTCGACGGTGTCACAGCTCGGGTACATGTTCATTGGAGTGGGCGTCGGCGCGTACGTGTCAGGGGTGTTCCATCTCGTCACGCACGCCTTCTTCAAGGCGCTGCTGTTCCTCGGAGCAGGCTCGGTCATCTACTCGATGCACGCTGCCTATCATCACACCGGCAACCACGACGATGCGCAGGACATGCGCAACATGGGCGGCCTCAAGAAGTACATGCCCGTCACTTGGGCGCTGATGTGGATTGCCACGCTCGCGATCTCCGGAATCCCGCCGTTCTCCGGATTCTTCTCGAAGGATGAAATCCTCGGCGCCGCCTTCGCGCGCGCACACGGGTCGCCGCTTTCGGAAGCAACGTGGCTCGGCATTCCCGGTTCAGCGGTTCTTTATCTCGTTTATTTCCTCGGGCTTGCTGCCGCATTGCTGACTGCGATCTACATGACGCGGATGATGCTCTACACCTTCCACGGCCCGAACAGGACCGGCGCAAACGAAGAGAATCATCTGCATGAAGCGCCTTGGGTGATGACCGGCCCCCTCGTGGTGCTTGGAATATTGAGCGCGCTCGGTGGCTGGCTCAACTTTCCTCCGCTCATCGCACTTGGTCACCCTGACCGTCTCGCTAATTGGCTCGCTCCCGTCGTCGGGGACGCGTCCCACCGTTTGTCGGGCCCGGGCGAAGGGGTCGGAACTTCCACTGAAGAGATGCTTATCGGGCTTGCGGTACTTATCGCCGTGGCCGGTATCGCGTATGCGGTTACCCGGCTCAAGCCAACGTCGCTCGTACCGAAGAGCCAATCGCCGGAAGAGCAGGGCTTCGAAAAAGTTCTCGTCGAGAAATACTATGTGGACGAGGGTTACGACCGCGCCATCGTGCGCCCGACGTACGCTCTCTCGAAAAACTTCCTTTGGCGCTTCGTCGACAACGGCATTATCGACGGTTTCTTTGTCAACGGAGTTGCGAAGCTCACACGCGGATTCGGCTGGCTCGGCTCGCGGCTGCAAACGGGAAGCGTGGGCATTTATGCGTGGGTTCTCGTCGCCGGAGTTTTGGCGGTGCTCGGCGCCTTCACCCGCCGCTAATAAATAATGAACAGCTTCCTTCAGTCTATTAATTACGAGTCCTGGGTTCTTGTCGCACTTCTCGCGATTCCGCTTCTTGGAGCCGCGGCGATTCTCGTGCTGCGCTCTAAATCCGAAATACGAGACGGCCCGGAGGACACGCGTGCGAAAACGATCGCATTCGCGGTTTTGCTGGCCGAGTTCATCGTGTCGATGGGATTATGGTGGTCCTTCCAGCCAGGATCGGCTGGATGGCAGGCAGGGGTGGACTACTCCTGGATTCCGATGTGGGGGATTCGGTTTACGCTTGGAGTCGACGGCATCTCGCTGATGATGGTTCTGCTCACCACGTTCATCATGCCGCTCACCGTGCTCGGCAGCTGGACGAGTGTGCGGACGAAGCTGCGGTCGTACTACGCGCTGATGCTGGTCCTCACGAGCGGAATGCTGGGCGTCTTCCTCGCCCGTGATCTCTTTCTCTTCTATGTGATGTGGGAAGTGATGTTGGTGCCGATGTATTTCATCATCGGCATCTGGGGCGGGGAACGCCGTATTTACGCAAGCATCAAATTTTTTCTCTACACGATGCTGCCTTCGCTTCTCATGCTCGTGGCGATCGTGTATCTCGGCTTGAACGCGGGAACCTCGAGCGGCACTCCGAACTTCAGCTACGATCACTTGCTCGTCGCACCGCCACTCACCCCGCACGTCGCGCTCCTCCTCTTTGGGGCGTTCTTCCTGGCGTTCGCTGTGAAAGTTCCGATGTTCCCGTTCCACACGTGGCTTCCCGACGCGCACGTCGAAGCACCAACCGCGGGATCTGTGATCCTCGCCGGCATCATGCTCAAGATGGGGACGTTCGGATTTCTGCGTCTCGCCCTACCGCTTTTCCCGGGCGCGGCAATGAATCCTACAGTGAGAATGACGATCCTTATTCTCGCCGTCATAGGAATTGTATACGGTGCGCTCGTAGCGCTCGTGCAGCCCGACTTCAAGAAGCTGGTCGCGTATTCATCGGTCAGTCACCTCGGCTTCGTAATGCTCGGCATCTTCGCACTTACAGTACAGAGCGTGCAGGGTGCACTGATGATCATGATCAACCACGGCATCTCCACCGGCGCGTTGTTCCTTCTCATCGGAATGATTTACGAACGGAAGCACACGCGGCTCATTGACTCATATGGCGGAATCGCCAGGGTGGTGCCTCTCTTCGCAGCGCTGCTCACCTTCGTCTCGCTTAGCAGCATCGGGCTACCCGGGACAAACGGCTTTGTCGGTGAGTTTCTGGTGCTGGTCGGGTCATTCAAGACATACCCGGTTCTCGCGACCATCGCGACGACCGGCGTGATCTTCGCCGCCGCATATCTGCTCTGGGCCATTCAGCGCATTCTGTTCAACAAGCTCGACAAGCCCGAGAACGAGCACATACCCGATCTCAACAGGCGTGAGCTCGCCATTCTCGCTCCGCTCGTCGCGGTGATCATCTGGCTCGGTGTTTATCCGGCGCCGGTCCTTCGCAGAATGGAGAGCTCTGTGGAGGCGTTTGTCTCTCGCGTTGAAACCCAGTCGGCGCAGACGGTCGGCCTAATCAATCTCGCGCCATGACCTTCGATCTTTCCGTTCCTTCGCAGCTCAGCGGCGCGCTGCTGCCAGACTTGGTGATGATGGGAGGAGCGATGCTGCTTCTCCTCTGGTCTGCGTGGCGCCCGGAGAGCGAGCGCCATCAGCGCAATGTCGGCTTCCTGAGCATCGGACTCTGCCTCGTCACGATCGCGGTTATCGCGGTTTACGGGACGCGGCACTACACGGCTACCGACGGCGTGGTGGCGGTCGATGCGTTCCGGTGGGCGGCCGATCTGGTCGTTCTAATCGCGACCATGGGATGCATCGCGCTTTCGATCGAGTACAACAAGAGGGAAGGCATAATGGCGGGAGAGTCACACGTACTTCTCCTGCTGGCAACATCGGGGATGATGATCCTCGTCGCCGCCCGCGACTTGATGATCGTGTTCCTTGGTATCGAGATGATGTCGATCGCGGTGTATGTGTTGGCGGGCCTCAACCGTCGCAGCCCGAGGGCTGCCGAGGCCGCGCTCAAGTACTTCCTCCTCGGCGCGTTCTCCACTGCGTTTCTGCTCTATGGAATTGCACTGGTTTACGGCGCGACCGGTTCGACAAATCTCACAGCGATCGCGAACACCGTTGCGAAGCACAGCTTGTCATCCAGCCCGATGCTGATGATCGGTGTGGCGCTGCTCCTCGTCGGCTTCGGCTTCAAGATGGCTGCGGTGCCGTTCCACATGTGGGCGCCCGATGTGTACGAGGGGGCTCCCACTCCGGTAACTGCATATATGGCGGCGGCGGTGAAGGCTGCGGCCTTCGCCGCGTTCTTGCGCGTGTGGCTCGAGGCGTTTCCGGATCTCTTTGTCCAATGGCATCTCGCCGCGTGGTGGCTCGCCGCGCTGACAATGGTCGTCGGAAACGTTGTCGCTTTGGCGCAGAAGAACATCAAGCGTATGCTGGCTTATTCGAGTATTGCGCACGGCGGATACATTCTCGTCTCGCTCGTCATTGGAAACGCGTTTGGCGGGTCCGCGGCGCTGTTCTACCTCTTTGCGTACACCCTCGCGACGCTCGGCGCGTTCGGCGTTATAGTCGCCCTTGGCGAGAGCGGAGAGCCAAACCTCGAAATTCGCAGCTATTCGGGGCTCTGGTCTGTACGCCCCTCGATGGCTGTAGCGATGGCTGTCTTCATGCTCGCCCTGCTCGGGTTCCCAATCTTCGGCGGTATCGGGTTCTTTGCGAAGTGGTACATCCTCAAGGCGGCACTGCAGGCCACGTCACCCCAGCCGAAGCTGGCAATCGTTCTCGTCGTGACGAGCGTGATCAGCGCCGGGTACTATCTCTACGTCGTGATGGTGATGTTCATGCGCCCACGCGAAGAGGGCGCGAGCGTCCCGCCCGTGTGCGGACCCCTGACACGCGGCGTCATCTGGGCGTCAGCCGTACTTATTCTCGTCCTCGGAATTTTCCCGGATGCAATCGCATTCTGGGCTGAGACGAGCGTGCCGCACGCGACGGTGACGAGGGCGAACCGTACCATGCCGGTGCTGTATCAGCCAACGGCTCGCAGCCAGTAGGTAGAGAAAATGGCGCAACTGGTGAAGGGTATCTTCCGCGAGTACGACATCCGCGGCATAGCGGGCACGGAGCTCACCGAGGAGACCGCTACGCTAATCGGGAGAGGCTATGCGTCGCTCCTCGCGGAACGCGGCATCCAGGGCGAGATAGCCGTCGGGAGAGACAACCGGCCGAGTGGAGAAAAGCTCGAGCGCGCTCTCATCGACGCACTTCTCGCGAGCGGGTTCGATGTTGTTGAGATCGGCGTCGTCCCGACACCAGCGGTTTACTGGACGCAGCACAATCTCAAAGTGGTCGGCGCCATTCAGGTCACCGCCTCGCACAACCCGTCCGAATACAACGGGTTCAAGCTGGGGCTAGGCACAAACTCGATTTACGGCAAAGACATTCAGCGCGTGTATGACCTCGCCGTTGCCGGAAAGTTTCCTCAAGGCAAGGGAAGGGAGCGCTCTGAAGAAGTGCTCACTCGTTATGCCGCTGACGTCGTACAGCGTATCGGCAAGCTGTCACGCCCCCTCAAAGTTGTGCTCGACTGCGGCAACGGCGTCGGTTCGGTCGCCGTCCCTCTCATCTTCCCAAACCTTGGCATCACGCCTCGCAACCTTTTCTGCGAGAGCGACGGCACCTTCCCGAATCATCATCCCGACCCGACGGTCGAAAAGAATCTCGTCGATATCATAAATGCGGTGAAGGAAGAGAAGGCCGATGTTGGCATCGCCTTCGATGCCGACGCAGACCGTGTAGGGGTAGTCGATGGCGACGGCACGATCATCTGGGGCGACATTCTTCTCGTTCTTTTCGCGCGCGACGTTCTTAAGCGCGCCCCGAAAGGATCGTCGATCATCTTCGACGTAAAGTGCTCGCAGGCTCTACCGGAAATGATCACCAAGGCAGGCGGTACGCCCGTGATGTGGAAGACGGGGCATTCGCTCATCGAAGAAAAGATGCACGAGACCCACTCGCCCCTCGCGGGCGAAATGTCCGGCCACATGTTCTTCGCAGAGGGCTATTACGGGTACGACGACGCCCTTTATGCGGGCGCGCTAATACTCCGCATCATTGCAGACTCAGGGAAGAGCTTGAAGGAGCTGCTCGCCGACGTTCCCCGATTCGTTTCGACGCCGGAGATTCGCGTCGAATGCCCGGATGACTTGAAGTTCGGGATCGTAGAGAATGCCACCAAACACTTCAGCGTCGGACACGAAGTCATCACTGTTGACGGCATCCGTGTTCAGTTTGCCGATGGATGGGGCCTGATCCGCGCTTCGAACACCCAACCCGTGATCGTGATGCGCTTCGAGGCGAGAACCGCCGAGCACCTGGCAAAGATTCAGGGCGAGATGGAAGGATGGCTGCGGGAGCAGGGCGTAAAGGTCTGATGTGATGTCGAGGCGACGACTCGCCGTCGGCGTCGTCGCGATTGCGGCCGTGGTGCTCGGCGGCCGGGCGCTCTCAATTGTCTTCGATAGCTATTCCTGGTACGAGAGCCTGGGAGCGCGAGCTTTGTGGAATGAGCGCGCCCTGGACACCGTGCTCGTCGATGCGACCGGTTTCATCTTCGCCGCCCTTTTTACGCTCGCCAACCTCGCCATCGTCGGGCAGAGCGTCGGCAGTCTCACCCGGCCACGGCGGCTCGCAAACGTAGAGTTTGGGGAAGCAGTGCCGCCTGCGCAGCTGCGACTCGCCGGAATTGTTCTGTCCCTCGCGGTCGCGCTCGGGTTGGCCAGTCTCCTCCCATCATGGCGCGCCGTCGCCTTCGCTAAGCTGGGCGTGGATTTCCGGGAAGCGGATCCGTACTTCCAGCACGACCTGTCATTTTACGTAACGTGGCTCCCGCTCGAGCGCGCTGTTTACTCCTGGGCATTGGCGCTGATTGTTTGCGTAACTGCGATCGTCACCGGCTTGTACATCGTGACGTCGGGACTTCGCTGGAACGCGGGTGCCTTGCGTCTCACCGCCAAGGTTCGGAGGCATCTCGCCGTGCTCGCGGCGCTGTTGCTCCTCGTGTGCACCTGGAGCTATCGACTAGACGCGTACGAGCTTCTCACGAACGGTGGGCACGATGGCACAGGCTTCACCTTCATCGACCATCAGTGGATGCTCCCCGCGCTATTGGCATTGTCGGTCGCCACCGTTGCGACTGCGATCACCGTCGCGATAAGCGCGTGGATGGGGCAAATGCGAACGAGTCTCGTTGCAATCATGGCGGCGATCGCACTCGCCGGATTAACGAGCGAGATCCTGCCCTTCGCCGTCGAGCGGTCCCTCACCCCCAAGGAAGCGCACAGGGAGAATGCGCCCTATGTCGCAACACGCTCCGACTTCACCCGGCGTGCATTCGGCACGGATCCTAACGAGGAGAGCGCCGAGAATCCGCTCGCGACATTCGCTGCAGTGTCAGCGGCAGTTCCGGCAGGGCCCGACACTCTCGTTTCGCCAGGCGCGATCGGGACCCTCCTGGTAGACAACCCAACGATCGACATCGCCGCCCCGTCCCTCGGACATGGGTTCTCACGGCTAGCGCACGCGTGGGCGGCGAGAAATTTTAGCCTTCTCAGCGACAAACTCCACCGCCGTACCCGCATCGTTCGTGTTCGAGACGTGCGCGAGAGAGTCGCTGCCCTTTATCCATTTTTCGCCATTGGCCCGACGCTGCGTCCGTTGTTTCGTGGAGACACCCTCTACTGGAGTGCGCCACTCTTCACTTCCTCCCACTCATATCCGCTTTCCGACAGGAGAGAGATTTGGGGTGAGCGCGTGACCTATTTTCATCGAACCGGCACCGCGCTTGTGAACGCCCGAACGGGAAGAGTCTACGCGGCGCTCGACATTCCGCCGGAGCCGGTCGCAGCGGGCTGGGTCAGAAAGTTCGAGAATGCTGAATCGCTCAAGCGCGCGCGCGATGTCCAACGCGCGCTTTTCGTGAGCAATTCGCGCCTCGGCGTTTCAGGAGCCGCAATGTCGGACACCTCGTTCAGAGCCCGGGTGATCCGCTTTTACGATTCGATGCATTCTGCGCTCTCCGCAGGCGATCTGCGCCGATTCGGGCTCGCTTACGATTCGCTCGGAGCGCTAGTCGGAAGAGTCAAAAAATGATAAGTTGCACCCTCGATTCCTACTGCAAGTCACGCTCGGAGATGGTGTGAACATCCACGAATATCAGGCGAAGGACATTTTCAGGAAATTCGGCATTCCGATTCCTCCGGGCGAGGTCGCGCGCACTCCGGAAGAGGCGGAAGCGATTGCACGTAAGTTTGGCGGAACCGTCGTCGTTAAGGCGCAGGTCCACGCTGGCGGGAGAGGAAAGGCGGGCGGAGTGAAGCTCGCCAAGACTCCAGAAGAGGTGAAGTCGACCGCAGCGCAGATTCTCAAGCTGCGCATCAAGGACATTCCAGTCGAAAAAGTCCTCGTCACGCCGGCGGCGGACATCGCTTCGGAAGCATACGTCGGGATAATCGTCGACCGGGTAAGCAAGAAAGCAGTCTTCATGGTGAGCCCGGCCGGCGGAATCGACATCGAAGAAGTGGCTGAGAAGACTCCGGAGAAAATCGTCCGGCATCCCGTCGATCCGCGGTACGGCTTGCAGTCGTACGAGGCGATGAACCTCGCGTTCTTTCTCTACAAAGACGTGAAGCAGGCCCGCGCAGCGGCAAAGATTCTTCAGCAGCTTTACGCCGCGTTCATGGCGAGCGGTGCCTCACTCGCCGAGATCAACCCGCTCGTCACGACGCCCGAAGGCGAGGTAGTCGCGCTCGACGCGAAGATGGTCATCGATGATAACGAACTCGATCGTCTTCCCGACATCGAGGCTCTGCGCGATGAGAGCGCTGAAGCTCCCAGTGAAGTCCTGGCGAGGAAGGCGAACCTCACGTTCATCAAGCTGGACGGGAACGTCGGCTGCGTCGTGAACGGCGCGGGGCTCGCCATGGCGACGATGGATCTCGTGAAATACTACGGCGGCGACCCCGCGAACTTTCTCGACATCGGCGGCTCGTCGAATCCGGAAAAGGTAGTGAACGCGCTGCGCATCATCACCTCCGATCCCAACGTGAAGGCGATTCTTTTCAACATCTTCGGCGGCATCACCCGCACCGACGATGTTGCGAACGGCATCGTGACCGCCATCAACGAGAACCCGCTCAAGGTTCCATTGGTCATCCGCCTCACTGGCACGAACGACGAGATCGCGGTGAAGATTCTCAAGGAGAACGGCCTCGCTGCGATGACGGACATGGATGAAGCGGTTCAAAAAGCGGTCTCCCTCGCAACTGGAGGGAAAGCCACGTGAGCATTTTCATCGACAAGGAGACCCGTCTCCTCATCCAGGGAATTACCGGCCGCGACGGCTCGTTCCACGCCAAGCAGATGATGGAGTACGGCACCAAAGTCGTGGGCGGTGTCACTCCCGGAAAAGGCGGCCTGAAGTTCGAGACCACCGTGCCCATCTTCAACACTGTGGCTCAGGCAGTGAAAGAAACCGGAGCGAACGCCACGGTCATTTACGTCCCGCCACCGTTTGCGGCGGACGCGATGATGGAAGCCGCGGACGCCGGAATTCCTTTTATCGTTTGCATCACCGAGGGCGTTCCTGTACTCGACATGACGCGCGTGTACCCGTTCGTGAAAGAAAAGGGTGCGCGGCTCCTTGGGCCGAATTGCCCCGGACTCATATCCCCGGGACAATCAAAAGTTGGAATCATCCCGGGCAGCATTTGCGCGTCGGGGCCCTACGGACTGGTGAGCCGGTCCGGAACGCTCACATATGAGGTGGTCTATCAGATGACGCGCGCCGGAATGGGTCAGACAACGTGCGTCGGGATCGGCGGCGATCCGATCAATGGAACGAACTTCATCGACTGTCTCGCCGCATTCGAAGCTGACAACGAGACGAAGGCAGTCGTGATGATCGGAGAGATAGGCGGGACCGACGAGCAGGAAGCGGCGAAGTTCGTAAAGGAAAAGATGTCGAAGCCGGTAGTCGGATTCATCGCCGGTCAGACGGCTCCGCCGGGACGCCGCATGGGTCACGCAGGCGCAATCATCTCCGGCTCGGCGGGGACAGCCGCGGAGAAGATGCAGGCGTTCGAGGAGAACGGAATCGGTGTGGCCAAACGCCCCATCGATGTAGTGTCGCTGCTCAAGAAGTCCATCAAGAGCTGAACAATTCAATCACAGTAAACTGAAATGGCTGGCAATCGCACACTTACAATCATTAAGCCTGACGCATTTGCGACCGGGAAGGCCGGGAACATCATCGCGCTTCTCGAGAAGTCCGGTTTCAAAATCATCGCCTCGCGCGTGATGCAGCTCACGCAGTCACAGGCGGGCGAATTCTACGAAGTGCACAAGGAACGTCCGTTCTTCGGCTCGCTGACCAAGTTCATGACTTCGGGCAAGTGCATGCCCATTGTCCTTGAGCGCGACGACGCGGTCGCGGCTCTTAGAAAGACGATCGGAGCCACCGACCCCGCCGAAGCGGAAGCGGGGACCGTTCGGAAGCTTTACGCCGAGTCGAAGGAGCGGAACGCCATCCACGCGTCAGATTCCGACGAGAACGCCGCACGCGAAGCGCGCTTCTTTTTCGCCGAAGCCGACACGCTCTGATTGACGTCCGGCGAAAAGCCGGATTTTCCGCGACTCAGGGCTGTTTTCAGTCTCCAACTCCGCTATTTTTAAGGGGTTATGCTGTCGTTCGACATCCGGTCCCTCGAAGCGAAGGCCGAACAGGTAAATGGGTCACTTTCGCCCGACGATGACGTCTGGGAGGAAGGCGACGCGCGTCCTGCCAAGTCGGTTGAGGTTTCGGGCCGGCTTTCGTCCGCTAATGAAGGGCGTTTTTACTTCAGCGGCAGACTAAAAGGCGAAGTGGCGATGCCGTGCCGGCGCTGCCTCGAAGACGTGGCGGTGAAGGTCGACGACGAAGCTCATTTCATCTTCGCGGAGAACGGCGCGGACGAAGCGGACGACCCGGATGTCTTCACCTACGATTCCAACGCGCGTGAGCTCGATCTGCGCCTCGCGGTTCGTGAGGGCTGGCTGCTCATTGCTCCGGCGTATTTGGAGTGTAGGGACGAGTGCAAAGGATTGTGTCCGGCGTGCGGACAGAATCTCAACGAAGGAACGTGCAAATGCGTTCCGGTAAAAACAGACAGTCGCTGGGACGCGCTTCTTTCTCTCAAGAGCGATTCCCGTTAGACCGACACCAATAGAGAAAGGAATTCAAGATGGCCGTACCGAAGCGACGTACCTCGAAAAGAAAGAAGCGCGCGCGCAACACGCACAAGAAGGCGCCGGCGATCGCGATTCAGAAGTGTCCCCGGTGCCAGGCAATGCGCAGGCCGCACCACGTGTGCGAAGAGTGCGGCTATTATGACGGAGAACAGCGGGTAGCGGCGAAGGAAGCCTGATTTGGCCCGCATCGCGTTGGACGCGATGGGAGGGGACTTCGCTCCCAATGCGACAATCGCAGGTGCGCTCCTGGCTCTCCAGGAGCTCGATGATGCGCACCGCGTCCAACTAGTCGGACAGCAGCAGGTAATAGAAAAAGAGATCGATTCTTTACTGGCCGGCGAGCTTGCCGCCGCAGCCGGCGCGCGGAATCGGATCGACATCGTGAACGCACCGGACGTGATCGAGATGTCCGAGAAGCCGGTTAACGCGATCCGCAAAAAGCCGAACAGCTCGATGATGACGGGACTTCGCCTCCAGGTTGAAGGCGCCTCCGACGCATTCGTATCCGCGGGAAGCACAGGCGCGCAGATGGCGGCGTCCGCCATGCTGCTCAAGCTCCACCCCGGACTTACCCGGCCGGCTATCGCCACGGTTTTCCCGACGTCACGCGAGCCGGTGATCGTCCTCGACTCGGGCGCGAACGTAGACTGCTCCGTCAACGAGCTTCTTCAGTTTGCCTGGCTCGGACACGTTTACGCCGAGTGCGTTTTCGGAAGAGCGACGCCCTCCGTTGGATTGCTTTCGATCGGCGAAGAGGCGGAAAAAGGAAATGCGGTCGTGAAGGAAGCGAACGGCGTCTTCATGAACGCCGGCTTCAACTTTCACGGCAATGTCGAGGGACGCGATCTGCTTGCGGGTGCGAGCGACCGCGGCCCGATCGACGTGGTGGTGTGTGACGGATTTGTCGGCAACGTCGTGCTCAAGTTCTACGAAGCCGTCGGGCCGATGATCCTTGGTCTCCTTGGCGCGCATCCCGGCATCGATAAGAAAAACGTCACTGCCGCGCTCAAATCCCTCGACTCCAGCGAGTACGGTGGAGCGCCACTGCTCGGCGTGAAGGGCGTGAGCATGATCTGCCACGGGAATTCTTCGCCGCGCGCAATCAAGAATGCGATTAAAGCCGCGGTGCGCGCCGTCGAGACGGGTATGAATGCACAGATAGGTGAAAGGCTCGCTACGGCGTCGAGCGCAAATGGAGGGCAGGTCTCTTGAAGCGCCCAGTAGCCGCAGTCGTTGCAACCGGACGCTCCGCGCCGGACACCGTGATGACGAACCACGATTTCGCGAGCATCGGAATAGAGACTTCGCACGAATGGATCTTCGAGCGAAGTGGCATCGTCGAGCGGCGAGTGGCGAAGAAGGGCGAGACGACCGCGTCCATGGGCGCAGCCGCGGGAAGGATTGCAATGGAGCGCGCGGGTGTACAGCCGGGCGAAGTTGACGTCATCGTCCTCAGCACTGCCACCGCCGACCGTCTGTTGCCGTCGACGGCTGTCGACATTCAAGCCAAGCTTGGCGCGACGCGCGCTGCCGCATTCGACATTTCCGCTGCTTGCTCCGGATGGCTCTACTCAATGACGACGGCCGAGGGATTGATCATGTCCGGCGTCGCGGAGACTGCGCTGGTGATCGGGTCCGAGAAGATGAGCGCCATCGTCGACTGGACCGACCGTTCGACGTGTGTTCTGTTCGGTGACGGCGCTGGCGCGTGTGTCCTCAAGCGCAGCAAAACCGGGAAGGGAATTCTGTCCGCTTTCATGCGCAGCGACGGAAAGCTCGCCGAGCTTCTCTATCGTCCCGACGGCGGCGCGACGACGCCGTTCAGCGCGGAAGTTCTCGAAAAGAAAAGCCACCTGGTGAGAATGGCCGGCCGGGAAGTTTTCAAGCATGCGGTGCGCTCGATGTCGGAGGCGGCGGATCGTGCGCTCGACGGCGCGAAGCTCACCGGCTCGGACATCGACCTGCTCATTCCGCACCAGGCAAACGTTCGCATCATCGAGGCGACCGCGAAACATTCCGGCATCTCGATGGACAAAGTCTTCGTCAACGTCGATCGCTACGGCAACACATCATCGGCGTCGATACCGATCGCGCTCGACGAAGCGATTGAGCAGGGGCGCGTCAAAGAGGGCAGCACGGTGATGCTTGTTGCGTTCGGCGCCGGATTCACGTGGGCATCGATGATCATCCGCTTTTAGGCGATGGACGTCATTCTGCTTTTCCCGGGTCAGGGCTCGCAGAAGCCGGGAATGGGAAAAGATCTCGCTGATGCGTTCCCGGAAGCTCGCGCAGTTTTTAAAGAGGCCGACGACGCGTTGGGGATTTCTCTCAGCACGCTGTGTTTCGAAGGACCCGCCGACGAGCTCACTGAAACCCGGAATGCGCAGCCGGCGCTTCTCGTGCACGGGGCCGCGGTTTGGGCGATGACGAAAGGCGCGCTGATTGGAAAAGTCAGGGCTGCAGCGGGGCACTCGCTCGGTGAGCACACTGCGTATCATGCCGCCGGGGCCATCGATCTCGCGGGCGCGGTCAAGCTCGTGCGCCGGAGAGGGGAGCTCATGAACGAGACCGGCAAAGCGCGTCCCGGAACGATGGCCGCAATTCTCGGAACGCCGACGAGACCGGTTGCGGAGATCTGTGAAGAGGCTACCCGCGAAGCCGGCCTCGTCGTGCCGGCGAATTACAACTCGGATGAGCAAACTGTCATCTCGGGGGAGATCGGTGGCGTCGAGAAAGCTATGGAGCTCGCCAAGGCAGCCGGCGCGAAGCGAGCCATTCGCCTGCCCGTGAGCGGTGCGTTTCATTCGCCGCTTATGGAGCCTGCAGCAGCGGGCTTCAAGGAGGCCGTCGACGAGGCTCCGTTTTCTGATCCCAAGTTTCCGATCTATTCCAATGTCGATGCGAAGCCATCGCGCTCCGCGAGTGAGGCGCGCGAAATGCTTTTTCGGCAGCTCACCTCTCCGGTGCTTTGGTCGACCGTGGTGCGCAATCTTGCGAAAGACAATCCTGACGCGCTTTACGTCGAGATGGGCCCGGGGGCAGTGCTGACGGGCCTCGTGCCGCGGCTGGTTCCGGGCGCAAAGGCCGTCTCATGCGGAACTCCGGCCGACGTGGAAAAACTTCTTCAGATGGTTGCCTGATGCTCATCAATCTTAGCGGAAAGACGGCGCTCGTCACCGGCAGCACTCGCGGAATCGGCAACGCTATCGCGGAGATGCTGTCCAAATGCGGCGCAAAGGTCGCTGTCGTCGGTCGCGAGCTCGCGCGCGCTCAAAAAGCTGCCGCAGCCATCGGCCCCAACTGTCACGGCTTCGAGTGCGACGTATCCGACACTGCGGCGGTGACGAAGCTCATCTCCGATGTGGAGTCTGCATTCGGCGCAATCGACATTCTGGTGAACAACGCGGGCATCACTCGCGACAACCTGGTGATGCGGCTCAAGGACGAAGACTGGGACGCCGTTCAGAATGCGAACCTGCGGGGCGCTTTCGCCTCCATTCGTGCTGTCTCACGAGGAATGATGAAAAGGCGATCGGGCAGGATCATCAACGTCGCCAGTGTCGTCGGCATCACCGGGAACAAGGGGCAGGCGAACTACGCTGCCAGTAAAGCGGGACTCATCGCGCTCACAAAATCGGTCGCGAAGGAGCTGGGCTCACGAAACATTCTCGTCAACGCCGTAGCGCCGGGATTGATCGAAACCGAGATGACGGCGACAATGACCCAGGACGCCCGCGACGCGATGAGCACGATGATTCCGCTCGAGCGTTTAGGCACCGCCGGCGATGTGGCGGGCGTGGTCGCTTTCCTGGCTTCGGACCTGGCCTCCTACATCACGGGCCAAACGTTCGTCGTAGACGGCGGAATGGTGATGTAACTTTCTGCGGGATATTCAGTTAGCTATATTACGATCAAACCACACAACAAGAGGAAATTCGTCCCATGGCCGACAATTCGGGCAAGGTCAAAGACATCATCGAGAAGGAGTTGGGAGTCGAACGCGAGAAGCTGACCAATGAGGCCAGCTTCATCGAAGATCTCGGTGCGGACAGTCTCGACATTGTCGAGCTCGTCATGGAGTTCGAAAAGGAATTCAACATCGATATCCCCGACGAAGATGCAGAGAAGCTCCGCACCGTTGGTGACGCGTTGAATTACCTGAACCAGAAGGTCGGATCGTAATGAAGCGCCGAGTCGTCGTCACTGGCCTCGGGGCCATCACTCCGGTCGGTAACGATGTGGCGACGACGTGGAAGTCGCTTCTTGAAGGGAAGTCAGGCACCGCTCCGATCACCAAGTTCGACGCGAGCACATTTCCGACGCGGTTCGCCGCGGAGGTAAAGGGTTTCGACCCGCTACTCTACATGGAGCGGAAGGAAGCGCGGCGCGCGGATCACTACACGCAGTACGCCGTCGCAGCCTCATGGCAGGCGATGCGCGACGCCGGCCTGGTCGATAATCCCATCGGTGACACCGACCGCCTTGGCGTCATCGTCGGCAGCGGAATCGGCGGCCTCAAGAGCTTTGAGGAGCAGCACGATGTCTATCGCGAGCGGGGAGTGGGGAAGATCTCTCCTTTCTTTATTCCGATGTTCATCGCTGACATCGCTTCGGGCGTGGTCTCCATGCAATTCAATGCACGCGGCCCAAACTACGCTACCGTATCGGCTTGCAGTACCTCAGCTCATGCAATAGGTGATGCGTTTAGAACCATCCAATACGGTGACGCGGACGTCATGATCACGGGTGGAGCCGAGGCCACGGTAACCCCGATGGCGATCGGCGGCTTCGCGAACATGAAAGCGCTTTCCGAGCGCAACGACAGCCCGGCCACCGCGTCACGCCCTTTCGACATTACCCGCGACGGCTTTGTCATGGGCGAGGGCTCCGGCATCGTAATCCTCGAGGAGCTCGAGCACGCCAAGGCGCGCGGCGCGAAGATCTATGGCGAAGTCGCGGGTTACGGCGCCACTGGTGATGCGTTCCATCTCACCAGCCAGCCGGATGAGCACGAAGGGCTTCAGCGCTCCATGAAACGCGCTCTCAAGGACGCTGGCCTCACTCCCGCGGACGTCGATTACGTGAACGCGCACGGAACGTCGACTCCTCTGAACGATTCGAACGAAGCGAAGGCGATTGCGAGAGTGTTCGGCGATGCCGCCAAGAACATCAACGTCTCCTCCACTAAATCCGCGACCGGCCACATGCTCGGCGCCGCGGGCGCGACCGAGTTCATCGCGTCGCTGCTCGCGATCCAGGACCAGTGCGTGCCGCCGACGATCAATCTCAGTCAGATCGATCCCGAGTGTGGCGACCTCAATTTCACTCCGAACACCGCGCAGCAGCGCACCGTACGCGCCGCGCTCAGCAACAGTGCCGGCTTTGGCGGCCACAACGTCACCCTCGCGGTGAAACGTT
>JACDDT010000038.1:16302-22075 GCA_013816855.1 Gemmatimonadaceae bacterium
CAGATCGATCCCGAGTGTGGCGACCTCAATTTCACTCCGAACACCGCGCAGCAGCGCACCGTACGCGCCGCGCTCAGCAACAGTGCCGGCTTTGGCGGCCACAACGTCACCCTCGCGGTGAAACGTTATGAGCAATAGCCCGCTTGTCGTCAACGCTTCCGATGTAACGTTGGATTTGGGCCGAGTTCGCGATCCGGCCCTCCGCGCTATCGGAGAGAAGGTAGTGCAGGGGCTCCGCCTCGAGGGCGGGGAGGCGCTCACGATGTTCACGTCGCCCGACATCATTGGGCTGGGCTTGATCGCAGATTTCGCGAATCGCCGGAAGAACGGCGAGATCGTGACCTTCGCCGCGAACCAGCACATCAATCCGACAAATGTCTGTTATCTGCGGACAACGTGCGTCTTCTGCTCCTTCGCCCGGCTCCCGAAGGAGGAAGGCGCTTACCACTACACGCTCGAGCAGGCGTTCGAAGAGGCGAGCACCGCCGCGAACGGATTGACGAAGGAGTTTCACATCGTCGGCGGGCTCGATATGAAAGCCGGCCTCCAGTATTACTCCGACATGTTCCGCGGGTTGAAGCAGCGTCACCCGCAGGTCCACATCAAGGCGCTTACCGCAGTCGAGATCGCGCACATCGCGCGCATAGAGAAGATGAGCATCCACGACGTGCTCGTCGCGCTGCGCGAGTCGGGGCTCGACACGCTTCCCGGCGGTGGAGCGGAAGTCTTCGGTCGTGGCGTACGGATGAACATCGCCGAGAAAAAGTTGGCGGGCGAAGACTGGATCAACGTGCATCGCACCGCGCACAATCTCGGTATTCGAAGCAACTGCACCATGCTCTACGGTCACGTAGAGACGATGCAGGATCGCGTCGATCACCTTCAGCTGCTGCGCGATCTGCAAGACGAGACCGGCGGGTTCCTCGCCTACATCCCATTGGCCTACCACCCGGATCACAACGATCTGGGAAAAGAGCTAGGGCGCGAGGGAACTGCCACGACCGGCTACGATGATCTGCGGAACCTCGCCGTCGGCCGTCTCTTCCTCGACAACTTCGATCACATCAAGACGCACTGGATTATGGTGACGCCGTTCCTCTCGCAGGCGTCGCTCGCCTTTGGCGTGAACGACCTCGAGGGCACAGTGGTGCGCGAAAAGATCTACCACGAAGCGGGCGCGACGACGGATCAGGGGATGACGCTTGACGACATTCTCAAGCTCATACGTGGAGCAGGCCGGATTCCAGCCGAGCGCGATTCCTTCTACAAGACGCTGCGCGTGTTCGAGCGCGCTTCGCCAGTCGCGGCGGCGGCGTAATGAAGATCGGCCGGATTCCTTACATCAATTGTTATCCGGTCTACGGCGCTATCGATCGCGGTATCGTCGAGCTCGACGGAGAGATCGTGAACGGAGTTCCCACGGAGCTGAATCGCAAGATGTCCGCAGGCGAGCTCGACGTGAGCGTGGTGTCCGCCGTTGAATACGCGCGCGACGCGTCGCGCTACTTGCTCCTTCCCGATCTCGCGATCTCCTGTGATGGGCCCGTGCAGAGCGTGATGCTTTTCTCTTCGCGCCCCGCGGGCGAGCTCACGGGGCGGAGCGTTCTCGTGAGCAAAAGCTCGATGACGAGCGTCGCTCTCCTCGAGTTGCTGTTCGACGAAGTCTGGCACGCGAAGCCAAAGTTCATCGCCGGCGATGCTGAAATCGGCGACGTGGGCGCGGTGCGTCACGACTTCGATGCGCGGCTCGTCATTGGGGACGCCGCACTCCTTCTCCGTGGCAAAGCGGGCGAAGGCGAGCGTTACTCGTATGATCTTGGCCAGGTGTGGAAGCAGTGGACGGGACTGCCGTTTGTGTTTGCAGTCTGGGTAGCGCAGCGCACGACGGCGGTCACTTCCGCTCTCGCCGCGCACGCGTCTCTACTTCGCTCGCGCGAATGGGGTCTCAAAAATCTCGATGTTCTCGCCGAGCAAGCCGAGGGTGCGACAGGCATCGCCCGCTCGGTTTGCCGGGACTATCTCAGCGGACTCGATTATGGTCTTTCATACGCGCACTTTGCGGGGTTGACCGAGTTCTTCCGCCGCCTCGTAGAGCGCGGACGCATTCCGGACGGCACACTCTCTTTCCTCCCCGCAGCATGAGCGAGACCGGCAATCTTCTCGATTTTTATACGAACGCCCCTCTCCTCGAGCTCGGCGCCGAAGCGGATCGCGTCCGGGAGGCGAAGCACCCCGGCAACCGCGTCACGTATATCATCGACCGCAACATCAATTACACGAACGTGTGTGTGGCGGACTGCGGGTTCTGCGCGTTCTACCGTCGGCCGAAACACGGCGAAGGCTATACGCTCTCCTTCGAGCAGATAGGCGCGAAGATCGACGAGGCAAAGACGCTGGGCGCAGTCCAGATTCTCATCCAGGGCGGCCACAATCCGTACATCCCGTTCGAGTGGTATCTGGATTTGATGCGCTACATAAAGCGCAACCATCCCATTCACATCCACGGGTTCAGCCCGAGCGAAGTCGATTTCTTTGCAAAGCTTTTCCGGATGGAAGCGATCGAAGTCATTCGCGAGCTGCGGAAGGCGGGCCTCGACTCCATTCCCGGCGGGGGCGGAGAGATTCTTGTCCAGCGCGTGCGTGACATTGTCGCGAAAAAGAAAGCCGGCGCCGATCGCTGGCTCGAGATCATGGAGCTCGCGCACAACGAGGGAATGAAGACATCGGTCACCATGATGTACGGACTGGGCGAGACGCTCGCCGAACGCATGGAGCATCTGCAGCGCGTCCGAGAGGTGCAGGCGAGAACCGGGGGATTTACGGCGTTCATCTGCTGGCCTCTTCAGCCGGAGAACACGCCGGAGATGTCGCACATGCCCAAGACCGGCTCGGTCGAATACCTTCGCACCGTCGCCATCTCCCGCATCGTTCTCGACAACGTTCCGAACCTGCAATCGAGCTGGGTGACGATGGGAATGAAGATCGGACAGCTCGCGCTCCGCTTTGGCTGCAACGACTTCGGCTCGCTCATGATCGAGGAGAACGTCGTCTCCGCCGCGAACACCACGCACCGGACGAGCACCCAGGAGATGGAGCGGCTCATTCGCGACGCGGGCTTTACGCCGGCCCGGCGCCGCCAGGACTACTCGATCCTCGAAGCTCCGGCGCATGCAGCGTAAGTCGGGGGCGGCGAGCGAGCCGTCCCAAGGCAGCAATCAAACGCGCGTCGGCATTGGTTACGACTCCCACCGCTTCGACCGCTCCCGCCCGTTGATCCTCGCCGGAGTGAAGATCGAAGGATATCCGGGGCTGCTCGGCCATTCGGACGGAGACGCCGTATGTCACGCCGTCACGGATGCGATCCTCGGAGCGGCTTGCGCCGGTGACATCGGCGGAATGTTTCCTGACTCGAGCGAAGACAATCGTGGAAGGGATTCGATCGAGATGCTGACACACGCGATGGGCAAGATTGCCGCCGATGGTCATCGCGTTCTTCACGTCGATGTGGTGGTGATTACCGAGGAGCCGAAGATCGGTCCGCACCGGGCGGCGATGCAAGCCAAGCTGTCCGCGGCGCTTGATGTCGAAGCGAGCGAGATCGGCATCAAGGGAAAGTCCAACGAAGGAATGGGATGGATCGGTAGGGGAGAGGGCCTGGCGTGCATGGCTGTGGCCACGCTCGCGCGAGCGGACAGCTAATGCTGGATGGAGTCATTCAATGGCTCACGAATCTTCCGCCCGGAACGCTGTACGTCGCGATCCTTTTGCTGTCCGCCTTCGAGAATTTCTTCCCCCCCTTTCCCTCCGACGGCGTCATCGCGTTCGGCAGCTTTCTCGTCGCCAGAGCGCACGGCTCTCTGCTCGCCGTTTTTCTCCTCGGGTTGATCGGGAATGTTCTCGGTGCCGCCCTCACGTATTTCCTTGCGCGACGTTACGGATCGGGCGCGCTAATGCATCGCTTGGAGAGATTCGCCGGTCCCACGGCTGAGACTCGTCTGAAATCGCTGTACGCCCGATACGGCGTGGGCGCTCTCTTCGTAAGCCGTTTTCTTCCGGGCGTGCGAGCAATCGTTCCGCCCTTTGCCGGCGCCATGCGGCTGCCCGCGGCTCCGGTGATTGGAGCGATCACCGCGGCATCCGCAGTTTGGTTCGGGTTCATCACTTTTCTCGCCTTCCGGGCCGGCGACGACTGGGAGATGCTCAAGAAGCACCTCGCGACATCCGGCACCGCCATCGCGATTGTTGCGGTAGTAATCGTAGCCATTGCACTCATAGTGTGGTGGATGAGACGCAGACGGAGCGATGACTGACCTGTCTGCGCCTCTCGACCTCAGCCGCGCCTTTCTACTCGAGCGCTTTCAGGATTATCTCGCGCTCGAGCAGGGCGTTTCCGTGCGCACCAGCGAGGCGTATCAGCGCGACTTGGCGCGTTTCTCCACATACGTGCACCTCAAGGGGGCCAAGTCGCCGACCGATGTGGGCGCGAAGACGCTACGGGAATACATCTATCACTTGAAGGACCTCGGCCTCGCCCCGGCCTCGATCAGGCGAAACGTTTCGGCAGTGAGGAGCTACTTCAAGTTTCTCCTCGGAGAAGGGCACGTCGTGCGTGATCCCAGCGAGCGGCTGGAGACTCCCAAGAGGTGGCGCACGCTTCCCGAAGTTCTCGCCGTTGAAGAAGTGGAAAGACTCCTCGCCGCCCCCACCCTCGACGAAAAACTCGCGTTCAGGGACCGTGCGATGCTGGAGCTCGCATACGGCGCGGGACTTCGCGTGTCGGAGTGGATTTCGCTTGGAATTCGCGATGTCCTCCTCGAGGATCACCTCGTACGAGTTTTCGGAAAAGGCTCGAAGGAGCGCCTCGTTCCCATTGGACGAAGCGCCATCGGCGCAATCGCGACGTACCTCCGGGAGCTTCGACCAGCGTTGGAGAAAGGGGAGGGCAAGGGAGTTCTTTTCCTCAGCGCCAGGGGAAAGCCACTCTCTCGAATGGGCGCGTGGAAGATCCTTCGGAAATACGTCGATCGCGCGGGAATCGTGAAGGCGGTTTCGCCGCACACGCTGCGACATTCGTTCGCCACCCATTTGTTGGAGGGTGGAGCAGATCTGCGCGCCGTTCAAGAAATGCTCGGCCACGCCGACATTTCTACGACGCAGATTTATACGCATGTGGACCGCGAATATCTCCGCAGCGTCCACCGCCAATTTCACCCACGCTCCTGAGCGATGCTTCTCGTCATCGACAACTACGATTCGTTTACCTACAACCTCGTTCAGTATCTCGGAGAATTGGGAGAAGATCCCCAGGTCCGCAGGAACGATGAGACCAGCGTTTCCGACGTCCAGCGCATGGCCCCCTCGGCGATCGTTCTCTCGCCGGGCCCCGGCGTTCCATCCGATGCGGGTTGCACGATAAGCGTGATTCGTGAGTGCGGTCCGACAGTACCCGTGCTCGGCGTCTGCCTCGGGCACCAGGCTATCGGCGAAGCCTACGGCGCGCGCGTCGTCCAGGCGAAGGAGCTGAAGCACGGAAAGACGTCGCAAATTCGACACAGCGGGAAGGGGATTTTTGACGGAATCGAGAGCCCTCTCCAGGTGATGCGCTATCATTCACTGGTAATAGATCCGGCGTCATTGCCGCGTGATCTGGAAGTAATCGCCACATCGGAAGCGGACCCTACGGAGATCCAGGCGGTCAAGCACAAAACGCATCCCGTTTGGGGAGTTCAGTTCCACCCCGAATCAGTTCTCACGCAGGGCGGGCGAGAGCTCC
>JACDDT010000114.1 GCA_013816855.1 Gemmatimonadaceae bacterium
TGTTGATCGCGGCCTAGGAAATCATCACTTCGCGCGGCGACGAGCACCACTGGATGTTGTGGGTGCAGCGGGCTTCGCGATGGGCTTCGCAGTCTCGGTCTTCGTCTTGTCGGCTCCGCGATCGGCGGCGACTTCCTGCTTGTGCTCCCAGTCGCGGTAGCTTGGGCCGTTGATGACGATGACGTGACTGTGGTGGACCATGCGATCGACGAGGGCGGTGGCGCCGAGGTGATCGCCGAGGTAGTCACCCCAGCTCTCCCACGCGATGTTGCTGGTGATCACCGTCGAGCGACGTTGGTTGTACCGAGGGAGGAGGACCTTCTGCATGAGGCCGGAGCGACGGGCCTCGTTGCGCTCGACCTGCTCGAGTCCTACCTCGTCCACGACGAGCAGCTCGGCCCGGGTGTAGGGCTTGAGCGCGCGGACGAGCGTGTCGTCGGCGAGGCCCATCGTGAGTCGGGCGAGCATGTCGGCGCTCGTTGTATAGAGGACGCGCCGGTTGGCATTGCACCCGAGCAGCGCGAGCGCGAGCGCGATGTGGCTCTTGCCGGTGCCGGACATCCCGGCGAGCAAGACGTTCTTGCCCTGCGCGAGGAAGCGCAGGGTCGCCAGCTCCATCACCAGATCCTTGTCGAGCTTGGGCTGGAAGGCGAAGTTGAAAGCCTCGAAGGTCTTCCGGACCGGTAGCTTGGACTCGCGGACCCGGCGCTCCGCGCGGCTCTCGACGCGCCGTCGGAGCTGGGGCTCGACGAGCCGCCACAGCCACGCAAGACGGCTCTCGTCTTGGATAGGCTCGTCGAGAGATTCGTCGAGCGCGCGCCGTAGCTCGGTCAGGCCGAGTACGCCGAGGGCATCGTGGAGATGGGTCAGCTGCTCATTCGGTTTCAGTTTCGTCGGCGGTTTCGTCACGGGCATCCTCCTCGCGCGAGTCGCGGAGGGGGGCGTCGCCGAGCCGCAGCGTCTCGTAGGTCGAGAGGGCGCGTTGCTCGACGGGGTGGTCCCTCATCGCGTCGCGGATCTGGGCGCGCGTGGCGTCGGCGATCTGCTCGGCCAGTCGTCGGGGCCGAAATCGCGCCTCGAGGATCCGTTCGACCGCGCGGCCGTCGAAGGCGCCGTACTTGGTCGCGTGCTCGATCGCCGCGACGACATCGTCGACCGACCATGTGACCTGGAGCTTCAGGATGTGGTCGAGCTCGGGGCCCGGCGTGCGCTTGCGCAGGCGCAGCTTGGTCGCGAAGTCCTCGGCCGCCGGCCCCCACGCCGCCAAGCGCTCCTGGAGCAGCGTGATGTCGTAACGGCCGCGCCGCTTGCGATCGCTCGTCGCGGTCTGCCCAGCGCCGTCGGCGATCCGTGCGTGCTCGCCGATTGCGTGCACGCCTCGGTCGAAGATCTCGAGCCGGTCGGGGCCGACGCACACGTAGACCAGCTGCCCGAGATGCTTCTCGGGGATCGGGTAGAGGTTGGTCTCGTAGAGGATGTGCGCCGTCGAGTCGACGTGGCGCTGCACGATGTCGCGCGTGTCATACGGCACGCGCGGCAGCGACTGGAGATGTGGGCGCTCCTCGTCGAGCATTTCTGTGAGAGGCCGCTTCGTCACCGGGTGGGGACGCTGCATCGCATGCGTGTCGCGCCACCACGCGAGCCCTTCACGAAACTCCTCGCGGCTGCGAAACGTCCGCCCGTTGCAGAAGTTCTCGTCGATGTAGCGAAACGGCCGCTCGACCTTGCCCTTGTACTTCGGGTATCGCCGCGGCGAGATGTGCACCGCGAAGCGGTAGTACGCGGCGAAGTCCACGAAGCGGATGTTCAGGATCGGCTGGTTCGCCTCCCAGCCGTCGACCACGCCCGACATCGTGTCCGTCACGCACTCGCGCGGCACGCCGCCGAGTTGCGTGAAGCTGTCGACCAGGCGCCGCAAGATCGTCGGCTGGCGCTGGTTGTCGTCGGCAAAGAAGCTCCGTCCGCGCGACCATGCCAGCGTGCAGCTCCATACGTTCTCGATCGTGCCGTCCTCGAGCTTGAAGGGAGACCAGTCGAATTGGGCCTGATGTCCCGGCTGTGTCTCGACGCGTTGGTCCGCGCGCTTGGGCGCCGCGTGCTCGGCGCGCCACGCGTTCAGGTGGTGCCGCACGATCGTGTAGCCGCCGTCGAAGCCCTCCCGCGTCAGCTCTTCGAGCAGCCGCGTCGCCGTCAGGTCCGGATAGCGCTCGAGCCACGCCGCGATCCGCTCCCCGAAGACGTCGAGCTTGGACACGCGCGGCGCCCGCCGCGCCGGTAACTCGCGTTCGAGCGCCGACTCGCCTTCGGTGCGACGCAGATCCTCACGCGCGAGGATCTTCTTCACGGTGCGGGGCGCGAGCCCCATCGCGCGCGCGATCGCGCGCATCGACTCGCCGCGCAGCGAGCGCCGCACGACCTCGTAGTTCAAGAGTCGCCGGATCTCGTTCATGGCATCCCGCTGTCCTTCACCAGCTGGCCGATCACCGCCGCCACCTCGGTCGCGGAGCGCAGCGTGCGCTCGACGAGCGACGACAGGATCCGGGCGTCATCACCGACCAAGCCGGTCGGTGCGCAGCGCGACACCGTGCGCGTACAGCGCTCGCTCGCGTTGCCCACCGACAGCAGACTCTCCCGCACCTCGTTCGCGCGTTTGCCGAGGCGTGGATCGGTCGTCCGTGTCGACGGCAATTCTGCGGCGCCGAGGTAGCGCAGCGGGTTCGCGAGCACCTCCGCGCGCGCGGCCGGATCGCTCGTGCGCAGAAGCTCTGTCACGATCCGGTGCGCGTGCCGGCTGGTCAGACCGTGCGCGCGGATCGACGCCGCCATCGCCACCTGGTTGCCGCGCGGCAACCGCGCGAGCTCGCGCGCCACCGTCGACGACAATAGCCCGATCCGGATGTCGTCCTGCAAGACCTCCTCGAGCCGCTCCGCCAGCATCAGTCGGCGGCACACCCACGACTTGTCGCGGCGTAGCGCCTTTCCCACGTCGGCCTGCGTCAGCTTGTGCTCGCGGCACAGCGATCTCACGATCCACGCCTCCTCCACGTCGCACAGCCCGCGGTGCCCCGCGTTCGCCGCGATCATCGCCACCTTCGCCGCGGCCGCGTCGACCGCGATCCGCCGCACCCAGATCGTAACGTCGCCGCGGTCGGTCACGATTCGCACCCGCTTGAAGCCGTCGACCAGCACCAGCCGCGTGTCCTCGATCGCCGTCGCCACCAGCACCGGGCTCAGGATCCCCATTCGCTCGATCGAGCCGCGGATTCGCGACAGCTCGTCGGGCTCGACGAGCCGCAGCGTCGCGAAGCGCTGATCGATCTGCGCGAGCGCGACCTCGTCGCGCGGCTCGGTGGATGTGGTGGTGCTCATCAAACTCCGTCGATGAGCACGCCGGTCCGGCCGCATCGTGCACAGCACGACAGCGGCGGTGATCGCGGCGGGCTCGTCGAGGCCACCCTCGCCGATCTTCGCCGGATGCGACCCAACTGATGCGTCACCTTCTTGCGCCGCTCGCGGTACCGCTGCTGGCGCAACGCGTGCCGAAGTCGGCCCGACCAGCTCCGCTGGTACGTTTGCCCGGCGTCACGTTGACGAGCACGCCGCGCGCGTCGAGAGCAGTCGGCGCCGCAGTACCGGTGCCGCGGCACGTTGCACATCGTGCACAGCGCCAAGACCTGGCTACACGCCGGGTCCTGGCAAACAACAAGCTGCAACGTGATCACGGTCCGAAGACGCGGTGCTCGACATCCGCGCGGACCTATGCGACCCAACATGGGTCGCTTCGCGACTTCACGGTCCAGCGGAGCGATAGAGGGCACGGAGGTAGACTCTCCGTGTCCTCGCTATGTGCGTCATCGCCGACGGTAGCGCGATCGCGAACGCCCAGTGACGACCTTCACCGCGAACACGCTGGCGGGTCGTCGCGGCGACTGATGCCCTTCACCGCGATCGGTGATGACTTCCTACGCCGCGATCAACA
>JACDDT010000115.1 GCA_013816855.1 Gemmatimonadaceae bacterium
TCCACCGACTCGGCGAGCAGGCGACCGGCTTCGGCGAGAAAGGCGGCACGACGCCGAGCAGCTTCCGCGTCGTCCGCGAGGCCGCGCTCCCGCAACGCCCCGAGGAGCATCTGCTCGGCAACCTGACGCTGAAGCTCGAGATCGGGGTTTGCCTGTTTCGCCTCTCGCAGCTCGACGCCGAGACCTTCCGGGCGGCCATCCAAGCCAATGACAGGCCAGACACAGCATTTCCAGTCCGGGTCGCCTGCAACGCCGGGACTTAGGGATACATCGAGCCGGTCGATCGCGCTGAGGAAGGCCCCATTGAGGATCGCGATGAGCGAGCTTTTCGTCGATCCGGTGAAACCATTGGCGATCGGCGCACCGAGCGCGCTGCTGTCAGTGAGTGCTGCGACTCGACGAAAGGCGCCATTCGCGTAGACGAGGTTGTGCTCTAAACCACGCGTGATCGCGAACGGCCGCGGCGCCTGACCGACATAGCGCTGCAGCGCTTCGCTGACGGAGCGCTCGCCGGACGGTTCGGTGCCTTGAGCGCGCTGCGTTCCGGAATTCATCCGCGCTATCGGCTGCGCTTCGCCGCTTTCGGCTTGGCCTTCGCCACAGTTCCCTTTCTTGGCGCCATGGCTGGCGCGTCGGACGGCGAGCCGCATTCTTTTCGCAGAGTTGGAACGCCGGTCATTATGCCGTCATAGTCCTTGAGCGGCGCGCCCACTGTCAGACCTTTCGGGCCGAGCTCGTACGTCCGAAGCTCGTGGCTATGCTCACTCCCGCGCATTTTGATGACCGCCATGATCCTCCTCAGCTCCCCCTCGATCTCGATGTAGCGCTGGATGATTATCTCGTCGGTGATGAAGGAAACTTTCTCGGCGGTGAATCGGACGTCGGAGAATCCCTCCACCACCTCCGCCGTCATGAAGACGGTGACGCCGGTGGCGGTGAGCGTTCCGACCAGGCGGTAGAGTGATTCCCGGAAATCCTCGCGGAAGGTCGGCGCGAGCGCGACCTCGAACCCGGACAACGAATCGATGACGACGCGCGTCGCCTTCACGCGTTGCACCGCCTCGAGAATGGCGTGCAGCGCCTCGTCCACCGAAAGGTCGAGCGGACGGAGATAGATCAGCTCCAGCTTGCCGGCGCGAATCGCCTTTGCGACCTCCGGATCACGCTTCTCGGCGCGGGCGAGGTACTCTTCCGGATACTCCTCAAAGATGGCGATGACTCCCGTCTCTCCGCTCTCGAGCCCGGACACCATGAACTGAGTCGCGACCGTCGACTTGCCGCTGCCGGCCGGGCCAGTCAGCATCACCGCATCTCCCGCTCTCACTCCGCCGCCGGTCATCTCGTCCAGTCCGGCGATGCCCGTGGAAAGGCGCTTGGCCTTTTTCGGGTGCCGCGCACGCTCCTGCTCCGGAATGCGCGGAAATATCTCGAGTCCGTCGTCGGTGATTCGAAATGTATGGAGTCCCGGCATCGGCGCGCGCCCGCGCGCCTTCACGACCTGCATTTTGCGAACGACGGAATTTCGATCCGTCGCCTGCGAAAGCCAGAATATTCCGTCGGCCACGGTGAAAATCGGATTCCGCTGCTCCTCCTCCGCGTACTCTCCGAGCAGGAATGAAGTGATTTCCCAACTGGTGAGGTGCACAGCGAGGCGCTGGATGAACTGATCGAAGCCGACTGTCGACTTCCGGTCTGAGCTGCCGACCCCGGCGATCGTCCGGAACGAATCGACGACGACGATTCCCGGCTTCACACGCTCAACCTCGGCGGCGATTCTCTCCTGAACTCCCGTCAGATCGCCGCTGGTGACCTCTTCGGTCAGGTTGACAAACTGAACTGCGGATCCCGTGAGCGCCGGGTCGAAGAACGTGAACTGCCGCTGATAGCGGAGCATTTTGAGCGTCGGCTCGCCGAGAACCGTGAAGTAGAGGGCGGGCCGCTCGGAGGTCGCATTGGCGAACATTATCTGGTGCGCCATGGTTGTCTTGCCGGCGCCCGGCCCCCCCGCAACGAGGTTGAAGGAGAACTCTGGAAGTCCGCCTCCAAGGACGGCGTCGAGGCCGGGAACGCCGGTAGTCAGGCCACGAATTCCTTTAGACTTGTCCTTTTTCACGCTCCTGCGCTCCTCTTTTCGGTGCCGGCTTTGTTGCCGGCGGAATCGGGCAAGCTTCGCTCGATGAGATTTGTCGCCATATCCACTCCTATCAGTCGGCCGAGCAGATCGATAAACGCGATGAACATCGCCTGGATCGCATCAGCGGTAGCACTCTCACCGTTCTGAGCGATGCTCTCCGCAACCCCTTCGATGTATGGTTCAGTGCGCGCTCGCAGCTGCAGCGCCTCGAGCGAAGGGTGGCCCGGCCGTGCTTCAGTGCGTGCGCGTGTCATCAGCGCGTGGCATCCCTCGGCTCCAATCCACGCGGAAAGAGCCCTACAGACCTCCCCCACAGCAAGCGCGGCGGCGGAAGCCCTCCCGACGCCGGCATCGGCGGAAACGCGCGCGCGTTCGATCGCTTGCTGGGCGAACTGCTTCGCGGTTGAAGTGACTGTCGGCATCAGCTCAGCAGGAGCACGCTGCACGACGCGTGATCCCCGGTCATTTCGATGATCCCATCAGTTGCTCACCATTCAGGCTTGCTTCACACGAGAGCAGGATGGCACCCGAACGGGTGCGTCGGCGTACATCTCTAATGTATAACCTGATGCGGTCGGGTGGGTGCGTGCGTGGGCCGGTCGTCAGGGTCGCCTACGATATGCAGCAGAAGGCAACGTGGCGGTAACCTGCTACTGACGCCCCGCCGCAACACGGGGAAGATGGACGGTGAAGGTCGTGCCGGCGGCGTCGGTTGACTCGACGTCAATCTTCCCTTCATGCGCGTTCACGATTCGTTCAGCGATGTACAGCCCGAGGCCAAGATTGCCCGACGGCCCTCTGCTCGAAGAATTGCCGGCAGTCTCCTTTCGCTTCATCGGATTGAAGATGCCTTTGATTTCGGCGAGGGCTATAGCCGGACCGTGATTGTGAATCGCGATTCTGACTTCTTTTTCGTCGCCTTTAAGGTCGACGGATATCGGACTGCGCTCTGATCCGTACTCGAGAGCATTCCCGATCAGGTTCGCTAGAACCTGACTGATTCGCGCGCAATCCCAGCAGCCCCTCTCTGGGGCGTCGCCGGTTACTTCAATCGACCGGCTTGGATGCGCTGCCGCAATTTCATCGACAACATCGCGAATGACTTTCTTCATGCTGATGTCGGTCCGCACGATCGGTATCCCGGCACCAAGTCGGGTTCGAGTAAAATCGAGAAGGTCGCCCACCAACCGATTCATGCGCCTCGAGGTGCTGACCATCCGGGTCACGAGTGTGAGCTCCGGCTCCTCGAGCTCGCTGGTATCGAGCATGAACTCCGCCGAGGTGATGATCGAGCTCAGCGGATTGCGCAGATCGTGGCCGAGGATCGCCAGAAACATATCCTTGGACGCCGTAGTGTCCTGCGTGAATCGAGTCACAGATTCTGCGAGGGCCTGGTCGATGGCCTCATTGAACCGGGTCAGATCGCCGAGGTCGGCTGGTTCGATTTTTCCCTTAAACGCGGTCCACAGCCGGATAACGCTCGCCCGGAGCGCGCGATACTCCGAGACCATTTGCTCGACGGTGAAACCACTGTCCGCCCGTTCCCCGCCGTGTTTCTCGGCGGCGGTTTTCTCGCCGGAAGCTTCGGCAGGCGCGTTGCCCTTCGATTTTTCGGATTTCTCGGACTTGGTCTGCGACGTTTTCAGATCTGCCGCGATGACGGTGAGCATCTCGTTCGCATGATCGCGCAGTCCCGTGATGCCCATCGTAGGCGCGAAGGTGCGCGCGAACGCCTCCCAATCGACGAGAATGGGCTCGCGATTCGCCAGGATGAAATCAGCGAGGCACTCCGCTGCCGGTCCCGCCGA
>JACDDT010000039.1 GCA_013816855.1 Gemmatimonadaceae bacterium
TCACGTACCAGACGAACCGCTTCCTGCTTAAACTCCCGGCTGAACCGCCGTCGTGATCCCATCTCCCACCTCCGAATTCCAAAAAGAACCTAAATGAGGTGTCTTTGGAACCGGGTACAGCTCACACAGACGAATTTGAAGCCCCCCTGGACGGCCTTTTCGGATGCGAAGGCTGGAGGGAGGCAAGAGACATCCAGAGCTTTCATGACAGAAAAATCTTCTTGTTTGAACTCTACGCTCGGCAGCTAAAGGAAGCTGGCGCCAAATATGTAGTTCATTTCGAGTTGTATCGCAGGGGCGAGCTCGTTTACGCGATATTCTTCGCCACGAGCAATCTCGGCGGCTGCGACAAAATGAAGGAAGCCATTTGGACGGCCGATCCAGAAGGCGGGACCTGTTTCGTGTCTGGGCAAGACGCAGCGATGAATCTCTTTACGCGTGACGTCAGCCGGCTAGAACACGAATTGCACACAGGCCTTTCAACAACTCACGAGTGGATAGCGATTGAACGGTTGCAAAGCTGGGCTCGGAGCGACAAGACGCACTACCACAGTGGGCAACTGAAAACCGCGCTGAGGTCCCTTGAGAAAGCGGGAAAGATCGATGTAAAAGAAGGAACCAGACATCGTCGCGGCACTTTCCCGGACGGCACGCTGCTACGTGCTGTTCGCCTACAATAAATTTAGGCTACCGCAACACTCGTGAATTCACCAATCTCGGTCGATTTCGGCAGGTCCATCGGGTATTCATTCCACTCTCGCCCATCGAGTAGTCGTCCTCCTGCCTTCGGCGTTCTCCCGCCCCATTGCTTCCAAAAGAAAGCAACATGCTGCCGGACGCACGCATCACGTAGAGACCGCGCCCAAGTCAACTCGCAGGACCGAAAATTTGGGCCGCTTTCGCCGCCACCAATGACCCAATGGATTCCCTCGAGGTTCAAGTGATCGAGGGGTGCCAGCAGCGGCTCGGCGGATATGAATCGCACATCCGCTTGAATCTCTCGGAGCGCGTCGGCTCTACGTGCGACTTTCATGCTCTCGATTGAAGTACCGATCCAAATATTCGGTGTGAACGTCAACTCGATCGCCAGCCTAGCCGCCCGTTCTGGTCTTTTTGTTAGGACTTGAAATTGATGTTGAAGATTGTCGTTCATTACCGCGAACACACGCTGGATTTGTTCGATTGAAAATTGCGCGTGGAACACATCAGACATGCTATTCACGAAGACGCGTTTCGGGGATCGCCACGTGTAAGGCTTCGCTAATCTGTCGGGCCAGAACCTCGGCGCGAATGAGTCCAAGCGGTTGGCCGCGGTGTCTTTCACTGGCTTTTTGGCGAGGTATACATCGCGAATCGCGGGCTTCTGGTGCGCCAGCGCAAATGCATAGCAGTTATCACATCCCGCAGACAGCTTTGTGCAACCCGTCATGGGGTTCCAAGTCTCATCCGTCCATTGGA
This sequence comes from Gemmatimonadaceae bacterium, assembly GCA_013816855.1. GTDB lineage: Bacteria > Gemmatimonadota > Gemmatimonadetes > Gemmatimonadales > Gemmatimonadaceae > UBA4720. Next base: position 1,459 of record JACDDT010000039.1, read on the forward strand.
TTGCGGTGCTCATCAATACCTCCGCTGGTAGGTATGCCGAACAAAGACCGAATATAGGAACTCGCCCATCGTTTCGCGATACCTCGGGGTGAGGGCTTCACAATGCGTTCAACTCCCTCGATACGTCGAATACCCGAACGGACTAAGCAGCAGCGGCACGTGATAGTGCTGCCCCAGCTCCGCGACGCGAAAGGCAACGATCACTTCCGGATAAAAATGCTGCAGCCCGTCCTTCGTGAAGTACTCGTCCACTAAAAACCGAAGCGTGTAGATCCCGGCCGCGAGAGGAACGCTCTTACCGTACTGGTCGCGCACTCTTCCGTCCGCGTCGGTGACACCGCTCTCGATCACTTTCCCTTCCCGCTCCAGCTCGACGCGAATTCCAACCGCGGGTCTGCCAAGCGCGGTGTCGAGGACGTGCGTGCTCACTGTACTCATCGCTTCGCTCCCTTTCGGTTTTCATCGTCGCGCTCGATCAACTTCTCCAGCCTGAGTCGCGTGATCTGCCGCTGCTCGTCCGCTGAGACGCGCAGCTCCTTATCCATATCGTTTCCCAATCGCTTCCGCGCGATCTCGAGCATCTCCTCGGCGCTCTTGCCGGTCGCGCATACTATATAGATGTAGCCGAACTTGCGCTCGTGTTCCTGATTGGCATTCATCAGCGCCGCCTTCAGGTCGTTGTCTGCGGCGCCAACGGCGGACTGCTCGTTCGCAGCCAATTCCGCAACAACTCCTTTCACCTGAGCCGATGCCGCGCTTTCACCGATGCGGGGATGGTGCGCGAATGCCTCGAGCCAATCCTGCGTGTCCAATGTGTCGGCGGCTTTATCCGCGGCTTTCAGAACATTGTCGAGCGTTCTCATCGGACGACGCGCCGTCATCTCGTTCACCCACTTCGACGACCCGCAACACTGCGCGAACAGCCCGCGCGCCTGATCGGGCTTCATCTGGTCGATATCCTGGACGGTAATTTTGTCGCTCACTTGGCGGTCTTTCCGAAGAGGCGGAGTCGAGCGACTCCGCCGTCTGGATAAATGTTGAGGCGCACGTGCGTGGCGGGCTTAGGTGAAGACACCGTCCACTCGTGCTGCGCGTGCGGGTTCACCGGTTGCTCGGGAACAAGCACACTCCACTTCGCGGAGTCGGCGTCGAACTTCGAATCGGCGACAGCGTCGCAGTACTCGAGGTCGCACTTTCCCGGCGCGTTTCCCTTGAAGTGATCGGTGTCCATCTCAACGCGATCGACCACGCCGCGCCGGGCAAGACGAACGATCGCCCAATCGTGGCCCGGACCGCGGCGCCGCTTCGTCTCCCATCCATCGCCCATATGCGTCGACTTGCCGGGAAGGATGAGATTATTGCGGTTCCCGTAGTGCATGTCGCTGCACGAGACGACGTAGCCGCCGCTTGCCATCGCCGCGAGATCGGCTTCACCCGCGAAAGCTGTTTCATCCGAGACGACTTCGCCGTGGACGCGGAGCCGCGCAACTCCGCCGTCAGGGAAAATGTTGAGGCGGAGGTGTGACACGCGCATTCCCTTCCCGTCGACTGCGAACTCGTTCTTAGCGTTTCCCTTCAGCGGTGACTTCGGAAGAAGCGTTTCCCATCTCACGCTTCCGCCCGATGTGCGCTCGACTTCATCAAAGCCGTCGACGATGCAGACGTCGATGCTCGCTTCTTCGGGATAATTCCCCGTAAAGAACGCGGTATCGATCACGACTCCGTGAACGATTCCCGGAAGGCCAAGTCGCACCACCGCCCAGTCGTATCCCGGCGTCCTTCGGCGGCGCGTCTCCCAACCATCCATCCACTTGCCGTGATCGGTGTACTCATCCTCGCGCCATTCCGGCGCCGACGACTTGATGAGATTCTCTTTCTCAGCGAAGAAATCATCGTTCGCCGCGATCACCTGACCTCCCAATCGCTCCGCGGCCAGGTCCGGCATGTCGGTGAATGACGACAACTTCTACCGGTCCGGCTGCGGGCCGTCGATGTCGCGCGCGACGAGAAAAAAAATCGCGGCCAAAATCATCGTCACCGCACCGATGGGAAACATCACGTCGGACATATAGCGCAACGCCGGGTTGATCGACGTGCTGTGGATGAGGAACGCGACCACCAGCATGACGAGCGCGCCGATGAAGTTGTTGGTGGCGATTTTCTGCTTGCTCACTTCTCTGCTCCGGAAGAGGTACCTGCCAGCGTACGCTTTTTGCGTGCCTTTACCAGGGAATACGCTAACACCGTACGGACGCTGAAGTGAGGGGAGACGGGCGCTCTACGGCCGACGGCCGGCCTATATTGCGATATGGACTGCGAGGCGATGCACCAATGACTTCAGAACGCTGGCCGAGCCTCCCCGTAACGGAGTGGGACGATACCCGGGATGACGATATGCTGCTCGATTTTCTCGAGAGCACGTATGCTGCAGGAGCGAAGCTTTTGAGTTGGGATCGTGCGGCGCTCGAGAGACGGACTGAAGGAGCGGTGAGGTGAACGCCGACCACGATGTCGCCGTCACGGACAATCCGGAGAAGAAGCGCTTCGAGACGACGATCGAAGGACATACCGCGTTGGTTGATTACGTTCGCCACGGCGACACAATCTGGTTCACTCACACGGAAGTGCCACCGGAGCTCGAGGGCCGAGGCATCGGCAGCGCCCTCGCGAAATATGTTCTCGACTACGCAGTCACCAATTCGCTGAAGGTGGTCCCCGCCTGCGCGTTCATCGCCGATTACATCGGGTCACACCCGGAGTACGCTCCGCTGGTGACGCAGGAGCGCGCGCCGAAGCAGCAGTAATTGTTATCCGCGACTGAAAACGACGCGGCCTCCGACGAGCGTTTTCTCGACCAACCCAAACAATGTTCGCCCCGCATAAGGCGTGACTTTGTTGCGATGCTCGAGCTTCGCGGCATCTACTACAAAGCTTGCCTCCGGATCCCAGATCACGATGTCGCCGTCGTAGCCGGCGGCGATCTTTCCCTTCCGATCACTTAAGCGCGCGAGCTTCGCTGGTCCGGCGCACATCCACTGTGCGATTCGCTCCGGCTTGGCACCGCGCTGCCGCGCACCGGTCCAGACCGCAGGCATCGATATCTGGAGTGACGCGATGCCGCCCCACGCGGAAAAGAAGTCGCCGCCCGTTTGCTTCATGTCCGGTGGACATGGCGAGTGATCCGACGCAACGAGATCGATATCACCCGAGATGAGCGCGTCCCAAAGTGCCTCGCGCTCGGCGCCGCTCCTTATCGGGGGCGCGCATTTGTACTCGGTCGCGCCGTCGGGAATCTCGTCAGCCGCAAATGTCAGATAGTGCGGACAGGTTTCGACCGTTATTGGAAGCTTCTTGGCGCGCGCGACACGAATGAGATCGAGTGAGCTCGCCGAGGAAAGATGGACTATGTGCACGGGCACCTCGCACCATTCCACCAGGCCGATCATCAGCGCGATAGCGGAACGCTCCGAAGCGATGGGTCGAGTCGCGAGATAATCAGCGTACTTTCGCGAGGGTGCCTTCGGCTCGAGAAGCTCTGCCGGATCTTCCGCGTGAACCATCAGCGGGGCATCCAGCCCGGCGAGCTCCGGAAAGGCGGACCGAAGATCGCGCTCGGCGACGGCGCCGAACTCATCGACGCCCGAGGGAGCGAGAAAGCATTTGAAAGCGCGCACTCCCGCTTCGCGGAGTGGCTTCAGATCCGATGCATTTCCCGGTACGACACCGCCGATGTACTCGACATTCACGTGACACTTGCCGCGGGCCGCCGAGCGTTTTGCATCGAGCGCCGAGACATTCGTCGTCGCGGGAATGGAGTTGAGCGGCATGTCGAGAATCGTCGTCACCCCTCCAGCAGCAGCAGCGCGCGTCGCAGTCTCGAATCCCTCCCAGTCGGTGCGGCCGGGCTCGTTCATGTGCACGTGCGTATCGATAACGCCCGGCATGACGAGGAGATCACCCGCCTCCACGACTTCCGCACCGGTCGCAACGTCATCTACACCGCCGACGCGAACGATGCGGCCGTTTTCAAGATGCACCGATGCGGCACGCACACCTTCAGGCGTGATAACGCGCTGCCCGCGAACGATGAGTGGAGTCACTGCGATTTTCGCGGGGATTACGCGGGCGCGGTTTCCTTCCAGAACCAGCGCAGCAGATTCACCGCGACGCGCTTCCGGTACACTGCGGTCGAGCGGACGTCGTCGATGGGATTGATCTCGGCCTCGAGGACGGCAGCAGCTTCGTCGATGCTATTTCCGCTCGCAAGCGCGGCTTCCGTTTTCGGAACTCGCACCACGGTGGCGGCGAGACTTCCAAAGGCGATGCGGGGCCGCTTCGGGTCGCGGACAGCAGCCATCGCGATTTTCGAGATCGCCTGCGCCGCTCGCGTTCCGACTTTTCGGAATGCCTGAATGCCGTCGATGCTTGGCGTTTCAACGGCGATCAGCAGCTCGTCCGGTTTGATGACTGTCTTCCGGTAGCCTGCATAGAACTCATTGAATGGCACTCGCCGCTCTCCGCGCAAACTCCTCAGCACCACCACGGCATCCGCGGCGGCGAAAACCGGAAGCGTGTCGCCCGCGGGCGAGCCGTTTACAATGTTACCGCCGATCGTTCCGCGATTCTGAATCTGCACTCCACCCACAAGGCGGGCCGCTGTGACGAGCATGGGAAGCCGGTCTTGCACTACAGCAGATTGCATCAGGTCGGTGTACGTCGAGAGCGCGCCAATGACGAGTGTCTGTCCATCTGCGGCCGTGCCTATCGTCCGCAGCTCTTTAAGCTTCCAAATGTCCAGAAGCTTCCTCGGCACCAGCGTGCCGAACTGCGCGGCCACATAAAGGTCCGTCGCACCGGCGATGGGCGTGCGGCCTTCGTCGCGCATAATGGTAAGCGCCTCGTCCACCGACGAGGCCCGGCGTAGATCCAGCTCGGACATCGGCGTTCTGCTCACGCGGTCACCGCGCTCGAGGATTCATCCGGGAGCGGCATGCCGCGCCATTTCATAATCGCCCGGTAAATCGCCGAGTATCCGGTGCAACGGCAAAGATTTCCCGCGAGCGCGACTTTTACTTCATCGAGTGTCGGCTTCTCACCGAGCGTCATCGCCGCGATGATCATTCCCGGCGTGCAGATCCCGCACTGCGCGCCGACTTCATCCATGAAAAGCTTCTGAAGCGGGTGCGTCCCGTTCAGTCCTTCGATGGTAAGAACTTCCGCGTTATCCGCCTGCGCAAATGGAACGAGGCAGGAGCACACCACTTCACCGTCGATGAGTACGCTGCACGCGCCGCATTCTCCCTCGCCGCAGCCCTCCTTCGTTCCCGTTAGTCCGCAGTCTTCACGCAGCACGTCGAGAAGACGGGCGGCGGGGCTAGCGTTTACTTCAGTCGCTTTTCCGTTGAGCGTGAACTTCACGCGTAACTCCCGTTCATCTTCGGGCAGCTAGCGATGTGCTCGGGCGTCGCGGGAATCTCACGCACGTCACATCCAAGCTGGCGAAGCGCATTCACGACAGCCGGTCCAGGACCGTCCATCGGAAGCTCGCCCAATCCCTTCGCCCCGAACGGACCTCCCGGATACGGATTCTCCATCATCACGATGTCGAGCTCCGGCATGTCGAGCGTTGTCGGAATCACGTAGTTGGTGAGCTGCGCATTTGCCATCACGCCATTCCGCATCACCACATTCTCGAGGAGAGCGTAGCCGAGCCCCTGCGCGGTGCCGCCTTCGATCTGTCCGCGCGCGAGTGCGGGGTGAATGGGGCGACCGAACTCCTGCACCGCCGTCATTTTGATCGGCTTTACTTCAAAGGTGTAAGGATCGAGCTCCAGCTCGATGACATCGCAGCCCCATCCGTATGTCGCGTACGCGTCACCGAGGTAGGTCTTGTCGTCCCAGATGATCCAGTCCGGCGGCTCGTACATCCGCTCGATGGAGAGCGGTCCGTTCTTTTTGAAGTAGTCGGCCGGCGACATTCCACCGAGCTTCTCCTTCATCTCTTCGGCGCACTCCTCGAGAATTTTTCCGACGACCATGCACGTGCGCGAGGCGACCGTCGGTCCGCTGTCGGCGACGCGTGAGGTGTCCGGCTGCGCGACCTCGACGGTTTCGTAGGGAATTCCCAGCGCCTCGGTGACGATCTGCGCGTGCATCGTGCGCGTGCCCTGTCCAATCTCCGTGCTTCCGACCGCGATGCGCACTCCCGTTTCAGTGAGATCGATGCGCGCCTTCGATTTCAGATTGCGCTCACCGGCGCCGGTGAAACCCGCCCCGTGAAAGAAGAGCGCGAGACCGATGGCGCGGTTCGTTCCCTTGTACTCTTTGCGTTTGCGGGAGAAGTCCGTGCGGCGCACCGCCTCATCGAGAACCATCAACGCGCTGGTGTCTTCGCGAAGAGTTTGGCCGGTAGCGGTGAGGTCCCCGGCGCGAAGCGCATTTTTCCTGCGCAGCTCGACGGGATCCAACTTCAACTGCTCGGCGATGCGCTCCATGTGCACCTCGACGGCGAACTCCGTCTGCGGGGCACCAAAGCCGCGGAACGCTCCGTTGGGCGGTGTGTTCGTGAACATGCCGTGTCCCCGGATGCGAACATTATCGCAGCGGTACGGACCGGCGGCGTGAATGCATCCACGTGAAAGCACCGTCGGTGTGAGAGTGACGTATGCTCCGCCGTCGAGGATCACCTCGATATCCATCGCCACAAGCGTTCCATCCTTCTTGAGGCCGGTGCGATGCTTCACGATCGCCGGATGCCGCTTCGTCGTCGCGATCATGTCTTCTACACGGTCGTAAATAATTTTTACCGGGCGCCCCGACTTATGCGCGAGCATCAGCGCGTGCCCGGCAATCATCGACGGATACTCTTCCTTTCCGCCGAAGCCGCCGCCCGTCTCCGTCTGAATGACGCGAATGTTCGGATGCGCCGATCCCATCAGGCATCGCAGCGCCTTGATCACATAGAACGGACACTGCAGCGAGCCATAGAGCGCGTATCCACCTTCCTCGGGAACGGCGATGAGTCCGTTCGTCTCGATGTAAACGTGCTCCTGATGTCCCGTGCGATATGTGCCTTCGACGATTACATCCGCTGACGCGAGCGCTTTCGCGACGTCGCCCTTGATGATGTCGATGTCCTTGAAGGAAAGCGTGGATTTTTCCGGATCGAAAACCGGAGTCTCTTCTTCATATTCGATGATGACCTTCGCCGCGTGCAGCTTCTCCTTGTCTTCGTGCGCAAGGAGCACGATGGGCTCGGCCATGTGCTTGACCTCCGTCTCGACAAGAAACGGCTGATCCTTCTCGATGAGGTCGACGATGTTCTTCGAGGGGACGTCGCGATAATCGCAGATCGTAAATCCCGTCGTATCGAAATCATATTTGATGGACTTCACTCGGCCGCACGGAATCGTCGAGCGAATAGTCCGCCCGTGAATCATCCCGGGAAACGTGATGTCGTCGGCGTATTTGGCTCCGCCCGTCGCCTTGCCGATGCCGTCCTTGCGGGAGACGCTCTTGCCTATTGCTTTCATAGGCTGAAGATGACGCCCTGCGAGCCGCCGGGCAATATTCGGGGAGCCGGTTTCTCCTATGGCGCTAGACGGTGCAGTACCCACCCGTCAGATTGAATGCGTGTCCAGTCACACCGCCATTATCGACGAATTGACCCGTGCGGCGCTCCGCCGCGATTCGACCGTGCTCGCTACCGTCGTTCGGGTGACGGGGTCGAGCTACGGGGGTGTCGGCTCGCGGATGCTTGTTCGTGTCGACGGCTCAACCGTCGGTCTGGTAAGCGGTGGGTGTCTCGAGTCTGACCTCGCCGAGCACGCCAAGCGCGTGAGCAGCACGGGTCGCGCCGAGGTGGTGAGCTACGACACGCGCAACGACGAAGACGCGCCCTGGGGACTCGGGCTTGGCTGCAATGGCTTGATCGAAGTTCTCCTCGAGCCGCTCAACTCCGTTGATGCGGAAAAGATGGCACACTTGCTCGAAGTAGCGGTCACTCGCGCCGAGCCTGCCGTAATCGCAACAGTTATTCGCGTATCAGAATCTACGGCGGCCGGCGTCGAAGTCGGCTCGCATGCCCTGCTGCTCGACGAAAATAAGCCCATCAGTACGGGTAGCTGGGGTGAGATCCTCATAGAAGTATTGTCCAAACGCGACGACGCACTTTCTGCTGGACGGAAGGGATTCATTACCGCTATCGGCGGCGCGGAAATCTCGTTCGAAGTAGTGCAGCCGGGAGTGAGACTCGTCGTTTGCGGAAGCGGACCGGATGCGCGTCCAATCGCGGCATTTGGCGCCGAGCTCGGATGGGATGTGACTGTCGTCGACCATCGTCCCCTCACGCAGTCCCATACAGCGCGTTTCCCGCGTGCGAAAGTCGCTTACTGCGAGGACGCACTATGTCTGGTGCGAACAGTTTCGATAACCCCAAGAACCGCCGCCGTAGTCGTGTCCCACCACTTCGAGCGCGATCGTAATTATCTGGAGTCGCTCCTTGCAAGCGATGCATCCTACATCGGAATGCTCGGCCCACGGGCGCGCACCGAGAGGATGCTCGGCGATCTCGCCGCACGCGGAGTGAAACGGGGCGATGGCGACGCGCGATTGTATGCACCGGTCGGAATGGACATCGGTGGTGATGGTCCCGATGCAATCGCCCTTTCCATAATCGCGGAAGTCTCAGCGATTATGTCGAAGCGAACGGCAATGCATCTTCGCGATAAGCGCGGCCCGCTTCACGCGGTGGCGGCCACCGCAGCGTCGACACCCTGACGACTCCCTCCAGGAATGTCGCGTCCGTGGTGCTCGCCGCCGGCGGATCGAGCCGATTCGGCTCGCCGAAGCAGCTCATCGAGCATAACGGCGAAACGCTCGTAAAGCGTGCGGCGCGCACTTCTCTCGAGGCCGGTGCAGCGACGGTTTTCGTAATACTTGGCGCCGACGCGGACGCGATCAGCGAGACGCTGCGCGGAATGCCGGATGTACGCTGCGTTACTAACAACGACTGGCGGAGCGGCCTTTCATCGTCCCTCGCGCTCGGCTTGCGCTGGGTGCTCCAGGAGACGGATGCAGATGGCGCGCTCGTCACTCTCGCGGACCAAGCCTTCGTGGATGGCGCTGCACTTGCTTCGCTTGTCGCATCGTTCGACGAGTCACACCGGCTCGTCGCCTCCTCGTATGATGGAGTGCTCGGAGTGCCTGCGTTGTTCGGCCGCGAATATCTCGAAGAGCTCACGACACTGAGTGGCGATGCGGGTGCGGGCGCGTGGCTGCGCGCCGACTCGCGAACGGTCACCGCTGTCACGCTCGAGAAAGCCTCCCTCGACATAGACACTCCCCTCGACGCATCACTCCTCCAATGACCGACAAGGCGGAGAGCTACGACGTCGCGGTGGTCGGCGGCGGACCCGCCGGACTCACCAGTGCGCTATGGCTCGCGCGTTACCTGCACAGCGTGATTCTCATTGACTCCGGCGATCCGCGAAACTGGGAGACGCGTGGCGTCAACGGTTTTTTGGGCGAGAGCGGGATCAAGCCGGCTCAGCTGAGAGGATACGGGCGGGCGGAGTGCGAGAAGTACGGAGTCGAGTTTGTGGACGATTGCGTCGAGACGGCGACGAACAAGAACGGCGACATTTTCTCGCTGACGCTTAAATCAGGGCGATGCATCTCGGCGCGAAGAGTTCTCCTCGCTATCGGCATAAAGGACGTGTGGCCCGACATCGAAGGACTGGACCGGTGCTACGGCGAGACTGTCCATGTCTGCCCCGACTGCGACGGATATGAGTCGCGCGGGAAAAAAGTCGCCATCGTCGGCGAAGGGCGGAAGGCAGTCGGGATGGCGCTCGCCCTGACGACGTGGACGGAGCAGATAGTGATCTTCACCAACGGTGAGCCGGCGAACATCTCGACGGAGCACTGCGACCAGCTCGGGAAGCTGAACATTCCGGTCATCGAAGCGAAGATTCGGCGGCTTATCTCGAACGGCGACGAGATTTGCGCGGTCGAGCTCGACGGCGACATGCAGCTCGACTGTCAAAGTCTCTTCTTCGCCATCGGCCAATACCCGGCTGACGACCTCGGCGCGCAGCTAAAGTGCGAGCGCGATGAGCTCGGGTTGATTGTCGTAGATGATCGGTATCACACGTCGGTGAAGAACGTATTCGCGGCGGGCGACATCGTGCCGGGTCCGCAGTTGGCGATCGCCGCGGCGTCGGACGGGGCGATCGCGGCGCTGGCGATACACCACTCGCTTGTTCCGGAAGAAAGACGGCTCAAGTAAATCCGGTGTGGGAGCGGGGCCATCCCAACGGCGGAAGGAATTTCGAGTACTAAAAGCAGGGAGCTTTAAGCTTTTCAGCTAAGCTGCCGTAAGCTTTCATACCGTGATTCTTGCTACGCGAATCGATGCGTCCGTGTCTCTTTCGTGCAAATGAATAGCTTCGAGCTATAGAGCTTTGGTCAGCTTACAGCTCCCCGCTTTAGCACACCGTGTACCCCCACTCGTTGGGATGCCCCCGCGGCCGGGATGCAGTCAGCCCGGAATTTCTTAGACTACCACTTCAACAGAATCGTCTGCCCCTTCTTTTTCCGGACGATACCGAGCCTGATGGAGTGATCGTCCGATTCGCGAATGGCGCGAACAAGAGCGATGGGATCGTCGAGACGAATGGAATCCGCAGTCAGCACGACGTCGCCGCCGCGAAGCCCCGCGGCCTGGGCGGGAGAATCCGGAACAACCGTGGTGACGAACACGCCTTCCCGGCCGACGCCGAGCGCGTCACTAAGGTCGGGGTTGAGCGCGATGAACTCGGCGCCCGCAAAGGGATACACGCCGCCGCCGAATGTGAACGACGGCGCCAGTACCGGGGGAAGCTTGGACGGCATCGGTGTTCTCACGCGAACGGCCACCGGCGCGCTCATTCCGCTACCTCCACCGCTCATTCCGCCCATGCTGTTGCCGCCGCCTTCGCTCGTCCAAATGAGCGTGACTCTGTTATCGAATCCCGCGGGGCGCTTTCCGATCGTTCCACGAAGCTGTCGTGCCGCGCCATCCCTGCGGACTCTCACCACGAAGCTCAAGCCCGGCTGCAGCCAACTGCGAAGCGCCAGCGCGCTCCCCTTCATGTCGTGATCGTTAAACATGACGAGAACATCGCCGCTCTTCACGCCGGCTTTCGCCGCAGGCGATTCCGGCTCGACGCTCGTCACCACCGGATAGCCGGAGTAGAACGGATTGCCGTGCTCGTCGATCATCCCGTTGTCGTTCACGGTGACACCGAACCATCCGGTTGGCGCTTCACTCTGCCGCCGCTGCTCCTGGACGATTCTCTCCCGCGCGCCACGATCCTGCGCTTGCGCCACCGACGCGGCAAGCGCGAGAGCACACGCCGCCAAGGCAGCGGTCTTGAGCGGTGCGATGTTTTCCATCCGGCTGCGAGCGTTCAAATCCATTCTCTCTCCCCGTCCCTCTAAAATCCCTTGAGTTTTGCGCCGACCGTCTGCACCGCGCTGAGCTGCTGACGTGTCGCCTCGCGCGCGCCCATCGTCGCGAGATAGTACTGATTGATGACAGGATCGTTCGGTGCCTGATTGAGCGCGGAGTGCGTCGCCTGCATCACTTGATCGAGCGCGGCGAGCCGGCTCTGGTAAACGGGGGCGCTGTCGGCGCGAACGTTCTGCACCGAATTGTTTGCCGCGAGATACGCGGATGCTTTCTGATATTCAGCACCAGCCCTATTCAAAACAGCCCACGCTTCATCAGCCGAGCGAAAATCGGTCGAGCCCGCAGTGGGCGCGGTGTTCGACGCCTGCCGCGCGGGGGTGGGTTCCGCCGTGGCCACAGCTACTGACGTTTGGTCCGGAAGACGCGTGGCGGTGTAGCGTCCGACGGCGGCGCTGCCGATCGCGATCATCACGACTGCCGCGGCACGCAGCCACCAATTCCCGCCGGCGGTGACGACACGCCTGCCGCGATCGCGAATGATTCCTTCTTCGCGCAGTCTCGCTGCAATCGTGTCCCAGTCATTGAGCGGAGGAAAACCTTTCGTCCGCTCGCGATCCACCATCACGTCCAATTCTTCTTCAGATAGGAGCGACATTTACCTTTCCTGCTACGGTTGCGACGCTTGAGTTATCATCTACCAGATGCGCGAGAAGCTTTCTGAGCTTCGCGCGCGCTTTGAACAGTTGAGATTTCGACCCGCCCGCGGTGATGCCGAGCTCTTCTCCGATCTCTCCGTGCGTATAGCCTTCGACGTCGTGGAGCACAAAGACCGCGCGCGCTCCCGGTGACAGCTGCGTTATCGCCTGCTCGATCGTTTCGGCGAGAAACGTCCTGTCGCTGTCCATCTCAACGCTTGCCGTGTCGTCTTCGATGTCCGTTTCGATTCCAGCGACGCGGCGCACTTTCCTGAGCGCGTTCAGAGTGCGGTTCACCGCGATGCGATGGGCCCACGTCCCGAACTGCGAATCGCCGCGATAACTCGGCAGCGCTCTGAAGATTTGCATCCAAACTTCCTGCGAAACGTCCGCGGCGAGATCCGGATCTCCGCATAACCGGCGCACGACAGCATCGATGTGCGGCGAGTGCTGCGTCCAAAGACGCCGCAATGCCGCCTCATCGCCGGATATCGCGCGCTTGAGCTCCAGCTGATCCATGGTCATCGATGACTCAAGATTAGTCACCCGCGACAGGGCGGGCGTTGCCTGCGGAAACAGGCGGAGTTTACCGTCTATTCATATACGGCGTATCCCTCGCAGCGGTTGCCGCAGTGACGCACGCCGCGTGCGGTCGTCTCCCTTACGGTGGCCGAAGTTGCTGGCGCACAACGCCTTACGCTTGTACAGTGCGGAACAGGCGGTTTGGCAAAGTGTATGAAGAGGGGCAGTAACCAGGAGAACCGTGCTGAGAATCATCCTCACCGCTATGACGCTGACGCGTGCCGACAGTTTGCCGGCCCGCACCCCGACCTCAGTCGGGATGTCCGAAGTGCGTCTCGAAGCAATCGAGCGGGTGGTGAAACGCGGCATCTCTGCCGGCGGATTTCCAGGCGCTGCTGTCATCGTGGGGCGGAAGGGATCCACCGTTCTCGACGAGGGCTTCGGCACTTTGTCCTGGAACGACCCGCAGGACCCCGTAGATCCGCATCGCACTCTCTACGACATCGCGTCTCTCAGCAAGGTCGTAGGCACTACCACGGCGATGATGATTCTTTACGACGAGAAGAAGGTCGACCTCGACACGCCCGTCGTGCGATACCTGCCGACATTCGGGGGCGGGCTCAAGGACAACATCACCATCCGCCAGCTGCTCACGCACACCTCCGGCCTGCCGGCGGGGCGTGACCTCTATAGAATCGCCCACAGTCCGATCGAAGCACGCGCCGCACTCCTCGCGACCCCGCTCGAGTATGCGCCGGGACAGACGTACGTGTACTCGGACCTCGGCGCGGACGTGTTGGCACTCATCGTCGAAGTCGTCGCCGGCGAAACGCTCGACACTTTCCTACAGAGGAGAGTGTTTGGACCGCTCGGCATGGGGCAAACGTTTTACCGTCCCGCCGATTCCGTTAAATACCGCACCGCTCCTACTGCGATTGACCCGCCACGCGGTTATCCGATTCGTGGAGAGGTGCATGACGAGAACGCGTGGGCATTGGGCGGCGTCGCGGGACACGCCGGTTTGTTCAGCACCGCCAGCGATCTCGCCGTCTTCGCGCAGATGATGCTGAACGGGGGCGAGTACAACGGCGTGCAGATCGTGAGCAAACCGACTGTCGACCTCTTCACCAAGCGCGCGTTCGGTCATCGCGCTCTCGGCTGGGACACCGCCGATGGAGACTTCGGGTCAGGACGTTACCTCGGAGCCAGTGCGTACGGGCACACCGGATTTACGGGCACCTCCATTTGGATCGATCCCGACCGGCAGATGTTCATGATTCTTCTGACGAACCGCATCCACGCGGCGAAGGCGAAGCGTCCGGCGAAAGTCATCTCCGACATTCGCGCAGATCTCTCCGACGCGGCGGTTCTCGCGGTGATGGATGACGATTCAGGGTTTGGTGCGACGCCGGCGAAATTTCGCGCGGACCGTGAGGTAGGCTGGAATCCGGAGCCACCGCGCCGCCACGTCTTGCATCGCTCGAAACATCATCGCACGGCCACTTCGCACAGAACCGCGAAGAGCTCAAAAAAGAAGGCATCCGCCGGCGCGAAGAAGCACGCGACGAAGCCAAAGTCCTCCAAGACTTCCAGGAAGCACCACAGCGAGTAGCCCAGCGCGCGGCTACTGCCATCCTTCTCCGAAGAGTGTGATTATTCGAGAGAGGAGATTCTATGGCTGACGATACAACCGAAGTTACCGACACCGGCGTGGTTTCCGTCGATCAGGTGAAGCTCGCGCTGCGGAAAGTGAAGGACCCCGATCTCAGTCTCAACATCATGGATCTTGGGCTCGTCTACGACATAGCCGTCGAGGGAACGACGGTGAAGGTGGACATGACGCTGACCTCACCTGCGTGTCCGTCGGGACCGGAGATCATGGGCGATGCCGAGAAGGAGCTGAGAAAGCTCGAAGGCGTCGAAGATGTAAAAGTGAATCTGGTGTGGGCGCCCTTTTGGACGCCGGAGAAGATGGAGCCTCGAGTGAGGGCGTACCTCGGCTTCTAGCTCCGCGTGTTATTCAACGCGCGGATAAACTGCTCGCCCATCTCTTCGACCTGCCATCTGCGCAGCGTGGGGATGGCGGCGAAATCGGAAATCAATTTCGGATTCGCGCGCGCGACCGTTTCCAGCTTTTCACGCGAGCCGAGCACGCCCGGGTCAAGTTGGAGCCGATCGGCAGCTTCATCGCGCACTGCCTTCAGCCGTGCGACGCGATCGTCGAAATCCGGATCTTTGTTCCAGCGAAGCGACTTCGGGAATTTCGGAAGATCTTTTTCGGGAACCTCCATTCCACGCTTCACTGCAGCGAGCACCTCGTGACCGGCGCGCTCCATCAGTGCTCGCGGCGTGCCTTTGATCTGCGTGAGCTCTTGCATCGTCTTCGGCGCAGCCCGTGAGATCTCGAGGAGCGTCTCGTTGCCGATGACACGGAACGTCGCGCGGTCGAGGTCACGCGCGGCGGCGTCACGCCACACCGCGAGCTCCCGTAGCACGGCGAGCTCTCTGCGCGCGAGGTCGCGCGCGCCCTTGATGCGCTGATACGCGTCGGGGTCGGGGCCGGGCTCCCATTGAATGCTCTCGAGGAGCGCGAATTCTTCCTTCGCCCAATGCAACCGGCCCTTCGCCTCTAACTCGGCGTGGAGATGATCGCGCAGCTGAAGCAGGAAGCGCGTATCCTGGGCCGCATACTCGAGCATGTCGTCGGGAAGCGGGCGCATCGACCAGTCGGCACGCTGATGCTTCTTGTCCAGCTTGACATCGAAGTATTGCTGGAGGAGAGCGGCGAGCCCGAATGACTTGATGCCAAGCAGCTGCGCGGCGACGCGAGTATCGAAGATGTTGGTGACTCTCCAGCCGTAATCCTGGCGGAGCAAACGCAGATCATAGTCGGCGTCGTGGAATACGACCTCGACCGTGCGATCCTCGAGAAGCGTGCCGAGGCGATCGAGCTTGCCCGTGGGAATGGGATCGATGATCGCGCTCCGCTCGCGCGTTGAGAGCTGGAGCAGATAAATCCGGTCGAGGAAGCGGTGAAAGCTCGCACCCTCCGTATCCACCGCTATTTGCGCGGACGGACCGATCTCCGCGAGAAGGGCGTCAACCGAGTCCACCTCGTCCAAATAAATCGCCCCCTCGATAACCCTTGTCGCCATTAAGGAAATCTAGCGTCTTATCGCCGACGCTCCGGGCGTTAACTTTTGTGCTGCACAAACCCTTGCCTTCGCTGATGCCGACAACGCACGATTTCGTAGTTCACATTTTTCCGAGCGATTGTGATTCGGTCGGTCACGTAAATCACGCGCAGATGCTGCGCTTGCTCGAGCGGGCGCGTTGGGCGGCGCTGGAAAAAGCGATGAGTTACGAGGAGTACGAGAAGTCCAAGCTTTGGGCCGTCGTTCGAAAAGTGGAAGCGCTCTACAACGCGCAGACTTTCCCCGGTGATGATCTGACCATTCGCACCGGTCTCCTCTCGGTCGGCAACACCAGCTTCGTGGTGCGCCAGCAGGCACTCGGAAGAAACGGCGCAGTCGCGTGCGATGCGACGATCGTCTATGTGACCGTCTCTCAAGAGGGCAAGCCGATACCCGTCCCCGATGCGTGGAAAAACCTGTTTGCACCCTGGATCGACACGAAGTGACCTTGCCGTCCGAGACTCTCAGCGCGGCGGAGCAGACCCGCGCTGCGAAAATAGGTGCCATTTTTTTCCGCCACCGCAGCTGGCTGCCGATTTTCTTTCTCGCCATCGTCCTCTTCGCGCCGGGCACTCCCACTCCGATGCATTGGGCGGTTGGCGTTCTCCTGGTGGTGATCGGCGAAGCGTACCGGATGTCGGGGGTGGCCGCGGCGGGAACCGAAACACGCCGCCGCTCGCGCGCAGTGCAGCGGCTCGTCACGTACGGGGTTTTCTCGTGGAGCAGAAATCCCCTTTACAACGGCAATTTCCTCATCTGGATGGGATTCGTGATAATCTCGGGAGTGCTGTGGTTTCTTCCCATCGCGATAATCCTTTTCGCCATCGAATACACCTTCATCGTTCGCTATGAAGAGGGCGTTCTGGAATCGATTTTCGGGGAAGAGTATCTCGCCTATAAGCGGCGCACGCCGAGGTGGCTGCCTCGGCCGACAGCGTCACCCGCTCCGGAAGACGGCTATCACTGGGCGGAGGCTTGGCGCAGCGAGATCAGCACGTTCCTGCAGTATGTGGTTTTGATGGCAGCCTTCTACATCAAGAGCCGCTACCCGCGAAGCTAGGCGGTCGCGACCTTCTCGCGACACCAGACGCAGATCGTCGGCTCGCGCAAAAGTGTGCGCCGCAGCATGAGAAGCTTCGAGCCGTGCAGGTGCGTGTCACACAGAGCGCGCTTGCACCTTGGGCACACGCCGCCCTTTCCTGCTCTAAAGGGGACGCCGCATTGGTCGCAGTCCCACCGGAAATTCGATTTACGAAAGATCGAGACGGATCCGCCGCTCACGGTGTTACCTCGTCGGCTTTCCGGGCGGGTTCTCGCTCTGGAATACGTCGCGATTGAGCTGAACGTATTGCTTGAGGTTCCCTGGCACGTCTTCTTCCGGGAAAATCGCCGTCACCGGACACTCGGGCTCGCAAGCGCCGCAGTCGATGCACTCGTCCGGATGAATGAACAGCTGCTCCGGGCCTTCATAAATGCAGTCGACGGGACAAACGTCGACGCACGCTTTGTCTTTCGTATTGATGCAGGCTTCAGTGATGATGTAGGGCATTTATTTCTATCGAAGTAATCGGCAGGCAGGGTTGGAAAATTAGAGGCGCCGCCCCGAATATCAATCTTACTTGAGAGTAACGAAACCAATCCAGACAAGGAAGCCGATAAGCGCCACAAATCCGAGGACTACGAAAGCCGTACGACGGCGCATTCCGCGCATCGCCGTCCAGACCTCTTCGTCGAGATAGTACCGACCGGGTGCGCCTTCCCGGATAATCGCCCTCCGTCGTAGCCTGCTCAGCGGCCACGCTTGCTCGACACCCACTTCGTCGAAGCTCCGGGCTGTTGCCGGCGAGATTGCGCCGATTCCGCGGAAGAGGTCAACCACCTCCCTCTCTTTCCTTAGAATTACCGCTGCGATCGCGGGTGCCCCCATCGTGCCTCCCCTGCTTGATTGTCGCCGAAGAGCCGGTGCCTAACGGCGCCACGGCGGTAAATCGCCCGGCTTGCCCTTCAGCTCTTCGTTTCTGCGGTAGAGCGTCGCTGTGCGGCCTATAACCTGGACCACAGCGGAGCTTGTCGCGAGTGCGAGCGCGTTGGCGGCATCCTTGGCCGGAACATCGGCTTGCTTGGCGAGCTTCACTTTTACCAGCTCTTTCGTGCGGAGCGCGTCGTCGAGTGAGGAGATCAACGTCGGCGTAAGGCCTTGATGTCCTACATGCACTGCCGCGTCCAAGTGGTGCGCCTCCGCCCTCAGCTCCGCCCGCTCTTTACTCTTCATTGTCTTTGCTCCCCGCGGATAAGCATGAATGGAAGTACGTCAATCGGAGTGCCGTTCCACCAGTCGCGCCTGCCCTTCGCCATTCGCATCGTTTGAAAATGGAGGTGCGGAGTATCAGGTGGTGCGTTTCCCGTCGTTCCGACATAACCAAGCACTTCGCCTTGTTTTACCTCTAGCCCGACAGTGACCGCATCGGAATAGTGGTCGAGATGCGCGTAATAGAAAACGTACTTCCCTTCCGGATCGACTGCGTAGAGCGTGATTCCGCCGAGAGTGTTCTGGGACATTCGAAGAATTTTCCCGTCGACGGCAGCGAGGACAGGCGTTCCACGGGGTGCGCGTATGTCCTGGGAAAGATGTCTGCGCGCGCCATCACGCCCTTCGTAATACGTGTCGCGAAGTTTTTCCGGGGCGATCCCATCCACGGGAACCATGAGCGGGTGCCCCGCGAAATAATCCGAATCTGCGGCAGCAAACCTCACTGGCAGCGTCGACGGATCGAGAACCTTTCCCGGTGTGACGACTCTAGCGGTATCCGTTGCAGGATGCGGCATCGGGGCCGGCCTTTCGGGTGTACGGAAGCTGACGCAGGCCGCGGAGGCCAGACATGCGAAGGCTCCCGCGACGCCACGAAATATTTTCAGCTAGCGGCTCCGGCCAGCACGCCCTCGCGTTCTTTCTCCGCCTGCTCGCGTGCCATCGCCGCGATCCCCTCTTCGATCGTCCGCGAGTGGTGCATCGAACAGAACTTGGGTCCACACATTCCGCAGAACTCCGCACTCTTGAAGTATTCCGCCGGCAGCGTCTCGTCGTGGTACTCCCTTGCGCGCTCGGGATCGAGCGAGAGACGGAACTGCTCGTTCCAGTCGAAGTTGTAGCGAGCGCGGGAAAGCGCATCGTCGCGGTCGCGCGCACCCTTGCGTCCGCGCGCAACATCTGCGGAATGCGCGGCGATTTTGTAGGCGATGACGCCCTGCCGCACATCTTCCGCGTTGGGAAGACCGAGGTGCTCCTTCGGTGTGACGTAGCACAGCATGTCCGAACCGAACCAGCCGATCATCGCCGCGCCAATAGCGCTCGAGATGTGGTCGTAGCCGGGCGAGATGTCGGTGACCAGCGGGCCGAGGGTGTAGAACGGCGCTTCGCTGCAGACCTCCTTCATCCGCTTCACGTTCATCTCGATCTGGTCCATCGGGATGTGTCCGGGGCCTTCGACCATCACTTGCACATCGCGCTTCCACGCGCGACGTGTCAGCTCGCCAAGGGTATCGAGCTCGGCGAATTGCGCGCGGTCGCTCGCGTCTGCGATGCATCCGGGGCGCAAGCTGTCGCCGAGTGAGATGGTGACGTCGTAATAGCGAAGGATCTCGAGCACTTCATCGTAGTGCTCATAGAGAGGATTTTGTTTGCGATGGTGCATCATCCAGACGGCGTGCAGAGATCCGCCGCGCGAGACGATTCCGGTGATGCGGCCGTGCACGAGCGGGAGATGCTCGATGAGAATTCCGGCGTGAAGCGTCATGTAGTCGACGCCCTGCTTCGCCTGGTGCTCGATCATGTCGAGCAAATCCTGCGCGGTGATTTCCTCCAGCTCCTTGTCCCACTTTCCGTCGGGACCGCCCTGAACCGCCTG
>JACDDT010000040.1 GCA_013816855.1 Gemmatimonadaceae bacterium
CCCTTATCAGACCACCTACGCGCCCTTTACGCCCAGTGATTCCGGACAACGCTCGCACCCCCCGTATTACCGCGGCTGCTGGCACGGAGTTAGCCGGTGCTTCCTCACCCGGTACCGTCAGGCTCATATAAATGAGCTGTTCGTCCCGGGCAACAGAGGTTTACACTCCGAGGAGCTTCATCCCTCACGCGGCGTCGCTGCGTCAGCCGTTAGGCCATTGCGCAAGATTCCCCACTGCTGCCTCCCGTAGGAGTCTGGGCCGTTTCTCAGTCCCAATGTGGCTGGCCATCCTCTCAGACCAGCTACCCGTCGTTGCCTTGGTGAGCCGTTACCTCACCAACTAGCTGATAGGCCGCGAGCCCCTCGAAGTACCCCGTAGGTTTCATTCCAAAGAAATGCCTCTTCGGAATCGTATGCGGTATTACTCGGCCGTTAGGCCGGCTATCCCCCACACTTCGGTAGGTTGCTCACGTGTTACGCACCCGTTCGCCGGTTGCCCATTGCTGGGCCCCCTTGACTTGCATGTGTTAAGCACGCCGCCAGCGTTCGTCCTGAGCCAGGATCAAACTCTCCAATAGTTTAGAGATTTTGTCTGCTCTTCCGAACGTGGTTTGTCTCCAGACTAATGTCGTTTGACATTCACGTCCGGAATCACTTTGAATGTTTTCAGATTGAACTCTCCCCGAAATCCTGAACGACTTCGGATCAATGAGTCCGCCTCGCACATCCATCGATCTCAACTTCGATTATCAAACAGCGTTTTGCCCGCCTGTGAATCTCTTGCGAGACATTTCGGGGGCAGCCTTCAAGAGTAAGCGGTTAAGCTTTCTCAGTCAAGTGATTCAGAGCAAATATTTTTGGTTTTCTGCTGCTGAATCCTTCCCGCTGTGCGATTGTAAAACCGGTCGCGGGAGGCTTTTTCAACGTAGACGCTGAAACATCGAAATTCAACCCCCGTTCCATCGAATTTTTCTCTCGATGTCACGCCGTTTTTCGAGACTCCGCTGAATGTCTCTCGGACTTAGAAAGGCGCCCGCCCATTAATGCTTGATCATAGCGCGACCGACGCCAGGCGGACTCCGGTTTCCTGATTCCGCCCGACTGCGCGCTTCCAGACCGACCGGCGAGTTTTCTATAGACCAAAACCCTTACATCCCATATGTTTGCGCCGTAGAGTCAAAGTCGTTCCTCGACCTCCTTCCGGCGATCGAATGGCCAGTCCGAGACTTTCAGGCCTTTTCGCAGACCGCTACCTGATCGAGCGTGAGCTCGGCCACGGCGCGACCGCCGTCGTGTACCTCGCTCACGACAACAAGCAGAACCGGGAGATCGCGCTAAAGGTTTTGAGCAAGGACCTCGCGCACGCCCTTGGTCCAGAGCGTTTCCTCCGCGAGATCCAGGTCACTGCCCGGCTCCATCATCCACACATCCTCCCAATCTTCGATTCAGGTGAGTGGGACGGGATGCTCTACTATGTAATGCCATTCGTCCGCGGCGAGTCTCTTCGCGAGAAGATCGATCGCGAATCGCAGCTACCTATAGAAGAATGCGTGCGCATCACGTGCGAAGTCGCCGACGCGCTTTCGCACGCTCACGCTCAGGACATCGTACACCGCGACGTGAAGCCGGAGAACATCATGCTTTCCGACGGACACGCGCTCCTCGCCGATTTCGGAATCGCGCGCTCGCTCGGCGTTCACACAGGCGAGCGGCTGACATCGAGCGGACTCATCGTTGGAACCTCGGCGTACATGAGCCCCGAGCAGGCGGCGGGTGAAGAGAACATCGACGCGCGCAGCGACGTATACAGTCTCGCGTGCGTGCTCTACGAAATGATCGCCGGCGTGCAGGCGTTCACCGGGCCGACGACGCAGTCAGTGATCGCGCAGCGCTTCAAGCACACGCCAAGGCCGGTTAGCACATACCGCCCGCAAGTGCCGGAGTACATCGATGATGTTCTTGCGAACGCTCTCACGATCTCTCCTGCCGATCGCTACAAGAGCGTCAGGAAATTCTCCTCCGATCTTGCGCGGTCCGACGAAACGATTCGGGATCGCAGGCGCTCTCCACTGAGGCGCACCATTTACGGTAGGCAGAAAGCGTTCGGGTTCGGCGCTGCCGCGATCGTCTTGGTGTCGGCCGCCGCAGTGATTGCAAATCCGCCGGGACATTGGAGCTCACCCTTCACGCGCGGAGCGGCGCTCGATTCCACGAAGTACGTCGTGATTCCGTTTGGCGCGGGTGGTCAAGTGTCGAGCCGCGATTTTGAAGCGGCAACCGGAATTCATCGCGCGCTCGCGAAATGGTCAGGAATTACGCTGGCGGATCCAGCGACAATCACGGACGCCGTCAGAGCCCAACCCGAAATGAAGATTGACGACGCCCTCGATCTCGCGCGAAAGCAGGGCGCTGGCAAGCTAATTCGGGTGAATGCCTCTCTCGACGCGACCCTCTACAGCGTAGATACGAGAACAGTCATCACCGACGTATCGCGCAGCGATCTCAAGGACGACGCTACGGCGTTTCCAACCGCAGTCACCGCTCTTCTGTCATTGCCCGGTGCTCCGAAAAGCGCCGAAAGCGGCGCAGGCCGTACGACCTCGGTGACAGCATGGCGCGCGTATGGGAACGCTCATGCCGCTCTCGCGCGCTGGGATCTTGCCGGCGCGCGAGACAAATTCAAAATGGCAGTCGCGTCCGACCCGTCATTCACCGCCGCCCGTGTGTGGAGCGCGACCGTCGCTGAGTGGATAGCGCCGCGTGCGGATAGCGGGAGTTGGCAGGACGATGCGATTCGTTCATCCATCGCCGTCGCATCGCTCGCACCGCGCGACGCCGACCTTGCGCTTGGCCTCGGCGCGATGGCGCGAGGAGATTATGTGCACGCGTGCGAATCTTATCGCCGGGTCGTCCTCGCCGACTCGCTCGATTTCGCTGGATGGTACGGCCTCGGCGAATGCCAAGCTCGCGACAAGTCAGTACTGCGGTCACGAGTGAGCGCAAGAGGGCGTGTCTTTCGTAGCAGCTCGCGCGCAGCTCTGGATGCGTACAGCCACGCTTTTCGGCTGGAGCCGCGGGCGTACGATTTAGCAAGCCTCCAAGAACTGCAGCGACTGTTTCCGATTGCGGCGAATAGGCTGCGGAGCGGCTATTCCACAGAGCCGCCGCGCTCGATTTTTGTCGCATATCCTTCGATCGATCATGACACGCTGGCTTTTTTGCTGTTTCCCTTCGCCGAGCTTTCGACACACACGCCGCCAGCGACGCGCAACCAGGCGATTGCGGCGAATCTCAACACGCTCCTCGCTTTCGTCGCAAACTGGGTCCGATCGGCACCAAAGAGCGCGAAAGGATACGAGGCGTATGCGGAAATTCTGGAAGCCCGCGGCGAGATCGGAGAATCACACACCGCCTTGCCATCTGCGAGCGCCGCCGTCGCACGCGCTATTCAACTTTCCGCAGACTCTGTACAACGAATGCGACTCGCGGCAACCGAGTTTCGGCTACGCGTAAAACGGGGTGAGCTGCCTCGCGCGCAACTCCTTGCGGATTCGCTGCTCGGCGCTGTCAAGTCGAACAACACCGACATAGAAGAAGAGCTCGCGGGAGTCGCCGCCTTGAGCGGACGACTACATATCAGCGAAAGCTATGTCGGCGCTTTTCTGGGGAGCTTCGGAACGACGGTCCCTCCGAAGGTGCGCGAAGCAGCCAATGTATTGCTCGCCCACGCTCTTCTCGGTGACTGCGGGCCGGCCTTCAAAAACGCGCTGGCCAACTTTGACCGGAGTCTGCAAAGCTACGTCGCGGAAACCGACCGAGAGCGGGTCCGGATGTCGATGTCATCGCGCGCGATGGGGATGTCAGCCCCTTGCACAAACAACGCTTCAGTTCTTGCCATTACTGGAGGGAGCGATCGTTGGATAAAGATGGAGCAAGCCGCCGCGCGAGGGGAATTCGCGCGCGTGCGCGCGATGTTCGACACACTCGCAATAAAAAGGCGCTCACTGCTCCCTACGGACTTATCTCCGGACTTCACGTACCAGGAGGCGTGGGTGCGATCAGCGATCGGCGACACAGCGGGCGCGATCAAGCAGCTCGACTTGACCCTCGGGGCACTTCCATCGATTCCGGCGGCGACACTTCGAGACCCGGGAGGCGCAGCCGGATTAGTTCGAGCAATGATGCTTCGAGCCGATCTTGCGCAGAAGACCGGCGACCACAGTATTGCTAGCCGTTACGCTTCGGCTGTCGCGATCCTGTGGACAAGCGCGGACAGCGAGCTGCAGCCACAAGTCGCACGAATGAAAGCAATCGCGAGCGGACATTAGTCAACTTTTCCCAGGGGGCATCTTGCGCTACAAGTATTTGAATCGTTTCGGGGCGATTGGTCTGCTCAGTGTGGCGGCGTGTTCGGCGGCTTCCATCAGTACGTATCCCTCTTCGTCTGCGACGCAGCCCACCGGATACGTTCGTCCGCCGAAGCTTTCCGGCGAGCTGACCCAACCGCTCGCCAATTATTCTGGCGACGACCTCATGACTTTCGTCAAGGGAACGAAGATGGGCGGCGGGAATACGCAGCGCCGAAAGTGCAGGTCGTTCTTTAGCTGTTTAGGCGGATTCGGAAAGACACCCGTGACGATAACGGCCACCGCCGACGCGAAGTATCTCGACTCGAAGGACCCCGGCACCTACGGTACGATCGCCGCCGTGGTAGATCGCATCCACGAGGATACGGATGGTTATCCGTTCCTCAAGAACGACACTTATCTCTTCATTGTCTATCCGGCGACGAGCACGCGGGTCGCTACGTGGGTTTTGGCGCAGTTGGAGAAGAGCGGCTCTTCATACTCACAATCGACTGTCGCGAACGGGGCCTTTCACGAGTGCACCCCGAAGGCTCGGCTCTGGTGGGCCGGCTCATCCGCCGATTTCCAGGAATGCGGCAAGGTACGCCACCCGCCGCCGGCGGTCCAAAAGATGGACATGCTCGGGTTTGGAGGGCTGAAGGTGATCTTCAGCAACCTCGCGCTTTTCTACGGTGGCGATGATTCGGCTTGGGTTACCTGCGCCTCCGGTTGCTGCACCATGGACGCCACTTGACCGAACTTTGAAAACAAAACGAAAAGCCCCGGACATTTCGTCCGGGGCTTTTTTTATCGACGGCCTCAGCCCATCACTTGTGCGGCGCCCACGTGGCCGTGTGAACGGCGTCCCCGCGCGGAGCGAGCGTCCCCTTCCCCGCGTTGTATTCCTTCCAAGTCACGGGCTTCTCGCCGACCGGAAGCTGCTGCATCGTGATGCATCCCTGCACCGGACACACCTGTGAGCAGAGATTGCACCCAACGCACGCCTCGTCGATGATCTCGACAACCGGGCCGCCGAACTCGCGCGGCAATCTCCGAATCGCCTGGTGCGCCCCATCTTCGCACGCCGCCCAACAGAGCTCGCACCGAATGCAAAGATCCTGATCGATGTTGGCAACTAGATGATAGTTGAGATCCAGATTCTCCCACTTCGTCACCTTCGACACAGCGCGGCCGCGAATCTCTTCGATGTTCTTGTAGCCCTTCTCATCCATCCAATTAGAGAGGCCGTCACATAGATCGTCTATGATTCGAAAGCCGTAGTGCATGGCAGCGGTACACACCTGGAGGCTGCCGGCGCCGAGTGAGATGAACTCGGCCGCGTCGCGCCAATTCGATATTCCTCCGATTCCGGAAATCGGGATCTGCACCTCGGGATCGCTCGCCGTCTCCGAAAGCATGTTGAGCGCGATCGGCTTCACCGCCGGTCCGCAGTATCCGCCGTGGCTCGATTTCCCTCCGACATTCGGCAGCGGTGTGAAGGTGTCTAGATCGACCCCGACAATCGAATTGATCGTGTTGATGAGCGACACGGCGTCGGCGCCGCCCTTCTTCGCCGCGCGCGCGACGAGCCGGATGTCAGTGATGTTCGGCGTGAGTTTCACGATCACCGGAATCTTGGCGACCTGCTTCACCCAACCGACGATGTCGCATGCGTAGCCCGGATCCTGTCCGACCGCCGCGCCCATCCCCCGCTCACTCATTCCGTGCGGACATCCGAAATTGAGCTCGAAGCCGTCGGTGCCCGTATCCTGCGCGCGTAGTACCATGTCGTGCCACGCCTTCTGATTTGTCTCCACCATCAGCGACGTGATCACCGCGTGCTTCGGATACTTCTTCTTTACCTCGGCGATTTCCCGCAGGTTGTCTTCGATGGGACGGTCGCTGATAAGCTCGATGTTGTTGAAGCCGACCATGCGCTGCGAGCCGAGATCGATCGAGCCATACCTCGAGAAGACGTTGAGAATCGGTTCGCCAACGGTCTTCCATACCGCGCCGCCCCAGCCGAGATCGAATGCTTTCGCGACCTGAACGTAAGTATTAGTCGGCGGCCCTGAAGCGAGCCAATATGGGTTCGGGCTTTCGATGCCCGCGAAATTCACCTTGAGATCTGCCATCAGCCGGCTCTCCGTGTCTGCATCATGCGCGGATCATCCGGTCGCGCTGCGACATTACCGGTTGCCCGCCGAGCGCGAGATTGATTGCAGCGGCAGCAGCTTTTCCGTCCGCCGCGGCATTGACGATTTCGGCGCCGCCGCTAAGGCAATCACCCGCAACGAAAACATTCGGAAGCGTGCTTACGACGCTCCCGCTCTGAATGGTGATTCCCGCTGACTTGAGGAAATCTCCATTTCTTCCCTGGCCGGTGGCGCGCATGAGCATGTCGCACTCGACAACGTGGGTGCTGTTTGGCACCTCTACGAGCGTTGGCTTGCCATCTGCTCCAGGTGGGCCCATTTGACTACGCACGCACTCGAGGCCCGTCACGCGATCAGTTCCGATGACGCGCTTGGGAACGGTGAAGAAGCGGAAGGCGCAGCCATCTTTCTTCGCTAGCTGGAATTCGTACTCGTAGGCAGGCATTTCCTCTTCGCCGCGGCGATAAACTATCGTCGCTGCATTCGCGCCGAGACGCTTTGCTTGAGTCACCGCGTCGATGGCAGTATTGCCCGCACCGACGACGACCACGTTGCGTCCCACTGGCGTTTCGTCGTACGGGTGGGTCTTGAGATGCTCGATGAATGCGAGTGCGTCAATCACGCCGGGAAGCTCTTCCCCGGGGATTCCAAGCTTTCGCGTTCCGGATAAGCCGACAGCGACAAGCACTGCGTCATACTCCTTGTGCAAATCCTCGAAAGCCACATCGCGTCCAACAGTAACACCCGACTTTATCTCGGCGCCGAGGTCGATGACCATTTTCGCTTCGGCGAGCGCGATCGGCGGGCGCATCTTGTACTCGGCGATACCATAGGTATTGAGGCCGCCGGGAACCGGATGCGCGTCGAAAATCGTCACCGCGTGACCCATGCGGCGAAGGTCCTGGGCGCAGGAGAGACCGGCGGGGCCCGCTCCAATAATCGCGACTTTCTTTCCAGTCGCTGCACCGGGCTCGAAGAGGCGAAGACTCTTTTCGATCGCGTAATCGGTCGCGTAGCGCTGGAGCAGCGCGATTTTAATCGGCTCTTCATCGCGATCGTTGAGGACGCACGCGCCTTCGCATAGAACATCTACGGGACACGCGCGGGCACAGGAGTGCCCCATCGGATTTGCATCGAGAATGACACGCGCGGAGCCGCGAAGATTGCCGGTGTTGATCTTCTTAATGAACGACGGAACGTCGATGTGCGTCGGACACGCGATCATACAGGGCGCGTCGTGACAGTAGAGGCATTTCGTCGATTCGAGGAGCGCGGCATCACGATTGAGAGGCGGCGCAATGTCGGCAAAATTTTCCTCGAGCTGCGTCATCGGAAGCGGGTCCATGACATGCGGCTCGGGGAGCAATGGCCCCTGCGGGGCGGAAAACGCGACTGGATTATTCTGCGGCATAAGCGGCTGCGAGATTGCCTGCGGGAGCCATCGCTTTCATCCCGATGAAGTGAACGATGCCCGCGACGGCCACGCCGACGAACCAGGACCAATTGTATAGTTCTGCGAATAGCGGTGACGGCTTCGACACGCCTAAAGCGCCGAGGAATCCGGGAAGACTTGGAAGCACACCGAGAGCGAAAGCGGTGACCGCAATCCAATTGATACCGTTCCAATATTCATAGCGGCCGCCGCGACGAAAGAGCTCATCGACGGCAATCTGCTTTTTTCGAAGGATGAAATAGTCCACGATCATAATGCCGGCAATGGGACCGAGAAGCGCGCCGTACCCGATGAGCCAAGCGAAGATGTACGCGGCCGCATCGTTATAAAGGCGCCATGGCATCATCACGATTCCGATGAGCGCGGTGATCATCGCACCCTTCTTGAATGAGATGCGTGAGGGCGAGATGTTGCTGAAATCATTCGCCGGCGCGACGACGTTCGCCGCGAGATTGGTGGTTAGCGTCGCAACTGTGAGTCCGATCATCGACACGACCACCATGAGCGGTCCGCCGATGTGAGAGAGCAGCTCCACGGGGTCGGAGATACGATGGCCGAAGATGACCGCCGTAGCGGTTGTGACAACAGCTCCGATAAACGCAAAGAGCGCCATCGTCCCGGGAAGACCAAGCGCCTGGCCGATGATCTGGTCTTTCTGAGACTTCGCGAATCGCGAGAAGTCGGGAATTGAAAGCGCCATCGTTCCCCAGAAGCCGACAGCGGACGTGAGGCCCGCGCCGAGGATGCCACCGGCGAACCCGGCGCTGCGGCTTGCCGCCGTCTGCGGCGGATTGGTAAGCATTAATCCCCAGCTGCCGACGCGATACCACGCCCATATGAGAAGCGCGATTCCAATGGCGAGGAGAAACGGCGATCCCCACGTCTCCAGAAAGCGGATGGATTCCATTCCGCGCATCACGATCCAAACCTGCAGCGACCAGAAGAGCATGAAGCAGATGAACTCCGCCGTGCCAATGCCGACAAATGAAGGAAGGATGTTCGGCATTTGCGCGATAGAAGGCGCGATCGCTTCGAGCATTTTGAAGATTGCGAAGCCGCCGATCCACGTCTGAATACCGAACCATCCGCACGCGACGACGGCGCGGAGCACAGCGGGAATGTTCGCGCCGAAAACGCCGAAGGCCGAGCGCGCCAGAACGGGAAACGGGATTCCGTAGCGCGTCCCCGCGTGGGAGTTGAGGAGAATCGGTACGAGAACGATGAGATTCCCGAGAACGACTGAGCCAACCGCGGCCTGCCACGTCCATCCACCGTCGACGAGACTAGAGGCTAGTGTATAAGTCGGAATGCAGATCGCCATACCGATCCACAGACAGGTGATGTGCCACCATCCCCAAGTGCGACGCTCCGGAGTAACCGGAGCGAGGTCTGCGTTATAGAGCTGTGGATCGTACGCGGCGCTCGTCATGCGACTTCGGCGAGAGCCTTGTCGAGACGGCGCGCGCCGTCGTCGATCTCGGAAGCGCTCACCAGCAGTGACGGCGCGATGCGTATGACATTGCCGTAGAGTCCGCCCTTTCCGAGGAGGAGCCCCTGCTTCTTGGCTGCTTCCATCAGCTTGTTGGTGCGCTTCGGCGCGGGCTCCTTCGTTTTCCGATCCTCGACGAGCTCAAGCGCCTGCATCAATCCCATTCCGCGCACTTCGCCGATGAAGGGATATTTCTCCTTGAAGCCGTCGAGATGCCCTCTCAACTGCGCACCACGCTCGGCGGCGCGCTTCGGCACGTTCTCGCGCTGCATCACGGTGAGAGTCTCGTCGGTCACCGCCATCGAGAGCGGATTGCCGCCGAACGTGGAGATGCTGAGGCCGGTGAACTTATTGGCGACTTCATCGGTTGCGATGGTGGCGGCGACAGGCATTCCATTAGCGATCCCCTTCGCGAACGTCATGATCTCTGGCTCGACGCCCCAGTGCTCGATGCCGCACCATTTGTCGCCCGTGCGCCCGAAACCGGTCTGCACCTCGTCGCAGATAAATACTGCCCCATATTTTCGAATGATCGCCACCGCGACCTCGAAGTACTCGGGCGGCGGAACGATAAACCCTCCCACACCCTGAATAGGTTCGGCAATAAAGGCGGCGGGGTGGCCGTTGGTGGTTGTCTGAATGAGGTTCTCGATGTCCGTCGCGCAGCGAACGCCGCAGGACGGATACTCGAGGCCAAAGGGGCAGCGGTAGCAATACGGCGACATCGCGTGCTTGATGCCCGCGACCTGCGTGGGAATAAGCCGCCAAGCGCTGTGCCCGGTGACGGAGAGCGCGGTGAGGCTGCGTCCGCTGTAGCCGTGACGCAGGGCGATAATCTCGTCGCTTCCGGTAAAGATCTTGGCGAGAAGAATCGCGGTCTCGTCCGCCTCAGTGCCACTGGCAGTGAAGAAACTCTTCTTGAGCTTCCCGGGAGTGATATTCGCGAGATGCTCGGCGGCGCGAACGATGTTCTCGGTAGGATAGAGTGTTGAAGTATGCTCGAGCTGCGCGACCTGGTCGTGCACGCGCGCTACGATGTCGGGGTGACAATGACCGAGGCTTAGCGTGAGAATGCCACCGAAGAAGTCGAGATAGTCGCGCCCGTCGGCGTCCCTAACACAGCATCCCTGGCCGGAGGTGAGGACGATCGGCTCTTCGTAGTAGTTCGCCACGCAAGGGAAAAGGAATTCCTTGTGCTTGGCGCGGACTGTGGCTGAATCCATCTGCTCGCGTTCCATGTCTCTCACCCGTGGGTCGGCTCGCGAGCGACGAATTGTCCGCGCCCGGTCGTACCGACGAATTTGCCATCGCGAGCCTGAACTTCGCCACGAAGCGTGACGACGCTCGCCCTTCCCCTTCTCTCCCAGCCCTCGTAGGCGCAGTAATCGACCTTAGACAGGCTGTCAGCCTGCGAAAACGTACCGCGGAATTCCGGATCATAAACCACAAGGTCGGCATCACTGCCTACCTGGATCGCACCTTTTTTCGGATACATCCCGAAAATCTCGGCGACCTTTGTGCTGCACGAATCCACCATCGCCTGCAGCGAGATCTTGCCGGGAACGACGCCATAGGTGTGCACGAGGTCCACGCGCTCCTGAATGGTTGCAATACCGTTCGGAATTTTCGTGAACGCGTCCTTGCCCATCACCTTCTGATCGGCGAAGCGGAAGGGTGCGTGATCGGTGCCGACGGTGCTTATCGATCTCGACGCGAGTCCATTCCAGAGAACCTGCTGATTCTTCTTCTCGCGAAGCGGCGGCGACATCACGTACTTGGCCCCCTCGAAGTTCGGGCGTGCGGCGTAAGTCTCGTCGAGCACTAGATGCGGGGCGACGGACTCGATCCAGACTTTGACGCCGCGGCTGCGGGCCGCTTCCGCCTGGCGAACTGCATCTTCACAGGAGGTGTGGACGGTGTACACGTGCGCGCCTGTCAGCGAGGCGAAAGTGCAGATGTGATTGACTCCGCTTGCTTCGACGGCTGGTGGACGAGATGGTCCATGCCATTCGGGACCGGTCTTCCCTTCCGCCAGCAGCAGCTTCTGCATCGCATCAACAGCTTCCGCATTTTCGCAGTGCGCGGTAACGATGACGCCGAGCTTCTTCGCCATTTGCATCATCGCGAACAAGCTTTCGTCGGAGAGATCAAGAGCGCCTTTGTAAGCGAGAAAGACTTTGAACGACGCGACTCCGGCATCGACGATCTGCTTGAACTGCTCGCGAACGGCCGCCTCGAACCGCACCACCGACATATGAAAGGTGTAATCCATCGCGGAAATACCCTCCGCTTTGGACTTCCATGTCTCGAACGCGGCGAACGGCTCGTCGGTCGGACCCGGGCAGATCATCTCGATGAGCGTCGTCGTTCCGCCGGCGAGAGCGGCCTTGCTGGCGGATTCGTAGTCATCGATTGCGAAGCTGCCCATAAACGGCAGATAAATGTGCACGTGAGGATCGATGAAGCCGGGAAAGACATACTTACCGCTCGCGTCGATCACCTCGACGTCATTTTTCTTCAGAGACGCCGCGTCAATGGACTTGTCGATGCGGGTAATCGTCTCGCCTTCGCAATAGATGTCCGCGACGTAATCGTCCGTCGCGGTGATGATCCGGCCGCCCTTGATGAGCAACGCCATCAGCGTGACCCGAGCCGGGGGATCCAACGCGGCGTCGCGGTTTTGTAGGCGCGATACGATTCGCCGAAAACATTTCTGAGATGCGGCTCCTCGTACATCACAACGATAATAAACGTGAGCGTGAAGAAACCTGCCGCGTAGAGCACGAACGGCCACGACCGCAAGTAAATCGCGCTGCCGGCGATGAGCGCGGTGCCCCCGACGTACATCGGGTTTCGTGAATAACGGTAGGGACCTGTCGCGACGAGCTCACGCGGAGCATCAGCTGGGAGCGGCGTACCACGGCCAGTCCTGGCGAAGTTCCACACACACCAAAGCGCGAGTCCGAGTCCCGCCGCGCCGACGACCAACCCGGTGTATTGCGCCGGGCCCATAGCAGCGGGGGTCGGCGCCACCAAGCCCAGCCACTGCGGCACGAGCATCGCCCAGAGCCAAAGGAAAAGGGCGGAGTATATGAGGGCGCGGATGAGAACGAACATAGCTTATGGCAACTGCTCGACCATATCCTCGTACGTGTCGGGACGGCGATCGCGGTAGAACTGCCACGTGCGGCGCACTTCCTCGATCATCGACAGGTCGAGATCGGCGACGATAAGCTCGTCGTTGTCTTCGCTGCCGGTGGCGAGAAAGTTTCCGCGCGGATCAACGAAATAGCTGTTGCCGTAGAATTTCCCGATGTTCCACGGAGCCTCGATGCCGACGCGATTGATGCACCCCATGAAGTAGCCATTTGCTACGGCATGCGCCGGCTGCTCCAGCTTCCACAGGTACTGCGAAAGCCCGGCAACTGTGGCCGACGGGTTGAACACGATCTCGGCGCCGTGCAATCCGAGAAGCCGCGCCCCTTCGGGAAAATGCCTGTCATAGCAGATGTAGACGCCGATCTTCGCGTATTTCGTCTGGAAGGTCGGGTAGCCAAGATTGCCCGGCTTAAAGAAATATTTCTCCCAGAATCCTGACGTCTGCGGGATGTGATTCTTTCTGTACTTCCCGAGGTACGTTCCGTCTGCGTCGATTACGGCGGCGGTGTTGTAGTACACACCGGCCATCTCGCGCTCGTAGATGGGAACGATGATCACCATCTTGTGGCGCTTCGCGATCTCCTGCATCAGCTCCGTCGTAGGCCCTGGAACCGCCTCGGCGATGTCGCACCACTTGGAGTCCTGGCTGGGACAGAAGTACGGACCGTTGAACACTTCCTGCAGACAAAGAATCTGTACGCCTTTCTTCCCCGCGCTCTCGATGTACGGAAGATGCTTGTTGAGCATGGCGTCGCGAATTTCCGGAACGGATGCGCTCTCATCGTTCAACGCATTGCTCATCTGGATCAATCCGCAGCGCACTTTGCGACTGCCGAGATCACCCTTTCCATTCGAAGACCGCTTCGCGTTCGCGGCCGAAGATTTTTTTGAGCCTTTGGGTGAGCCAGCCATCTGATCCTCTCGTTGAACCTGGCGCTCGTCCAGGTGATTACGGCATTTGTTCGTGGGGGGTCTATAGTGTTTGCGGGTACGCGACAATGCAAGAGGATTCTCACCCTTGCAGGGCGACTTTTTGAGAGCGCATTTTCGCCAGACCCGTGAAGAAAATCCCTCCGCCTTTGAAGATCCGGCTAATCGTAAATCCCACCGCTGGCCGGGATCTCGCGGGAAGAGAGCTCTCGCGGATCACACGCGCGTTCGCGGCCGAAGGAATCACCGACATCGTCAAGACCGAACGGGCCGGCGATGAATCGCGGCTGGCAGCAGAGGCGATCGCATCCGGAATAGGCACGATCGTGGCAATCGGAGGTGATGGGACCTGCTCCCGGATTGCGGCAACCATCGTTACCGCGGGCTCGAGCTGCCGCCTTGGTCTTGTCCCCGTCGGCACGGGTAACGATTTCGCAAAAACCCTCGGCGTGGTAAGCCTCTCGTTCCCCGAGATTGCGGGCCTTTGCGCGGGAAGCTCGATCGCGAGGATGGACGTCGGCAAAATTGACGACATCTATTTTCTCAACGGCTGCGGATTCGGAATCGATCCGGAAATTCTCGCCGCGGCGCTATCCGTGACGTGGCTGCGCGGAAATGCCGTGTACATCGTATCCGCGTTGAGAAAGCTGTTCTCTTATGGCGGCGTAACGATCGGGACTAGCACCCCCGGTGGCGTCACGCAAACCTGGATGATGTTGACCGTCTCCAACGGGAGAAACCTGGGAGGCGCGTTCAAGATTGCCCCGCTTGCTTCGGTGTGTGACGGCTGCCTCGACGTTCATTCATTTGCGGATGCGAGACCGGCCCGTCGGCTCAAGATATTCCTCGCCACAATGCAGGGCCGCCACCCGGAGCTACCGGAAGTGAGTTTCGAGAGACATTCGTCGCTGACACTCACTTTTCTCTCGCCTCCGGCGATGGAGATCGACGGAGAGCTGCGGCACGCGCGCAGCTCGAGCGTGTCGATCGAATGTCTCCCGGGCGCTCTCAGCGTAGTAGCCGCGCCGGGCTTCCCCCTTTAGCCGGGCGGAATCTCCATCACCACCTCATCACCTGCCCGAACGTTGAGCTCCTCGGAGATCGCCGCGCGGGAACTGCCAATCGGATCCGCCACAAAGCGGAGCGGAGTTAGCATCTGCACCATGTCTGCTGGGATAGTGAAGGTCGACGAGCTCGCACCCGTCGCCTGGCCTAGTCGCACGCGCTCCGCACCGCGCATCACGTAGATCGTCATGTCTAGATACGCGCGGTTGTCGACCTTCAGCGTTGTCCGCGTCTGGTAGGTTCCGGGGGCAGTCTTCACCGGCGCACACGCGGACAGAGCGAGGGAGAAGCCAGCGAGAGCGGCAAGGATCGAACGAGTGGATTTCATTTATTCAGCTCCGATTACGTTGATACAGTTCCTCGCAGAAGGCGTTCCACATTGACGAAAGATTCGTACGCAGAGAACTTGAACTGAATCAAGTGAAGCCTTTCATCATCGGAATCGCCGGCGGGTCCGGCTCGGGAAAATCCACCGTCGCTCGCAAGGTCGCGGAAGGCCTGGCGACTTCGTCCGTGGCGTTCATCGATATGGACGCCTACTACAAAAACTTCACGGAGATCCCTCTCGAGGAGCGGCGCAAAGTCAACTGGGACCACCCGGATGCTTTCGACTTCGATCTTCTCTGCACACACCTCGGCCTGCTCGCCGACTGCAAAGCGATCGACAAGCCGGAGTATGATTTTGTCACACACCTCCGCTCAACGAAGACCCGGCACATAGAACCCCCGGCAGTGGTGGTCATCGATGGCATTCTTTTATTGGTGGATGAGCGGGTGCGGGATCTCTGCGATGTGAAGGTGTTCGTGGACGCTGACGCGGACATCAGGCTGATCCGCCGAATCAAGCGCGACATCAAAAGTCGCGGCCGTCCCCTCGAGGAAGTGCTGGACCAATATCTCTCCACCGTGCAGCCGATGCATCTCCAGTTCGTCGAACCAAGCAAACGATACGCGGACATCATCGTTCCGCGGGGCGGTCACAACGCAGTGGCGGTGGAGATGCTCGTGGCTAAGATCCAGAGGCGGATTCAGAAAGCGCCCCGTTCGCTCTCGGCGTAGAAACGGATAACAGCACCGCGGAGGCCGCTCCGACAAAGAACATCGTCACCCAAACGGTGGACGATCCGAAGCGTGAGAATATTGCTGTGCCGAGCCACGGACCGACCGCGAACGCGGCGCTGAGCGCCATCGAGTACGCGCCCATATAAGCGCCTCGACGCTCGGGTGGGACGATGTCTCCCATGTGCGCGGACATCGACGGAAAAAGGAGCATTTCACCGAACGTCCACACCACTACTGTGGCAATGACTCCCATTGGAGTGGAGACGAATGCAAGCGCGCCGAACCCGACCGCGAACAACATCGCAGCGATAACCATCGTGCTCCTGTTCGCCCAGTGAGAGGTTGCCATGTTGAGAGGCACCTCCATCGCCACAATCATGAGAGTGTTCAGCGTAAAGAGCAGTCCGTAAAACGCTGGACTCAGATGAAGTTCTTTCGTGATGAAAAGCGGCATCGCCCCTTCGTGCTGAAAAAAGACGATGCCCGAGAGCACGACGCCGATGAGAAACACGAGGAAAGTAGGACTGAGCACTCGCTGCGCGCCGATCAACGATGGCGCATTCTCATCACCAGATTCAAACGGGTTCCACGCGGCAGACGCTAGAACGATCCCCGCGACGATCGAAGTGACGCCGTCGACGATGAACATGTAACGAAAGGAAATGGCAGCGAGGAATCCGCCGAGCGCTGGCCCGACGCTCATGCCGAGGTTGATGGCGAGACGATGGACAGCGAAAGCCGCTTTCCTCTGCTCGGGAGGAACGACACCCGTGATCGCCGAGAGACTCGCTGGTCGAAAGAGCTCCGAGACCGCCGCCCACACGCAGGTGATGGCGATAACCGCGGGAAAAGTGCGCGCGAGCGGATAGAAAAGAATCGCCGTGCCCGAGAGCAGGAGGGACGCGCGCATCAGGGGCAGCGGACCGACGCGATCGGCGAGACGTCCCGCGAGCGGACCGATGACGATTGCGGTGATGCCGTACGCCGAGAATACGAATCCCGCTCGGGCGGGGGTGAAGCCAAGCTCGCGGGTGAGATAGATGAGGAGCATCGGCAGCACCATCATCCCCGCTCTGTTCACCAGGTTCGCGGTGAACAACAGCCAGATTTCGCGCGGAAGTCCGCCGAGTCCTCGCCAGGGGTTTCGCATTAGTTAGAAAAAGAAAATGGAGGCCGCGCCGCGGCCTCCATCCCAATGCGCCCTCTCGGAATCGAACCGAGAACCTACTGATTAAGAGTCAGTTGCTCTAACCAATTGAGCTAAGGGCGCTTTACAGAATTCATTGGCGCGCCAGGAGGGAATCGAACCCCCGACCCACAGCTTAGAAGGCTGTTGCTCTATCCAACTGAGCTACTGGCGCACGACCAACTCAAAGTAGTCGGTCATAGAGCTTGAATCAATCGCCGAGCGGCGCCGAAGAGTAGATGCTCTCGTTGAGAATTTTCTGCAGCCGCCGGGTGATCGGCCCCGGCTTTCCATCGCCGACCGGCTTGCCGTCGAGAGCGACGACAGGCATGACGTCGGTGGTGGTGCCGCTAATGAAGAGCTCCTGCAGCTTGGGGATATCGCTCTTCTTGATAGGCGTGTGGTCGATCGCAACGTTCAGGCCTGAAGCGAGTGTTTCGACAACGGAGCGCGTGATACCAGGAAGAATGTGGCTGTTGCACGGATGCGTACGCAGCGCACCGTCGAGAACTCCGAAAACGTTCGTCTTCGCGCCTTCGGTGATCTCGTCATCGCGAATGAGAATCGCCTCGGTGGCGCCCTGCTCTGCCGCGTACTGGGACGCGAGAATGTTTGGAAGGAGATTGATCGTCTTGTAATCGCAGCGTGCCCACCGGAGATCTGGATGTGTGACTGCAAGCGTACCGTCTTCCTGAAGGCGCGTCATCGGCTTGAACGCAGCAGTGGAGATGTACACCGTCGGTGCTACCGCCGGCGACGGGAACGCGTGCGCGCGCGTCGCCACCCCGCGCGTCACCTGCATATAGACGGTCGCTTCGCCATCGAGCTGGGAGTTTGCTCTCAGCAGCTCCGCGGCAATCTCATTCAGTTTCTCCGGGGCGTAATTGGCCGGGATTTCAATCCGAATTCCCGCGAGACTGCGCTTAAGGCGCTCGTTGTGAAAATCCGCGGCGAAGAAGCGGCCCTGCACGACGCGGAGCACTTCATAAACACCGTCGCCGAAAACGAAGCCGCGGTCCTCCACCGGGACGAGCGCTTCGCTGCGAGGAAGAATTTTTCCGTTGAGATACACGAGATCGGATGCCATGCCTCATTGTAGCGGGAGCGCTCCGCCGAACGCTAGGGTTTCGGCATTGGCGGCAGCTCGCAAGAGCCGGCCTTCTCCGCTCGCATCTGCAAGTCGAACTCGTGGATCAGCGTTTTCGATCGCTCGATTTCGGCGGGCATCGCGCGGACGGTGACGCCCTGAATTCCCGGAATGAAATAGATGGCGTGTCCGTTGGTGCGCACGTAGGGCTCGATGAGACTCTCCGCCTGCTGCGGGGTGAGACAGCTGAATCGAATCGTTTCAGTTTTTAATGAAGCCGCAACGCTGCGCTCATGCGTACCGATAGTGCTGTCGAGTGCAAACCACGCGGTCGCCGCCATCGCCGCAAAGAGGATCCACTTCACTAAGTGCGCAGTCCCCCGCCTCTGCGCCGCGATTGCCGCCCTTCCCGCGATCACTGCCGGATCGCCGCGCGGAGCGAGGGAATCAATGGCGAGCGCCAGCGAGCGCTCCCGCTCGAGCACGATCCCGGCGACACGCGCGCAGTCAGGGCATGCAGCCGCGTGATCGGAGAGCGCGCGGCTCGATTCGAGCTCCGCGGCTGACAACGTGGCGAGCGCCTTGAGCGACTGCTCGCACGAGATGGGTTCAGGCGTCATATAAAGGGTGTTGAGAAAGAATTCTCGCGCGAATCGCCGAGCGTGCCTTGAATAGATGCGCACGGATCGTGACTGCCTTCGCTCCAGTGAGCTCCGCCGCCTCTGCCGGCGTATGCCCCTGAAGATCGACCAGGTCAAACGCTTCCCGCTGCTTTTGCGGCAGCAGCTTGAACGATTCTCTGATGAGCGCGATCGCGCGCGACCGATCTACCCGCGCGCCCGGATCGGTGACATACACATCCCGAGTCATATCGGTATTCGCCTCAAGCAGCTTCTTGCGGCGGGTACTCACTCGCCACCGCTGGGCAACGGAGCGCCGCGTGATGGCGTAAAGCCACGCGATAAATGGCCCGCTTTCGTCGAAGCATTCCAACTTGCGGTGGACGGTGACGAACGTCTCCTGAACCACGTCATCTGCATCGTCCGGGTCGGCAGCGAGAGTAAGAGCCCAGCGATAGACCAGCGGCTGATACTCTGCGACTAACTGCGCGAAAGCAGCCGCATCGCCGTGCGCGATGCGTGTGAGCGCGCTCAAGTCTGTGGATGGACCTTCCGCAGCTGTCATGATGTATAAGATGACACCAACCCGGCGTGCGTTTACACCGGGTTGCCTGAAGAATCACAAATCGTCCCAAGGTGAAGATTCGGGACGCTAAGCACACGACTCTGCGGAGTCATAAACACGGAGAGATTGAATGAAGAAATATGTAATTTCGGCCGCGGCAGTCGTTGTCGCCGCACTTGGGTTCGCATCGAGCGCGCATGCGCAGGTTACGTCCATCGTCAAGCCGGTGCGCCTCGGCGTATCGCTCGGCGCCGCCATTCCGACGGGTGATTTCGGAAGCGCGGTTAAAACCGGTTACAACGTGACGGGCTCCCTCGCTCTTCAGCCGGTGGCGCTTCCGATCGGTTTCCGGATCGATGCGGCGTTCAATCAGTTCGGCTTCAAGATGGGCGGCGGCAACGCGAATGTGTTTTCAGTTACCGGTAATGCGCTCGCGAACGTCATTCCCGGTCCGGCACTCGGCGCGTACGTGATCGGTGGACCGGGCTACTACCACGAGTCATTGAGCGGTACGGTGGTCAGCGGCGAGTCGCAGAATCACTTTGGCTTCAACGTCGGCGCCGGACTCAAGATTCCGCTTACGGGGTTCGACACGTTCATCGAGGCGCGGTACCACCGCATCTCCGAGAACGGCGGCTCGACGAGCTTCGTTCCGGTGACGGTCGGAGTTCTGTTTTAGGCTTTCTAGCTATTGGTTGTTAAAAAACCCGGTCGCGATGCGGCCGGGTTTTTTGCATCCACGTCCCCCGTTAAATCTCAAGCTGAAGCGCGTACGCACGATCTACGTTCTCGAAGGCAATCCGTAGATCGCATCGGCCGCGTAGAGTTTACTTTACCTGTAGCTTGCTAACGTGCTAGCATATAAGCCTTTGCGGCTCCGAAGTATTTTTGAATGGCTGAAAAAATAACAATGGCTGAGGGCACCGCTCGCTCAGCGCTTTAACAAGACGGGTGCGGGGGCGTCGCTCGTGAAGCTGAGCGTGGAGACATACCACTCGCCAGCGATCTTTCTCCACA
This sequence comes from Gemmatimonadaceae bacterium, assembly GCA_013816855.1. Classification (GTDB taxonomy): domain Bacteria; phylum Gemmatimonadota; class Gemmatimonadetes; order Gemmatimonadales; family Gemmatimonadaceae; genus UBA4720. The sequence goes on from JACDDT010000040.1 coordinate 20,136, forward strand.
CGAGCAGATATTTGCCCACGTCTAGGAGATCACCGGCCGGGGTTCCGATCACGATCCGATTGATCCCGGTCTCGTATGCGAGATCGCCGGAGCGGGCGATCACGAGCCGAGTTGCCGTGCCCTTGAGTTCCTTTACCCCCATGGGGCCGAAGAACTGGCGATACAGCGCGAGCACCGCAGGACGCCCGACGACGCTCGGCGTTCCCGCTGGCTGCACCACCGCATCTTCCGCCCAGAAAGCTGCAGCGCGGACAGCATCGAGCGCAGACTCGGTGCGCTGAAAGTCGTCGCTGCGTTCGTGGAGCGCACGCTCAGCGCTCGCGAAATCGCCAGCGCCGAGTCCGCCGGACGAGGCCGCGGACGCGCATCCGCACAAGCCGAACAACGATGCGAGAAGTATTGGACGAACGAGCATGATGCCTCCGGAGAGTTCAATGACCACGAATTAATATCGTGATGTCGTCAGCAATGGCTACCACCAAGCATACCGCGGATAGACATGGGTGAACCGGTCTGAACGGATAGGTTAGTGCGAGCAGCCGCCTCTCTCCATGTCCAGAATGAACTCCGCGCCAGCGCGGCCGCCCAGGATCTTGTAAGCGTAGGGGTACGGCTCGTCGTCCTCATCGACAAATCCAAACACCACGATGCTGTCGGTATGACGGTAGCCCCTCTTTAGGTCCGGTTTTAAGCTGACAGTCGTTCAGGGTTTTTCTCTTCGAATTGTTCTGCGTACTCGCTTGGGGTTTGGCCAGCGAGGCCGCCGTGCGGCCGAGCGGTGTTGTA
>JACDDT010000116.1 GCA_013816855.1 Gemmatimonadaceae bacterium
GTTTCGCCCAGATGACGAGTTGCTGACCTTCCTGAACGGCCTGTGATTATGCCGGGTAGAAAGCCTTCATCGTCGTCGGAAGGATCACTGCTACCCGGCATAACCACGCACCCGGCATAATGCAGTTTATGCCGGGCCCGGCATAAACTGCACATGGAGACCATATTCTTGAGCGAGGTGGCACCTCCCAGGGCCCAGTGCTCCATGTGATGGCCCTCGAGGAACACGCGAGTTGTGCACCCTGGAAAGCGGCATGTCCGATCACGCTCGAGCAACCCGCGCTTGATGGCGGCTGGGATCGTTCGTGTCTTGCGACCGACCGAGTGTCACCACCGGGCTTGGAGGGGACCACTTCCACCAGGATCACCGGGGACCGGGAGACCACGTGTTGAGAAGTGGCCCGTCGACTTCCGCGACCGGATGATCTCGGCGCACCGAAAAGAGTGAAGGCCCGAGTCAGCAGCTCGAGCCTTCGGTCGTAGACCCAGAGCCGGGCTTTCGACGAGCCATATGTCCCACGGTCCTGGTTCACGTCCAAGTTTCTGGCGGCTGCACCTGGAGCCTTGGACGCCGACGTTCCCGTTTACGAGTTGAGTTGCCTGTGGTGCGTCGTGACGTTCGTCGTGTGCCGACGAGACTATCGAGGCCACGAGTACTGCGGCGAGGAGTGTCGCGAGCACGCCGCTACCGCCAGTCATCGCGCCGCGAGCGCTCGCTACGAGCGGAGCCTCGGCGACGACGGCAAGCAAGGCCGCCGGGCCCAGCGCCTCGACCGCGCCGCGAAGCAGGCCGAAGCATTGGCGTTGCCTGATGCATGTAGCGAGGAAGTTGCGCCGCGTGCTGAATGCTCTGCGTCGGACGCCGCACCACTGCTCGTGATGAGCACGGTCGGGTTCCGCGAGGACGTCCATGAGATACACGGTAGTCATCATCCCGTCGCCGACGAGGACACGCGTGCTCGTGACCCATGGCGGCGACGAGTTGCTGCGAGCGATCTTGCCGCCGCCTTCGTCGATGCGCCACGAGCAGGCGACGATGGTGTTCCTGGAGGGGCTGTCGCTGTGGCTCGACGCGAAGCTCCACGTTGTGTTGTCTGTGGACGAGCAGGCAGCCGGATCCTGCCTCGCCCTGACCGACGAGTTGGGCATCGGCATGCGCTCGGTGTTCTTCGATGTCGAGGTCCATGACCGACGAGCGCGGCGTCGGCGCGGCCAGCGCATTCGAGGCATCGGCGACTTCGCCGATCTGCGCCAGCTCTACCTGCGGTGGCTCGTTCCCGACGGAAACTGACGATGGCCAGGTTGCCCAAGCTCGCGGCCGCGCTGACCGAGCAGGACACGCGGCTCTCCGAGGTCCTGCGGCTCTCGCTCGTCGAGGGGTTGTCGATCCGCGCGATCGCGAAGCGGCTGACGTTGTCGCGCAAGACTGTTCGCCGGCTGCTCGCACGCGGACCGGAGCGCACGCCGCCGTCGAGCGATCCGCGCCCGTCGCTGCTCGACACCTACGAAGCCGAGATCCGCCGCCTGCTCGGCGAGACGCCCGAGTTCACCGCGCCGGGGATCCTCGAGCGGCTCCGGCCGCTGGGCTACACCGGCGGCATCACGATCCTGCGCGACCGCGTCGCGAAGCTGCGTCCGCGTCCGCCGAGGGAAGCGTTCCTGACGCTCGACTTCAAGCCCGGCGCTGCGTACCAGGTCGACTGGGCCGACTTCGGGTTCGCGCTGCCCGGGTGTCCGCGTCGCGTGTCGGCGTTCGTGATGGTCGCCTGCTACTCGCGCCTCTTGTATCTCGAGTTCACGCTGAGTCAGGCGATGGGCACGTTCCTGCGCTGCATGGAGCGGGGCATCAAGTTCTTCGGCGGCGTCGCCACCGCCGACATCTTCGACAACATGAAGACGGTCGTGCTCTCGCACGCGCCGCACGCGACCGTGTTCAATCGGCGGTTCCTCGAGTACGCCAAGTCGCGCGACTTCGCGGTCGTCGCCTGCAACGTGCGCAAGGGCAACGAGAAAGGTCGCGTCGAGCGACCCATTGGCTTCGTGCGCAGCCGGTTCTGGCCCGGCCGCCGGTTTTCCGATCTGCTCGACCTCAACACGCAGGCGATGACGTGGCGCGACGACATCGCGAATAACCGCCGCCACGAAGAGACCGGCAAGGTGCCGTCGCTGGTGTTCCGGCACGAGGAGCAGAAGAAGCTCAAGCCGATTCCGGACACCGTGTTCGATGTCGACGACGTCGAGACCAACCCGGTGACGAAGATGTTCCGCGTCACCTTCGATCGTAATCGCTATAGCGTGCCGTGGCGGCTCGCGAGCCAGACCGTGCTCGTCCGCGCCGACGACGATGTGGTCAGCGTCTGGCTCGGCAAGAAGCAAATCGCCGCGCACCGCCGGTCGTGGAAGGTCGGCGAGGACATCGAGCATCCGTCGCATCGTGAGGGGCTGCTCCAGACCAAGCCCCGCGCCGCGGCGGGTGCGCTGCCACCCGGCCTGGTCGGCCTCGACGACACCGGCGTCGAGTATTTCAAGATCTTCGCCGCCGGCGGTCGCTCCGTACACCGCGAGACCGTGAGGCTCGTGTTCCTCGTCGAGCTTTTCGGCGAGCACGCTACGCGCGATGCGATGGCCGAGGTGATGACCAGCGGCCATGTCGGCGCCGAGTACGTCGAGTATGTGCTCCGCCACAAGAAGGGGCTCACGCCGGCGCCGGCGCCCTTGCGCCTCGGCGATCCGGTGCTCGACGCACTCTCGCTCCGCGATCCGGACCTCTCGCTCTACGACGAGCTCGTTCCCACCCCGATGACCCGCGATCCGGGGTCGCCGCCTACCACCGACGAGGATTCCGATGAAACGCGATGACGACTCGCTCGACTTGTTGCTCCAGAAGCTACGTTGGCTGCGGCTGCCCGGGATGGCGCGGATCGTTCCGTCGCTGCTCGAGCAGGCTACCAAGGACAACCTGACCGACCTCGAGATACTTCACCGGATCTGCGACGAGGAGCGCGCCAGTCGCATGAAGAGCGCCATCGACCGCCGCGTCAAGGACGCCCGCTTCCCCGAGCTCAACACCGTCGACGGCTTCGACTTCGACTTCGACGCCGTCCGCAAGAAGCTGCGCGCTCGCTACCTCGCGCTCCACGATCTCACGTTCCTCGACAAGGGCATCAATCCGCTCTTCATCGGCATCCCCGGCACCGGCAAGACGTTCCTCGCTCGCGCGCTCGCTTACCGGGTCTGCCAGGCCACGCGCCGCGTTGTCTTCACCACCGCGACCCGCATGCTCAACGACCTCGCCGGTGCCGAGATCCACGGCCAGCTCGAGCGTGCGCTTCGCCGCTACTGCCGCGTCGACTTCCTCGTCATCGACGACTTCGCCGTGCTCGCGATGGATCCGGCGCAAGCCAACCTCGCGTTCCAGGTCATCTCCGAACGCTACGAGTACCACCGCTCGACCTGCATCACGACCAACCGTCTGTTCAAGGACTGGCCGAAGGTGTTCCCCGACGCCCTCAACGCTCAGGTCATCGCCGAGCGCTTCACCGAGCGAGCCGAGCGCTTCATCTGCGACGGAAAGGGGTATCGACCGACGAAAGCTTCAACCTGACCAGCCTGCGCCGACCGAGCAGCGTTTCCATCTCGGGTCAGCTTCGCAACGCGACGCTGAGCTCGTGCACGCGCCGCCGCGGCACGGCTGCGGCGAAGAACCGTCCGCGCTCCACCGGGTGGGTCCCTGGATACCGGTGACGCCGGTGGGTCTGGTACCCACGCTCGCCGGTGGCGACA
>JACDDT010000117.1 GCA_013816855.1 Gemmatimonadaceae bacterium
GTCCGGCGCGATCTGTCGAGGGAATCGAGCTCCTCTTCCATTCGGCGAATTTCGGCGCGCGCCTGCTCCCGCATCTTCTCCGCTTCCTGCTCCGCTTCACGGATGACGAGCTGGGCTTCCCTCTCCGCCTGCTCCTTTAGCTCGCCACGAAGCTGCTGGGCCGAGACGAGCGCTTCGTTCATCGCCTTGTCCTTCTCCCGGAAGTGGCGAAGCTGCTCGTGAAAGCTGCGCGCCTTGGCGTCGAGGTCCTGATTGATGCGCGTAAGGCGCTCCATCTCCTCCGCAACCTGGTCGCGGAACTGATCCACGCGCGCGGGACTGTAACCGCGCAGCGCCCGACCGAAGTCGTAGCGGCGCACGTCCAGCGGTGTCAGATGAAATGCTTCGTCGATCATTACTCCCTCGCTCCGAAGAGAGTGGTTCCCAACCGTACCATCGTCGCTCCTTCCTCTACAGCCACTTCATAATCGCCCGACATTCCCATCGACAGCTCTTCGGCCGGGTGGCCGGCGTCACGCAGCACATCTCTCGCCGAGCGCGCTGCGGCGAAGGTTCGATGCAGCTCGCTCTCCGTCGCGGTGAAGCTCGCCATCGTCATCACGCCTCTCACCTTGATCCCGGCGAGAGTCGTCAACCGCTCCGCTTCCGCACGCAGCTCCGATTCCTTGAAGCCGCCCTTCGATTCTTCACCTGAAAGATTCATCTCGACGAGCGCGTCCACCGCTCTGCCGCTCTCAATTCCGAACTTGCAAGCCGCGTCGGCAAGCCGCGAGCTGTCGAGCGCGTGCAGCATCACGAAGTGCTCCAACGCCTTCACCTTGTTGCGCTGGAGGTGACCGATGAGGTGCCAGCGGACGGGAACGTCCACCGACTGCATCTTTCCTAGCGCTTCCTGAACTTTGTTCTCGCCGACGTCTTGGAGCCCTGCGTCCCACGCAGCTTGCACCGCTTCGGGACCGTGCGTCTTGGTGACAGCGACAATCGTCACCTGCTGGCCGTGCCCACCGCGCTTGACCGCCCTCTCTACCCGGCCCTTTGCCTCGGCGATTCTCTCAGCCAGGTCCGGAAAAGCCATAGCTGTGGAATTTAGCCGCGCAGGGGTGGTTACTCAATCGGATTTGCTGCATTTCCTAGTCGCGCACTTGACGAACCAGGTCCTCAGCGGTTATTTCTACGACACAATCGAAGTCTCGTGGTCAGTTGCCGCCTATTGCCGCCACGTAAAAGAAAGAGCTAAAACGCGAGAGCCCGGGCGGCCGCAACAATCTGCCCCGGGTTTTTTCGTTTGGTCCCTCGCGAAGCGATGGCCCGAACACGCTGGTATGGCGGCATCACTCTGTTCAGGAGTATGCCTTGTCACTGGAATTCTCTTCTCCACCGATCGCCGTCTACCACGAGCATCCGGACTGGTTCCGTCCGCTATTCGCCGAGCTTGAGCGGCGTGGCCTGAGCTTCACCCGCCTCGATGCCGCGTCCCACGAGTACGATCCATCGGAGGCCCAGCCGGATTTTTCACTCGTCGTGAATCGTGCGAGTCCTTCGGCATATCTGAGGAAGAACGCGCAATCGATCTTCTATACTCTCCACTGGCTGCGCCACCTCGAGCGGCTGGGTGTTCCGGTGGTAAACGGCGCGCACGCCTATTCGCTGGAGCTTTCCAAGGCGACGCAGCTCGATCTCCTCGCCGGACTCGGCTTGCCTTTCCCCAAATCGCGAGTGATCAACAACGCCGAGCAGGCATTGGCTGCGGCAGACGGGCTTCGTTACCCGGTGCTCGTCAAGGCAAACATCGGCGGCTCTGGCGCGGGCATCGTCCGGTATGAAGACGAGGAATCGCTGCGCGATGCGCTGTCGCGAGGTGAGATTTCGCTGGGCATCGACGGCACAGCGCTGGTTCAGGAAGCGGCCCCGCTCCGCGGAGGACACATCACCCGCGTCGAGACACTCGGCGGAAATTTCCTTTACGCGATAAACGTGTATCCAGCGCAAGGCTCTTTCGACCTGTGCCCTGCCGACGCGTGCCAGACGGTTTCCGGCGTCGATCTCGTTCGCGGAGCGTGCGCAGTGGACGCGCCGAAGAATGGTCTACGGGTTGAGCGCGGCGTGCCGCCGCAGGAAATTATAGAGCAAGTGGAGGCAATCGCACGCGCCGCGCGGCTCGACGTCGGCGGGATCGAGTACCTCGTAGATGATCGCGACGGCAAACACTACTTCTACGACATCAATGCGCTCTCGAATTTCGTTGCCGACGCTCCGAACGTAATCGGCTTCGACCCCTGGGTGAGCTTCGTGGACTATCTCGAGCTGCGCGCCGGCGTTGTCGCGGAGGCAGCGCTATGAGATACGGATACTGGCTGCCGGTCTTCGGCGGATGGCTGCGAAACGTCGAAGAAGAAGGAATGGAAGCGTCGTGGGATTACGTGAAGCGTCTGGCGCAGCGCAGCGAGCAGATCGGTTACGATCTGACCCTCATCGCCGAGCTTCTCGTCAACGACATCAAGGGAATTGAAGCGCCGTCGCTCGACGCGTGGTCCACCGCTGCGGCGCTCGCCGCCGTTACGGAGCGGCTGGAGCTTATGGTCGCAGTGAGACCATCCTTTCATCCGCCGGCGATTTTTGCGAAGACCGCGGCGAACATCGATCGTATCGCGAATGGACGGCTGTCGCTGAACGTAGTGTCCGCATGGTGGAAGGATGAGGCGCGCCGCTACGGCGCGGCGTTCGACGCGCACGACGATCGGTACGCGCGCACCGCTGAATGGCTCGATGTCGTCGATGCGGCGTGGCGTGACCCGCTCATCAGCTATTCCGGGTCGCGGTACCAGGTCGATGAGCTCGTTCTCGAGCCGAAACCGGTAACCCGCGCCGGTAGGCCGCGCCCGACGATCTACGCAGGTGGAGAATCGGAGGCCGCGAAAACATTGATTGCTTCGCGCTGCGACGCGTACGTGATGCACGGTGACCCGCCGGACCGAATCGGGGCGAAGATTTCCGATCTGCGCGCGCGAAGAGAGAAAGCGAGCGAGGAGTCCTTTCGCACGACCGGCGTCGAGCTCGAACTGATGCAATTCGGAGTCGCCGCTTATGTGATCGTCCGCGACACGGAAGCGGAAGCGCTGCGTGAGGTCGCGCGCATCACCAACGTCTCGCCTGGATCCCCGGGTTACCGCAACTATCAGGATTGGGTCGGTAACACACAACTGGAGCAGCGTGTTTCACTCGAGGACTATTCCGTCTCCAATCGCGGGTTGCGCGCCGGACTGATCGGAACTGCAGAGCAGGTCGCCGGGCAGATCTCGGCTTTCAGTGAGGCCGGCGTAGATCTCTTACTGCTTCAGTGCAGCCCGCAACTGGAGGAAATGGAGCGCTTCGCGGAGGAGGTGATGCCGCTCGTTGGTCATGAGATTCCGCTGCTTACACGATGAACGCCTCCCCGGGTCATTACTCAATCGTTACGCGCTGTTGAGGGAGGTGAAAAGCAACGCGCCCGGATTGAGCTGACCCGGGCGCGCTGTCAAAAATAGCCGGAGCCGAGGACACGGTCTTTATTGATGTCAATCGCCGATCTTACGTTCATCGCGCCGAGTTCTGCTATTTCGCTGTACCTAGGCGCCTCTCCCGAAAATCCGAGCGAAGAAGTGCGTGATCGGCTCGATGTTCCGGCTGATGTCGTTGAACATTACCAGAACGAAGATCGCCGCGATGACGAGAAGGCCGCCCCGAAGAATGTTCTCCCGCGTCCTCAGGCTGAA
>JACDDT010000118.1 GCA_013816855.1 Gemmatimonadaceae bacterium
CCTTGCGTGTATTAGCTGACCGTTTGGAGCACGGTGAAGCGGTCCCTGAACTCTTGAACGTTTCCTTCCAGGCCGCATGAGCACTTGGGGGACTGCGAAAGCCAAGCGTGTCTTGGCGGCACTCCTCGGGATCGGTTGGGTTGTCAAGCGAGAGGCGAGCAGTCATAAAATCCTTAGTCGAACGGACTGGCCAAACTACGTTTTCGCCTTTCACGAAGGCGAGGAAATCGGTCCGAGAATGCTCGCTCGGATCTCGCGGCATACTGGTCTCAAGCCTGAAGATCTGTGAAAGACCTGCACAACGCGAACGTTGCAGCTGACACCATGCGCACAGCTGGCTAAGAAACGCTGATCCCGACCATCGGAGCTTCGGAGATCAACCGCACGCTTTCGACGAAATCTTGGGCTCAACCGTGACCCACGTGGGTGTCGGTTTAGGTGTCGTTTGCATCCGGACATGACCGGACATCGGGGTAGGGGAGCGAAGGAAATTTCGCGGTCCGTCATAGGCAAATGAGGACTTCTCGTCCGAATCCCTGCGTGTAAGTCCGGGCCCGATAAGCGTGAGGTCCGAGGTTCAACTCCTCGATGGACCATTGATTCAACTACTAATCCCGTTTGCACTTACAGTGTGAGCGGGATTTTTGTTATTGGGGCGGCGATATGGCGCTGCGTTCCGTCGCACCCCCAGGGCAAGTTCCCGTCCTCCCCCAAAGAGACGCTTGATTTCCTGAGACAATGTTACCAGATTGGTAACATGGGATTCGCCTACGGATTTCCATGCATATAATTTCTAAGCGGCGGCTTACTCAGTTCTGGAAGAGGTTCGCGGATGCAGAAACTCCCCTCCGAGCGTGGCACACTTTGGTGCAAAAGCGGAATTACGCAAATTCGCACGAAGTAAAAGCGGATTTCTCCTCGGCCGATTTTCTTGGAAAGGGGAAAGCGGTGTTCGATATCGGCGGGAATAAATATCGACTCGTGGTTACGATGAGATACGATCTCGGGCGCGTGTATATCCGGCACGTTTCTACTCATGAAGAGTACGACAAGCTGGTAGAGGCCAAGAAACTCTGACTGGCAACCCAAACACGACACCTAGACTCAGCACCGAAGCCAGAGAACCCACAAATCAGAAGGCCCGAGCCCGGAACGTGAACCAAACCAGACAAAGTCTGAAGGAGTAAAGCTGATGCCTGCCATACTGAGCCGCCCACGGATCCGCCGTTCGGCGGCACCCACTGACCGAGCTATCCGCACCGAGAAGGAGTACGACGCTGCGGTCGCTGAAATTGACTCACTGCTCGATTCCGGTCCGAAGAAGGGGACTGCGGATTTCAACCGTCTCGAGCTGCTCTCAATCCTCGTTGAGGCATACGAGGATGAGCACGATGAGCCGATCGCCGCTGCGACTCCCCAGGAGATGGTCGAATTCGTGGCGGAACAAAAGGGAATCAGTCGGACAGAGCTTGCCACAATGCTGGGCGGTCGGAGTCGGCTTTCCGACTTTCTAAATAATCATCGGGCTCTTTCAATTAACCAAGTCACAAAACTTCGGGAGCGGCTGGGAATTCCGGCAGACTTGCTAATTAGCGCTTAGTCCCGAAAAGGACCGACGATGGGAAAAAGAGCTGGACACAAGTGTCGGTTCAGGTGTCGGTTGGATGCGGACATGACCGGACATCGCAGCAGGGGAGCACAGGACATTTCGCGGTCCGCCAGGACTTCCCATCAGCCGCGCAGCCCGAGCCCTCGCTCGATCTCGATTCCTTCACGCCTCGCCGTCGACCAACTGATCGGCAGAGTGTGAATGTCTCCACTCTCCGGCGCGTCGGTTACCCGCCCGAGACATTCCATGATGATTCGGCGCTGCAGCGCGACATGATGGGGCACCCCGAACAGGTGACCCATCAGGAATGGCAGGAAAACCGCGCGCGGCGGCTTGGCGTGTTCGGTCACATCCCGCGCCACGGTGGGCGAGACGGTCGGGATTCCTCGACGTTCGACGGCGCGCTGCACGAGCGCGATGCTCTGATGGCAGATCGGTCAGGCAGGCGCGGCGAGCGCGATGTCGGCGCCCTCCGCCGACACTGCCGCCGCGATGTCCTCCGCGAGCGTGCTCTCCAGCCGCTCGGGATCCATGTTGTAGCCGATGAACGTGTAAAAGTTTTCCGTCAGCCCGCCGATCACTCCATCTGCGACAAGCTCGCGCAGCCGCTCGATGGGGAAGATGACGTTCAGATCTCGATCCGCGCCCGCGGTCGGGTACTTGAGCTGATGGATCTCGAGATCCTCAATCCTCGAGTCCGACGGTACTCTGCGAAAGGTGTAATCGCCCACCGGGTGCACCGTATCGAATGGCAATGTTCCCTTCGGCTGCACCCCGGACGTGCTGATGAATGTCACGCGGCATTCCGAGAGCGGCTTCCGCAATGGCGCGAGCGGCACGAGGTCGGACTTCGTGATCATCGAGCCCGGATAGCGCTCATTGACGGTAGCCCACAGTCCGGGGCGGAGCTGCCGCGCCTCGACCTCGCTAGAGCTTTCCGTCATGGATCCAGTCCCCGGAGCGTTGCACGAAATGAAAATGCAGGTGGAAAAATAGATGCGCGAGGGTCGCTTCGTCTTTGGTGCGGAGCGTTTCGAGGATGAAGGCCCGGTCGGTCGGCGGCACGTCGAGCAGCGGTGTCAATGCTTCGATCCAGGCTTTGTCGATCTCCTGCCGCCCCGCCTCCTCATTGCCGTCACCCAGATGGAGGCGGACATAGCGAAGCAGCTTGTCACGCTCTCCGCCCGCTAACGCATCCTTTAAATATTGCAGCGACACGATGCGATTCGGTCCTATGACTGATCGGCGATCGCTCGCCGGCCGGTGCGATTAACGTGAAAGTCGAACAGCTCCGTGCGGTGATAATGTCCGGCCACGTCCAACGACATACTCTCTTCACGGATCCGGCCGAGCTCGAGTTCGGCGAACAGAATGCGCGCCTCGTCGTATACCGGCTCCACGATGTAGAGTCCGTCGGGCCCGACGATCGCGCTGCCACCGCGCAGCACCCACTGCTCGGGAGACGCGATACGATCGGGGTGCGTCTCCAACTCCGGCGGCAGAGCTGACGCTCGCATCAGCGCACCCGCGGCGAGCACGAAGCACCGGCCCTCGAACGCGTACTGTCGGCTGGCCACCTGATGCATCTCGTGCGCGGTTGGCCAGACGGCGACGTGGATGTCCTCTCCCGATTCATGCATCGCCTGTCGCGCGAGAGGCATCCAATGTTCCCAGCATATCAAACCGCCGACGCGGCCGGCCGGTGTGTCCACCGCGCGCAGTCCCTCGGCATCCCCAACTCCCCAGACCATCCGCTCGGTGTAGGTCGGAACGAGTTTCCGGTGATGGTTGAGCAGTCGGCCGTCGGGGCCGATGGTGAGGAGACTGTTGTACAGCGTGCCGCGCCCCGCGCCCTGCTCGACGCGCTCGGTCACTCCGATCACCAGTGTGATGTTCGAGTCCCTTGCGGCGCCGGCGAGCAGATCGAACGAGGGTCCCGGTACCGCAATGCTCTCTGCCGCCATGCGAGCGAAGACGGCCTTCACCGGCGGATGGTCCCAGAGTGCCGCATCCCGACAGACGTCGAGCCAAGCCGGATAACCTGGAATCCACGTCTCCGGAAATACTACGAGCTTCGCTCCTTTCGCTGCGGCATCGCGCGCCAACTGCGCGGTCCGCGCAAGCGCTACCGACGATTCGG
>JACDDT010000041.1 GCA_013816855.1 Gemmatimonadaceae bacterium
ATCATCAGCAGGTACGGAAGAAAGCTGAACACAATCGCGGCAACGGAAGGCCGTGCCTCCTCGGCTTCGATCTGAACACCGGCCGCGCGTAGCCGGTTGAGATCCTCCGTGGAGTTCTCCATCGGCAGGCGCGTGCTGAACTTCGTTATCAACCGGTGATCGACATTCACCTTATTCTTGAATTCTCCGTCGATCGACCTGCCCGACTGAACGAGGACGTGATCGATGTTCCCCTTCTGCAGCTCGGCGTCGTACTGCGAGTACGAGATGGTGGACGCCTGGTCGGCAGTCTTGCCCGAAAGCTCGATGATGGCGACGGGAACGAGGATGACGAAAACCCAGAACGAGGCCTGCTTCGATCTGCGTGACCAGTCGCTCTGTTTCTTCGGTGGCTTCGAGGGCATCTGAATTGGCATTACAACAAGCTCGCTATGTACGGCACGTGGCGGAAATTTTCCGCGTGATCGAGACCATAACCAACAAGGAACTCCGGTGGTGCATCGAACCCAACGAACTTCGCATCCTTCACGAGCCCGTCCGCGATGCGCTTATGTAATAAAGCGCAAATCTCGAGCGAGCGCGGCTCCCTTTCCTTCAAAATGTCCATCAGCTTGTTCAGTGTGCGCCCTGAATCCACGATATCCTCTACGAGGAGGATGTCCTTTCCCTTGAGCTCGGTCTCGGGGTCGTAAAGCATGCGGACCGTCCCGCTCGAAACAGTGCCCTCGCCGTAGCTCGATGCGACAAGAAAGTCGACGTGAAGCGGCCGGACGATATGGCGCACCAGGTCGCTGAGAAAAATGAAGCTGCCCTTGAGCAAACCGAGCACGAGAAGATCGCCGTCCGGATAAGCCTCCGTGATCTCACGCCCCAGCTCCGCGACCCTCCGCTCAATTGTCTGCTCGTCGAACGCGACGCGCTTGAGGCTCCGGCCCGCAAGCCGTGGATCGTTCTCGAGCTCGCTCAGTGTCGCTCCTGCCTTTGCGGTCACGCGATGCTCCTCGGATGATTGCCCCAACGGCGAAGCAATAGGTGGTCGCGGTGCATCACGATCTCGAACATTCCCGAAAGCTGAATCGAACGGCCTGTCAGACCTCTCATTGTAAACTCCGCGGCGCGGTGGGTTCCCCGTCTGTCCATCACTACGTGAGCACGGGCGGCGAGGGCCGGCCAGAGCACGCGCAGCGATTCTGCGTCAAATCCGGCGAGACTCGACCGCGCGATACGCAGCGAGCCGTCCGGATCTTCAGAAGAGTGGACCGCTTCCAGGATCGAATCCATTGAGCGGCGCCATTCGGCACTGCGCCGCGAGATGTCGATCAAGTCGCGCGCAAAGCGCGGACGGACTTTCGCGATGGACGGCAGCAAATCGTGGCGAACGCGATTGCGCAGGTAGCGGCGGCTGTCGTTTGTGGGGTCGGTCACGAATTTCACCCCCTGCTCCCCCGCGTACGCCTCGAGCTGGGCACGCGATACGTTCACAAAGGGTCGGACGACCTCCGAGTGCGCGTAAAGCCCGGCAAGACCGCGCGGACCCGCTTCGCGCAAAATTCGCATAAAAATCGTCTCGACCTGATCGTCGAGTGTGTGCGCTGTGACGATGCGTCCGCCCGTCGATGCGGCTACTTCGCGAAGGAACCGCCAACGGGAGCGGCGCCATTCTTCCTCACTGAGCCCGGTCGCGCGCGCTTTTCCCGTAACGCACTCAAGTCCCGCGGCGCCTGCGGCCGCCGAGACGTGACCCACTGCGTGAGCCGCTGCCGGCCCGGTGCCGTGATCGAATGTGGCGACAATCGGCCGAAGAGTATCCAGGTCGAATGATGCGGCGGCGTGCAGGAGGACCATCGAGTCCAGGCCGCCGGAAATTGCAAGCACGGGGCGGACTTCGGTGGAGAGAGCGGCGTGGACCGCATCCGGCACCGGCAATGCTTCATCACGACGGGGTCGCATGATACCTTTAATCTAACCAACCCAACGGGGAGTTTCGCTTGGAGACGCACGGCCCGCTCGGCACACTCTGGGTATCACTCGGCCTCATCGCGTTCTACATCGCGCTGATCTGGCTGAACAGCCTGCTCGGCATATTCCTGACGCCGCTTTTCATGATTCCCGGGACGTGGCTCATGGACAAGCTCAAGGCTAGAAAGCAGGAAAAAACCGGGAACTCACCAGGGGTATAGCGCCTCGTAATACGCGCGATTGCGGAGAATGATTCTCACGTAGTCGCGCGTTTCGACGAAGGGGATGCGCTCCGTAAAGATCTCCGGATCTTCCGCGCCGGCCTTCCCCGCCCACTTGGTTACGCGCGCTTCGCCGGCGTTGTATGCGGCGAGCGCCCTCACGACATTCGGATATCTCCGCATCAAACCGCTTAGATGCGCGGTTCCAAGCTGGATGTTGACCGCCGGTTGATAGAGCATCGACGCATCCCACGGCGAAATGCCCTTCGACGCTGCGACCGTTTTTCCGACGCTCGGCATGAGCTGCATCAGCCCTCGCGCGCCCGGGCCCGACGTCGCCCGGGGATTCCATTGTGACTCCTGCCGGATAAGGGACGCGACGAGAACCGGGTCGAGTCCATTCGCCTTCGAGCTTTGGATGAGCGCTTCTCTCGCGACGACGGGAAAATAGAGACGAAGGTTCTGTGGCACGCGGCCGGTTGCCTCCAAAGATTTTTTCCCGAGAGCGATCGAGCGTTCCGCCTGATCGGTTCCGGCAAATGCATGAGCCGTGGCAAGCATACGCGCGGGTGAGCTCTGTGCTTCCTTGAAGAGCCGGGAATTCTCGAGCTCGGCTTCCGTATCCATTCCCACGTCCTTGAGCGCTGCGACTCGCGTCACCGCGCTGTCCACGGCAGGAACCACCGGATACTGACCCTCGGTTCGATCTGCAGCGACGACAACCGTATCGAGCTTCTTCGCAGCCATCACTGCGTAATAAGTGAGCGGGTCCCTTGCGATCGCGGAGCGCCAGCGCTGGTGTGAGAGATTTGTATCACCCGACGCCGCGTATGACTTTCCCGCCCAGTAGAGCGCGGCGCCTGCGTCGGAGGATCCTGGGTACCGCGCCGTTAAAGAATCCATCTCCGCGGCCGCGGATTGGAAATCCTTGGCGATGTACGCGATCATCGCAGCGCGAAAGCGCGCGATGGGAGCCTGGCGGGATGAGGGAAATTGGCGGACGACGCCAAGCAACGTGGAGCGTGCGGCATCGTCGCGACCGTCATCGGTGGCGAGATCGGAGAGAAGCAGCAGCGCAGCGGCGGCGCTGGTGTCATTCGGATACCGTGCAATCAGCGCCCGAAGTGCCGCGGGAACCGACGTATTGCCCATCGCGATGAGAGCACGCGCGCGCTGATACGCGGCTCCTGCAGCAAGCGAGGACGGTGCCGTGACTTTCGCGAACTGCGCCGCGGCCTCCTTGTCCTGATCGAGACGCGCGAGCGCGATTCCGTAACGGTAAAAGTCAGTGCTTGCGCCGAGCTTCGCCCTCACGGCCTTTGCATACGCGGCTGCGGCGAGAGCAGATGAGCCGGCGCCACTTGCAGCGCGCGCCAGAATCAGATCCTCGGACGCGCTGTGATTCGGGAAAAGCTGATTGAAGAGAGCGATTGCATCCCGCGCCTCCTCGTTCCCCGCTGGATGCTGGATGTACAAAAGGAGATCGCCTCGCGCGGCGGAGCGGTCACTATCGGAAACGCCTGGAGTCAAGCGAAGGCGGATCGCGCTCAGCCTCGAGCCTGCGGCGGAGTACGCCTTGATCGCGCCCGGAATGTCGTTCGTCCGCTCCCGGGCGAGCGCCTCGGTGGCACGTATCCGGTCACGCGCGACCTGTGTGCGAATCTTCGCGTAATAATTCGAGCGCGCAGTGCTGTCGGCGGTCACTCCGGCGGCGCGCAGGTAAAGCCAGTCGGCGATTTCAGGAAGCGATTTTGCCGCCGCCTCGTACAACACGCGCGCGCTGTCGCGATTGTCGGCGCGGTCGAAGTTTCGGGCGCGGATAACCAGGTCGCGGTCGCCCGTGGAGAGAATGTGGGTCGTCGTGTCGCCCTGAAGAACTGCGACTTTCGCATCCACTTTTGTTTCACGGAAATCCTTGCAGGCTGCGCCCGGGACGAGCGCGAACGCGAGCAGCAGCGCGTGAGTCATCGCCACGCCGCGCTGTCCTTCGCGATGAGTGCGTCGGCCTCTGACGGACCCCAACTCCCCGCCGCATACGTGGGAATTTCCTTGACGGGGTTGTTCTCCCAGTCCTGAAGCACCGGATCGATCAGCGACCACGCCATCTCCACCTCATCGCTACGTGTGAACAGCGTCGGATCTCCGATCATGCAATCTAGAAGCAGTGTCTCATATGCGGGGTGCGCCTCGTTCCCAAAAGACTCCGCGTAGGAGAAGTCCATATCCACCGGAGTAAACTCGAGACCCGGCGTCAGCTCGTGCACTGCGCCCGGCGTCTTCACGTGCAAGCGAAAAGAGATTCCCTCATCGGGCTGAATGCGCATCACGAGAAGGCTTGGCGCCATTTCTTCCGCGGTCTTCTGGTCGAATAGAAAAAGAGGCGGCGCCTTGAACTGCACTGCAATCTCCGACGTCCGTTTCGCGAGCCGCTTGCCGGAGCGAAGGAAGAACGGAACTCCCTTCCATCGCCAATTGTCAATGAACACTCTCATCGCCGCGAATGTCGGCGTAATGGAGCCCGCTGCGATGTCAGATTCGCTTCTGTATGCGGGAACGGTTTTCCCGCCCGCCGTTCCCGCGGCATACTGTGCACGCACGATGTTTTGCTCGCCGTCGGCGAGAAGTGGGCGAACCGCACGCAGCACTTTCACTTTCTCGTCACGTACCGCGTCCGCAGTTATGGCGCTCGGCGGCTCGAGGGCGGAGAGTGTGAGGAGCTGCAACAAGTGATTCTGAAACATGTCGCGGATTATCCCCGCTTCCTCGTAATACTTCCCTCTTGTCTCGACGCCCACCGTTTCAGCGGCGGTGATCTGCACGTGCGATATCCACCGGTTGTTCCAGAGCGGCTCGAAGATTGTGTTCGCGAACCGGAAGACGAGAATGTTCTGAACCGTCTCCTTTGCGAGATAGTGGTCGATGCGATAAACCTGGTGCTCGCCGAAGCAGCCGAGGACGAGTCGGTTGAGCTCGCGTGCGCTCTCGAGGCTGCGGCCGAACGGCTTCTCGATGACGATTCGTGACCACGGCCTCGCCTCGTAGCTCTCGGTCCGTTTCGCGAGGCCGCTCATGGTGAGATGCTGAACCGTCATCTCGAACACGCTCGGAGGAATCGCGAGATAAAAGAGGCGGTTCTTGTCCGCGTCCGGCGTGCTTCCTTCGATCTCGTCGAGGCGCTTCGCCACAGCGGCGTAAGTCGCTTCGTCGGAGAACTCGCCGGTGGCGTAATGAGTGCGCGCGCAGAGCCACTGCCAAACCCCTTCATCGACTTTGCGAATTTCATCGGAAGTTGCCATCGCCTCGCGCATCAGCTTCCGATACGACGCGTCATCGCCCGGATCGCGCGCCACCGCGAGAAGCACAAAGCCCTCGGGGAGCAGCTTTTGTTCGGCGAGATAATAAATCGCGGGGATGAGCTTTCTCCGGCTGAGGTCGCCGGCCCCGCCGAAGATTACGAGTGTGCAGGGATCGGCTTGCTCGCGAGCGGTCACGATTTCTTCACCGCGTGACCGCCGAATTCATTGCGTATCGTGGCGATGACCTTGGCGGAAAACGAATCCGGCTGTCGCGAGGCAAGGCGCGCGAGAAGTGAGAGGGTAATGACAGGCGCGGGCACATCGAGATCGATCGCCTCCTGCACTGTCCAACGGCCCTCGCCGGAATCCTCGACATACCCTTTGAGAGCGTCGAGATTCGCGTCGCGCTTGAACGCTTCTTCCGCGAGCTCGTTGATCCACGAGCGCACGACGCTGCCCTTGTTCCAAACCGTAGCGATCTGGTGGAGGTCGAGCTTGAAGTTCTTCGAGGCGTGAAGAATCTCGTATCCCTCGGCGTACGCCTGAAGCATCCCATACTCGACGCCGTTATGAATCATCTTCACGTAGTGACCCGAGCCCGGCGGGCCGACGTGGGCGTACCCGTTTTCCGGAGCGAGCGTCTTGAAGATCGGCTCGCACAGCGAGAACGCAGCGTCCGAGGCGCCGATCATCAGGCAGTACCCATTAGCGAGGCCCCAAATTCCCCCGCTCGTGCCCGCGTCGATGAACTCGATTCCCTTCGGCGCCAGATCGGCCGCGCGGCGCATCGAATCGTGAAAATTCGAGTTGCCGCCGTCGATAATGACATCGCCCGGCTTCATCACCGTTGCGAGCTCGGTGATCGTATCGTCTGTCGGTTTTCCGGCAGGCACCATCACCCACACGATCCGCGGTGCTGTCATCTTCGAAGCCGCGTCGGCAGCGCTCGATGACGCTACCGCGCCCATCGCAGAGTATTTCGAAATGGCTTCGGGGCTGCGGTCAAAGGCGACGACCTCGTGCCCGCCTTTCATCAACCGCTCCGACATGTTGCCGCCCATGCGGCCGAGTCCGATCATCGCGAGACGCATCTTTCTATACTCCCTTTAGCTGAATTTCGAGAATGCCGTTCAGGTCGCTGCGGAGCTGCGCCGCCGACTGAAAGAGCAATGTGTTCAAGCCGAGCTCGCGCGCGGGGACGAGATTCCGCTCGCGGTCATCTATGAAAAGTGTCTTTGTCGGTACTGCCTGCGCGATCGAGAGTGCGTCAGTGTAGATCTTCTTCATCGGCTTGCGGGATCCCAGCCAACAGGACGACATGAACGCCTCGAAGATAGGATCGAGGCCGAACGTATCGATGCGGTAGGTATTGAGCTCTGCTGCTTCGTTGTTGAGCGTCATCATTGTGTAGCGTGCGAGGGCGGCCACCTCGCGGGCAACTGCGATGGAATCCGGGAACGGCTGGCTCTCGGCGAACATGAGCTCCTTGAATTGCTCACGCGTGAAATTTCGCGGGCAATAAAAGATCGTGAGATCGAGGTATTCGTCGATCCCGATTCTGCCCTCCTCCCACGGACCCACGCCCTCGATGTGCCTGAGGCGAAATTCCTCACCATCGATCCCGAACTTCTCGACCGCACGCTGGCGCTCCGCTGTGTCCCACCCATTGGTGCCCAGCACCCCGCCAATGTCGAAAAAAATCCACTGGATGTCGGCCATTCAGTCGGCGATGAGGACGGCGCGCGCAGGGGCCCCGTCCAAACCCTCAAGACGGAGTGGAAGGCAAATGAATTGGTAATCGCCTGCCGGCGGCTCTGCTAGCGCGAGCCCTTCGATGATGACGACGTCTTTTTCCAGGAGCGTGCGGTGCGTGAGATGATGTCCGGAGTGGAACTGCTCGATCGAGAGATAGTCCACCCCAACGAGCTCCACTCCGATGTCCACCAAGTATTTCGCTGCGTCGGGGGCGATGTATGTGTAATCGGGGACGAACTCGTCCTTCATCAGGAGCCCGGAGTTGCGGGTGCGAATGAGAACGCGCTTCTGCCCTTCGATCTTTGCAGCGCGCAGCTCTTTCTCGCCGACCGCCCGCACGTCGTCGCCCATGACTACGAGGCGCGCGGGACCGATGAGACGATCGAGCGGAATCTGGTCGACCGATTGGGCGCCGTCGAAGAAGTGACGGCTCGAGTCTGCGTGCGTGCCGGTGTGCGATCCAAAGGTTATCTGCGACACGTTCGCGGTCGCGCCCTTCGCCACTGCCGACGTGAGCTTGATGTCTATCTGGGGATTCCCCGGATAAACGACGCCGCCCGAGCGAATCGGAGCGGAGATGTCGTAGATGGTGCTCATAACGCCCAACGGAGCAACTGTCGTTCCGGCGGGTGAACCAAACCGCGGGATGCGTTCAGGACGGGAGGCTGGGCGATTCGCTCGCGCTGAGTGTGAAGCGCGGAATGGCAGCCTCGAAGGCGACCCCATCTTGCCGAAGGAAACCGTAGTGCCCTTCCATAAAGCCTTCGCCGGACTTTAGAACGCAGAAGCTCTGATATTCGTGAACCCCTCCGGTCGCAATCACCGGCTGGTCTCCGACGACTCCTTCGCCGAGCACTTCCGTGTCTTCGCCGATCGAATCGTGAATGAGCCAGCGGCGGGTGAGGAGCTGCGCCTGCTGCACGCCGATGTTCTCGATTCGCACGTAATACGCGAAGACATAATGCCCCTGCGCCGGCTCGGAATGTTCGCGCAGATATACCGGACGCACCGTGACGCGGATTCCCTCGGTTTCGCGGTAGAAAAAGCTGCGGTGCGGCATACCATCAACATACTCGCGTGTTGCCCCGCCCTCCAGCCGGATACATTAGGTGGATGAAGCACCGTGTTCTCGTGACAGACGAAATTGACCCCCAGGGCGTGCAAGTGCTGCGCGACCATCCCGACATCCTGGTGGATGAGCTTCCGACTCTGCCGGCGGACAAGGTGCTCGCGTCGATCGGAGATTACGACGCTATCATCGGCCGGAGCGCGACACGCATATCCGCCGAGGTGCTGCGCGCTGGAAAGAAGCTGAAAGTGGTCGGGCGCGCAGGCGTCGGCGTGGACAACGTCGCGCTCGACGCCGCGACTTCGCTCGGAATCGCAGTAATAAACGCGCCGGCGGGAAACACGATCGCCGTCGCTGAGCTCTTCTTCGGTGCGGTGCTCGCCTTTCTTCGAAAGCTCGGCACCGCCGACCAATCGATGCGCGAGGGACGATGGGATCGCTCCGCGCTGCTTGGCAGTGAGATAAAGGGCCGTCGCATCGGCATCGTGGGGCTCGGCCGCATCGGCGGAGAGGTCGCGGTGCGGGCGCGCGCTTTCGGAGCCGAAGTTGCGGCGTACGATCCGTATATTCAGCCGGCGAGGTTCGAGGCTCTCCGCGTGGAGCGGGTAGAAAAGCTCGACGAACTTATCGCGCGTGCCGATATCCTTACCGTCCACACGCCACTCACAGACGAGACGCGCAATCTCATTGGAGCGCGCGAGCTGAAGCTGCTCCCGCCGGGCGCGATTGTGGTGAACATGGCGCGCGGCGGAATCGTCAACGAAAGCGCTCTCACCGAAGCGGTGACCTCCGGCCAGCTGGGCGGCGCGGTGGTGGATGCGTTCAGCAAGGAGCCGCTCGCAGCGGACGATCCGTTGCGGCTGCTGCCAAACGTGTTCCTCACCCCGCACCTCGGCGCGTCCACTGTCGAGGCGCAACGAAACGTTGCCGTTGACGTGTGCATCGCCGTCCGCGACGCTCTGATCTCGGGAGAGCTTTCACGCTCGCTAAACGTTCCGGGCGGCGACACTCCCGAATGGCGCGAGATTCAGTCTGCGCTCCTGCTCGCAACGCACGCGACTGCGGTAGGACGCGCAATGCTGGCGTCGCGCGGAACGAAAGCGGTTAGTGGGATCGAGCTGGCGTGCGGCACTTCCCTTCTCTCCTTCAGGAAGCCGCTACTCGCCGCCGCGGCGGTGGGTCTGCTGCAGGATGTTGTAGACGATCAACGCATCAATCTGATAAACGCCGTTTCTATCGCAGAAGCACGCGGCATCCGGCTGTCCAGCGCCGACACCGCGGTTGCGGGCGACGAGTGGCAGATCGAAGTCAGCGTCAACGGTGAGCGCGACTCCGCCTGCATCGCTGGAATCGCGCGGCCGGGCGCGGGAGCGCGACTATCGCGTATCGAGCGCTACAAGGTGGACGTGCAGCCGCGCGACACGCTCATCGTCCTCACCAATAAGGATGTGCCCGGCGTGATCGGCCGCGTCGGAACGCTGCTCGGTGAAGCGGGAGTCAACATCGCCGAGTATCACCAGTCGCGTCTCGAGCAGGGCGGCGACGCGCTCGCAGCGATCGCCGTCGACGGCACCATTGATGAGAAACTGCGCGCACGCCTGTTAGGGCTGACGGAGGTGCGCTCGGTGTCGGTAGTGAGATTCGGCAACGCCGCGAGCGGCGGACAGAGTTGATCCGTTTCAAAACAGCGTTCATTGACGTCGATTCAACGCTGTGCGGCATCGAAGGAATCGATTGGCTCGCATCTCAGCGCTCGGAATCTTTTCGGCAGCAAGTCGCCGAGCTAACCGAGCGTGCGATGGACGGCGAGACCTCGCTCGAATCTGTCTATGCGAAGCGTCTCGCTCTCGTTGCTCCGACCCGCGCCGAAGTAGCAGCGCTCGCGCGCGAATATTCACGCACCGTTTCCGCTGGCGCTCTCGCCACGCTTAAGAAGCTCAAGGATGCAGGAGTGGACGTTCATCTGATCAGCGGAGGATTGCTGCCGGCGATACGCGAGATGGCAAACGAGCTGGGTTTCGAGCCGTCGCAAGTCCACGCCGTAGACATAACGTTCACGGACGACGGCGCCTACTCCTCGTTCGATGCAAGCTCGCCGCTTACGACACAATCCGGAAAACGAGTGCTCATCGATTCATTGTCATTCGAGCGGCCCGCGGTGATCGTGGGCGACGGGATGACCGACGCCGAGGCGCGGCCGGCGGTTGACGCTTTCATCGCGTACACCGGCCACATCCGCCGGGACGCGGCGGTGTCGCGCGCCGACCACGTCGTCACCTCGTTCGCCGAACTCCAACCATATTTTGACCGATGACCACAGCTTCGAGGTTTGGAACGTTCTTCGTGCCCGGCCCCACTGAAGTGCGGAGCGAAGTGCTTGCTGCTATGTCCGGGCCGATGATCCCTCACCGCAGCGCGGCATTCGAGACACTTTTCGCCGACGCTCAAGTCGGGCTTAAGGAAGTTTTTCAGACGAAGCGGCCGGTGATGATCACCGCGTCGTCGGCGACCGGGCTGATGGAATCGGCGCTGCGCTGTCTGCCGCAGGGACGCGTTCTCTGCCTGGTCAACGGCGCGTTCTCGCAAAGATTTTCCGCAATCTCGGAAGCGTGCGGTCACCAAACCGAGCGGTACGAAGTGGAATGGGGCGAAGTACACGATCCCGATCGGGTGCGTCAGCTGCTCGCCAACGGAAACTTCGCCGCCGTCACCGTAGTGCATTCAGAGACGTCGACGGGCGCGCGGAATCCGGTCAAGAAAATCTCGGACATCGCGCACGAGGCGGGCGCGAAATGTCTCATCGACAGTGTGAGTGGCGCGGGAGGAATCGAGCTCCAGTTCGACGAATGGAATCTCGACCTCGTCCTCACCGGATCGCAGAAGGCCATCGCGCTCCCGCCCGGACTTGGTTTCGCAGTCGCATCGGAGAGCTTCATCGAAGACGCTAAGCGCGCTCCCGCGCGGGGAGTGTATTTCGACCTCATCGAGCTCGACACCTTCGCGAAGCAGAACCAAACCCCGAGCACGCCTGCGGTGTCACTCTTTTACGCGATGAAGGAGCAGTTCAAAGCGATCCACGCAAAAGGAATGGAATCGAGATGGGCAGACCACACTGCAATGGCGAATATGACCGACGACTGGGCCGACGCCCTGGCGAGCGAAACCGGCGTAACCCTCCGCAACATCGTCGCGAAGGGCAGCCGCTCACAAACAGTCTCCACACTGCGTATTCCTGACGGCTGGAATACCGCAGCATTCCTCGGCGAAATCGCAAAGCGCGGATTCACCGTCGCTTCCGGTTACGGTAAGCTGCGCGATACAACGATCCGCATTGGGCACATGGGCGACCACACGGTGCAGACGTTGAAGCCCTGCCTCGAAGCCTGCGCGGAAGTCTTGCGCGAGACAATGAAATCCTCGCCCAAATGAAGCGCTGTTCTCTGTCGTGCAAAGGAAAAAGCTGTTCAGTGACGAACAGATGAAGAAGCTGTTCAGTGACGAGCAAATGAAAAGCTGTTCAGTGACGTGCAGATGAAAAGCTGTTAAGTGACGAGCAAATGAAAAGCTGTTAAGTGACGAGCAAATGAAAAGCTCCTAGCTCGGGAGCTTTGGTCAGCTTAAAGCTCCCCGCTTTAGCACGCCGTGCACTTGCCTAGTTGGGATGGCCCCGCGCCCTCACCCACGGCCGCCCCAAAGCACAAAAAAGAAGGGCGCCGACTCCCGCCGACGCCCTCCCCACCACTAAACTCTCGGCGCGTCCTCTACCAAATAACCGGCCGCATCGCATCCGCGCGCACCATCGCATCGCTTGGCTTGCAGCCGAACGCCGCCGCGAACTCCGGCATGTTCGAGAGCGGTCCATTGACTCTCCACTTGCCGGGCGAGTGCGGATCAGTATTGATTCTCACTCTCGCGGCTTCCGGGCGGATGTTCTGGCGCCAGATCTGCGCCCATCCGAGGAAGAAGCGCTGCTCCGGCGTGAACCCGTCGATGAGGCCGGGGTTTCCCTTATCCGCGAGCGCCTTCTCGAGCGCGGCGTAGGCGATGTTCAATCCGCCGAAGTCGCCGAGGTTCTCGCCGAGGGTGAGGCTGCCATTGACGTGGACGCTATCGAGCACCGTGTAGTCGTTGAACTGCGAGCGAATGAGCCCGGTGCGCTGCGCGAACGCGGCGGAATCCGCCGGCGACCACCAGTTGCGAAGGTTACCCTGCGCATCGAACTGCGAGCCCTGGTCGTCGAAGCCGTGCGACATTTCGTGGCCGATGACCGCGCCCATCCCGCCGTAGTTCACGGCGTCGTCGGCTTTCGGGTTGAAGAACGGCGGCTGCATGATGCCGGCCGGGAAAACGATCTCGTTCATCAACGGGTTGTAGTACGCGTTGACCGTGGCGGGCGTCATTCCCCACTCAGCGCGGTCAACTGGCTTTCCGATCTTCGCGATGTCGCGACGCTCGCGCCACGCGCGCAAGCCGATGTTGTTCTGGTAGTACGAGCCGCGGTTGATTGTCACCGGGGTGTAGTCGAGCCACCTGTCTGTGTAACCGATCTTGTTCACGAACGCGTTCAACTTTGCGGCCGCCTGCGGCTTGGTGGCAGCACTCATCCACTGAAGGCCGGAGATACGACTGTTGAACATCGCCTCCATGTTCTTGACCATTTCGAGAGCGCGCGACTTAGCCTCGGGCGTGAAGTACTTCGCGACGTAGGCCTGACCGAGAGCGTCACCGAGTGCTCCGTCGGTCGCTCTCACGCAGCGCTTGTTGCGCGGGAGAAGCTCCTTTGCGCCGGTGAGCGCCTGGTTGAAGCGGAAGTCCTCGTTCACGAACGCGGAGCTGAGCGATCCGGACGAGCGGTTTACGACATCCCATCTCAGCTTCGACTTCCAGATCTCGAGCGGCTGGTTCACAAATAGGCTGTCTACAGTCTTGAAGAACACCGGCGATTCCACGTCCACTGCCGGAATGTTCGCATTGCCTTCAGCCGTAAAGAAGGCGCGCCAATTAAAGTGCGGCGTCATCGCGGCGAGCTCTGCCGGCGACATCTTGTGATACGTCGCCCGCGGATCGCGGCGCTGCACCGGCGTCAACGACGCCTTGGCGAGAATCGTCTCCACCGCGAGCACGTTGGCAGCGTCGGTAGCGGCCTGCGCGTCGGATTCACCGGCGAGCTTCAGCATTCTCACGACGTGGTCCTGGAAATTCGCGCGAAGGGCAACCGAAGCCGGGTCCGTTCTCGTATAGTAGTCCCGATTCGGAAGGCTCAGTCCGCCCTGCGATGCGCCGGCAATGACGGAGGTGGTGTTCTTCGCGTCCTGCGTCGAGCCGAAATTGAAGAGCACACCCGATCCCATTGCGTGCATCTTTCCGATCAGCCGCTGAAGGTCGGTGATGGACGTAAGCGAGTTGACCTGGCTGATCATGGGACGCAGCGGTGTCGCGCCCGCACGCTCGATACCGGCGGAGTCCATGCACGACGCGTAGTAGTTGCCGAGCTTCTTCAAGTCGGCGCTGCGCTTCGGATTCGTGTCCCTTGCGGATGCTTCGAGGATGTTGAGGAGCGCGGCGTTGTTGTACTCGCTCAGCTCGGAGAAGCCGCCCCAGTTAGAGAATGCGGCGGGAACAGGATTCCGCTTGATCCATCCGCCGTTCGCGTACTCGAAGAAGTCGCTGCACGCCGACACGGCGGTATTCATGTTGGCGGGGTCGAGCGGCTTGGCTTGCAGGGGAACCGCGTTCTGCGCGCCGGCGGAGGCGGCACAGACGGCGCTTGCAACAATGGATCGCTTCAGAAAACTCATCTTTGGTACTCCAGCTTTGGGAAAGTGGGAAAGCAAGTGAGCTTGATTGATGGTCAGCGCGCGGTTCGGCGCCGGCGTTTGGGAAGCTTTTTGGCTTTTGGGCGCCGCGGTTTCGCTGCCTTCATTATGGTGCCTCGGCACGTATCCGCGCCACACCGGCAGACGTAGAACTTGCGGTCAGTAGGGTCTTTGGTGAGCTCGTACTGGTAGTCGTACAACAGCTCGGTACCCGGGTAGATGGTATTAAGGGCGTAGATGTGGATTGTACCGCCTCCGATGAGGGCCTCGCAGTTCGGCTCGCAGGAGTGGTTGATGAAGCTCGCGTCGCCTCCCCCGGTTTCCGGTGAGCCGTCCACGACCGTGATCTTGCTGAGCGTAAAGAGGAAGGTGTGGTGGCGGCGCATGTTGGCCTCATCGTACCTCTTGTCCGCCTCATCGTTATCGATGCGCTCCCCTTTGTATTCGACGATGCAGGTTCCCTTCCGAATTGTGCGCGCGGCGAAAACGCCGCGTCCGTGTATGGCGGAATTACGCACGACATACAGCGGTTCTTTTTTCTTGGGCATCAAGAAGAGTAATGGGCAACGACCCTGCCCGAGCATTCTCCCATTCCGATGCGGGCGCAGCCGTCGCGCTCGAAGTAGCCTCGCAGGATAATTTCGTCGCCGTCGTGAAGGAATTTTCTCTCTTCGCCGCTCGAGAGCTGGAGAGGATTAGCGCCACGCCGTGTAATCTCGAGAAGGCATCCCTGCATCCCTTCTTCCGGTCCGCTCACCGTACCACTCGCGAGCAGGTCGCCCGTGCGGAGATTGCAACCGCCGCTCGCGTGGTGGGCGAGCATCTGCGCCGTAGTCCAGTACATATCGCTGAATGAGGCGACGCTGATACGTGTCGGTCGCAGGCCGCCCTCTCTCATGATCGAGGTGCGAATGAAAACCTCGATGGTGAGATCGAGTCCGCCCGCTTTTTCGTCCTCCTCCGACGAGAGATACGGGAGAGGCTTGGGATCATCCGCCGGCCGGAAAAACGCCGGAACGCGGAACGGCTCGATCGCTTCCCGCGTCACCACCCACGGCGACACCGTGGTCGCGAAATTCTTCGCGAGAAAGGGACCGAGCGGCTGGTACTCCCACGATTGGATGTCCCGCGCCGACCAATCGTTGACGAGGCAGAATCCGAAAATGTGATTGGCCGCCTCGTCGATCGGGATAGCGGTGCCGAGGCGGTTCGGCGTGCCGACGAAAAATCCGACCTCTGCTTCATAGTCGAGGCCAGCGGACGGTCCGAACTTCGGCGGGTCTTTCTCCGACGGATGCGTCTGCCCACTCGGCCTCGCGATCTCAGCTCCCGTCGGGATCAACGACGACGCTCTGCCGTGATAGCCGATGGGAACGTGTTTGTAGTTGGGCAGCAGCGGGTTGTCGGGGCGGAAGAGCTTTCCGACGTTGGTGGCGTGGTAGATCGACGCGTAGAAGTCGGTGTAATCGCCGACGTCCGCGGGAAGATGCAGGGTGGCGTCCGCCATCGGCACGAGCGCTTTCTCCAGAGCTGTGCGGCTAGCCGAGTCCGACGAAAGCAAGCTGCTCAGCTGCGCACGGAATTCCGAGAGATTCGCGTTGCTCTCCGCCATTACCGAATTGAGAACAGGCGCGGAGCAAGCGCGCGCTATATCTGCCGCACCCCCGGTGAATGAATCAGCGACGGCGGAGACATCCACGATTCGATCGCCGATCGCGACACCGCAGCGCCGCTCCCCACCGTTGGAGAAAACCCCGAACGGCAGGTTTTGAATGGGGAAATCGGAGCTCGCGTCATTCGCGGATTCAACCCACGAGCGGAGCGCTGGATTGTGCGTGTCGTTCATACCGTAGCCGGAGTAAAAAGTAGTTTCAGCTCGTCCACCGGCTCGCGGAACGAGCAGGATCCGAATGAGTGCGCAAAGGATTCTCGCGCGGCCGCAATCCTGTTAGTGGAGAGGTCGCTTCCCCGCCACGACGCACCGCCCGATGAGAAAGCTATGGCGGAGGGATCGCTCTCCTCGAGAATCTTCGCCGCGGTGGCGTCGTCGGCACCGTTCCACATGAAGGCCGCCGCGAGAAACACGTTAAGAAATCCGTACATCTTCGCGCGCGCGCTGTTCTTCTCATACGTAAGCGGAAACTCAGCGCGCAGCGGATGATGCAATCCGGCAGTTGCCTTGAATGAAATACCGGAATTGGAGCACGCTCTCATGAAGCGGATTATGTGAAACGTCGATGGGAACGCGGTCTCCGTGATACCGCCGGTCCGCATCTTCGCCCTGAAGCCGCGCGCAGCAAGCTTCGGCATGACGGTGGCGACGTCGTCTGCGACGGGGACTTCGATGTATGTCTCGAACTGCTTCGCCCCTTTCGCCGGGGTGGCGGGCAGAGCGCCCATCGCTGACAAAGCCATTTCCACCGATGTTATCCGCACCTTTGCGTGTGCGGAGCGCGGCAGAAGATTTCCGTCGGGCGCGAGCAATTCCCCGCCGTCCTTCACGAGGAGACTTATCCGCCAACTGTGCGATCCCGCGAGAATCGGGGCAACCGCGTCATCGAACTCCTCGAGCCGCTGGACCGGAAGAACGAACGCACCCAGATAAGCGGAATCGGGGCCGGTGAGATATTCCCGGTAATTCTGAACCGCTTCGCGCATGCCGAGCGTTGCGGGCGGGAAAAGACCAGCGTAATCGATCAGCCCTGCCGTGAGTGCCTTCACCGAGTCCATAACGCGAAATGTAGAGCGCCGGTGCCGGCAGTTCTACATTCGTCCGGCTACTTCGCCCCGGACTTTTTCGCCGCCGCCTTCTTTGGCGACGCCTGAAGAACCGTCGGCGCCAGAATCACCGCTCGTGTCGAGCTGGCCGCTGCTGTCGAGCTATCCGCACCCGTCGCGCTGGAATCTGAGGTGATCGAGGACACCCTTTTCAGAACGGGGTCCGGAATGTCGAGCGCACGCAGACCTTCGCTCATCCACCACGGCTCGTCAAAGCGAAGAGTCCCGTTGCGGTAGCGAAGAGTGTGGCTCTTCCGGTCTCCGCCGTCTACATCGAGCACAACGTAAACGCGGCGAACGCGGCCGACGCCTGCCACCTTCAAAGTGCGGGTGCGCAAATGGTAACTCCCCTTCAGGTTCTCTGTCGCGGGGCCGCTGCCATCGTCGCCGCACATCTTGATGACCGATCCGAAGTGATGCGTGCTGTCGAGCACCAGCGCGCCGCTATAGCACCAATTCTTACCGAGATTGTGGCCGCTGTCGGCAGCGAAATAAGTGCCGGTCACGTCATCTCCAGTGGTACTTTCCGAATAAGTGGTTGACCGATCCCGCGTACATGCGGAAACCAGCGCAGCGGCGGCAGTGAGCGAAATCAGCTTCGAGTAAGAGCGCATAAATCCTCCAATGTCCGCGGCACGAAGGCGCCGCCGGTACAATTTGCCTTACGCGGCTCACACAGGTCAGTTTCAACCCGGCGCAGGGGCGAGATTCTTGCCTTTTCAAATGCAACGTTTCAAACGGAGATAAGCATGCGTTGGACCCCCGGAGGACGCAGCGGTAACCTCGAAGACCGTCGCAGCAGTGGCGGAGGCGGTATGGGACTTCCCCTCGGCATTGGCGGAACTGTTGTCGTTCTGGCCCTCAGTCTCCTTACTGGACACAACTTCTTCAACGATATCGGCGGCTCCGGCGACGCGGCCGCGACTCAGGGCGCTCCCATCTCAGCGCAGGACTCGGCGCGCGAAGAGCCCGAAGTGCAGTTCGTCTCGTTCGTGCTCGATGACGTGCAGAACACCTGGGCGAAGCTCCTCCCACGCGAGGGAGTCAGCTTCCACCCGGCGAAGCTCGCCATTTTCCGCAACTCGACGAATACGGGATGCGGCGCTGCACAGTCGGCGATGGGCCCCTTCTACTGCCCGCTCGACGAGCACGCTTACATCGACCTCGGGTTTTACGAAGAACTAAAAGACAAGTTCGGCGCTTCAGGCGATATGGCCCAGGCGTACGTGCTTGCACACGAGCTCGGACATCACGTGCAGCATCTGACGGGAATCGACGGGCAGGTTCGGCAGAGACAGGAGCAGCGTCCCGAGCAGGCGAATGCGCTCTCCGTGCGTCTCGAGCTGCAGGCCGATTGTTTCGCCGGTGTGTGGGCCAATTCCACGACCCAGCGCAAAATCATCGAGCAGGGGGATCTTGAAGAGGCGCTCACCGCGGCGTCATCGGTCGGCGATGATCGCATTCAGCAGCGCACGCGCGGAAGCGTGAACGTGGACTCTTTCACCCACGGATCCGCGGCGCAGCGGACGCAGTGGTTCAAGCGCGGATTCGAGTCGGGCGACCCGAAGGCGTGCGACACCTTCGCGGGGGCGATTTAGCTTAACGCCCGCGCGCGGGCTAACTCTTGAGAACGTAGAGCGTGAACGATCCCCGAACCATCGGGGAAGCTCAGGGGTCGCGTGGCTTTCTCGCGCGTTCGCCGGTGCGGCGCTCGCTGACATCGCGGGCGAGCCAACGCCGCTCCCCGGTGGTGGCGACGAGGGCGAGGAGGAGTTGGAACGCCGAGTAGCCGAGCCCGATCACCGCGATGAGAGTGATGATGGAGAGGGCCGCTTTGGCACCCATCGAGTCGGGACTTTTAAGGACGCCGTAGCTGCCGCCGACGGCGGCGATGGCGCAAAGAATCGTGAGGATGAGCGCGGTCGAAAACGGCAGGCCGTGTGAGGTCGCGGGAGCGCCGGCATCAGGCTGAGGCGCGGACGGTGAATCTTCGATCATCAAATTGCCGGAATGGGAGGCAGCGCGGGAGCTTTTTACGCTACCTCATTCAATTCATTCTTTGTGCCGCGCGCTAGGTGTGCCTCGCTCGTTTTTTCCGCCGCACTTGTGGCAGGTCTGCGTAGAGGGCGACAACGCGCTGGCTGTGTGTGCGGTATAAGGCATGTTTCCTGCCTTTCATCCCCTCAAGTAGGCTCACCATAGAGGGAACAATGGGCATTTTCGACAAGGATCCACTGCCGGACTTCAGCGACGTTGGAGGCTCGGCGAAGGCACCGTCGGCGAATCGCGCCGACGCTGACTTTTCAGACGTTCAGGGCAGCAGCTCCACGACCGCTTCGAGCGGGGAGCAAAGCTATACGGTCAAATCGGGCGACAGCCTGAGCAAGATCGCCAAGCATTTCTACGGCGATGGCAACAAGTGGCATCAGATCCACGCCGCGAACCGCGACAAGATTCCGAACCCGGATCTGATTCACCCGGGCGATGTCCTCATCATACCAGGAGCGTAGCCGTGATTAGAACGATCAAGCTGGCCGCGGCTGCAGCATCCATCGCGCTGTTGGCGAGCGCGTGCAAGAAGGGAGACAACGCAGCGACCCCCACCGATACCCTTCCCTCAGTCGTCGCTCCGTCGGCGGCGCCGGTTCACGTAACGAGCATCGAGACGGGCAAGTCCGTGGGCGCGGACAAGCACATTTCCAACGCGACCGATCAGTTCGGCGTTCGCGACACGCTGCGTGTGGCCGTCGTCACCGAGGGGACAGCGACGGGAGCGAACCTCCGCGCAAAGTTCACCTACGGCGACAAGTTGGTGAAGGAGATGAACCAGATGGTTACCACGACCGGCGGGATGAACGTCACGAATTTCGAGGTCGACAAGTCGTCTGCGTGGCCGACCGGCTCGTATAAAGTCGAGATCTTCCTCGACGGCGTTTCGGCGGGTACGAAGGATCTGACCGTTAAGTAGCGTCGAGCGGTCGAGCAATATTCAAAGCGGCGCACGAGATGTGCGCCGCTTTTTTTATTTCAATCGGCGCCGCGCGTTAGCTGCGATTCGCCCGTTAGCTGCGATTCGCGCGTTTTCTCCGCATCGGGCCGAGGTCGATGCAAAGCGCGA
>JACDDT010000119.1 GCA_013816855.1 Gemmatimonadaceae bacterium
GCTGTGCAGCAGATGGTTACCACGAACAATTACTGCTGCACATCTGGTGCGATTTCTGCTCGCCATCTACCGTTTCGGGGGAACGGGCACTCAACTCGCTTTAATGTGGCTCATAGAGCGCCACCGTTCCCGCGAAGTGGAGTCAAGAGATGAATAAACCCGATTTGGTGGACAGCCTCGACAAAACGGACGAGGCGATGGTAACGATATCCCGGACGGAGCTAACGGCGCTTCGCGACAGAGAGCGGCAATTCCGGACGATTTTCGATGGAGCCGCGATCGGCATTCGTCTGGGCGCTCCCGACGGACGTGCGATCCAGAGCAACCGCGCGTTATCGAGAATGCTTGGCTATAGCGCCGCCGAGCTTCGAAAACTCTCTCATACTGCCTTTACCCATCCCGAAGACGCCGCGGACGATATTCTCTTTCACGAGGAACTATTCCGCGGTGAGCGGAACCACTACAAGCGAGAGAAACGCTACATCCACAAGGACGGCCATACGGTGTGGGGCTCGCTAACGGTTTCTGTCGTTCGCGACGACGATGGAACCCTGCAGTTCATCGTCGGCATGGTAGAGGACATCACCGAGCGAAAGCGCGTCGAGGAAGATCTCCGGCAGCGTGATGCGCAGTTGTTCCAGTCGCAGAAGATGGAGGCGGTCGGGCAGCTCGCCGGCGGGATTGCGCACGATTTCAACAACATGCTCACCGTTATCTACAGTTGCAGCGATCTTGTGCTCGAAACGATGCAGCCGGACGATCCGGCCCGCTCCGATATCGAAGAAATCCGGCTCGCGAGTCAGCGGGCAGCGGCGCTGACACGACAGCTGCTCGCATTCAGCAGGAAGCAGATCCTGCGTGCGGAGGTGCTCGGCGTCGTCGAGGTCGTCACCAGGCTGGAGCACATGCTTCGCCGCGTGCTCGGCGAGGATGTACGACTGACATCGATAGCTCCGCCGAGCCCGGGTGATCTCCGAGCGTCGGTCGATCGTGGCCAGCTCGAGCAGATTCTCGTGAACCTTTCGATCAACGCGCGGGATGCGATGCCCGCCGGCGGAGACCTGACGATTTCCTTCCGCAGCGCGATGATCGACAAAGAATCCATTATCTCGCATCAGGGTTGCACGCGCGGCAGATATGTTGCGATCTCGGTGGCCGACACGGGAAGCGGGATGGAACAGGCCGTCCGAGAGCGGATATTCGAGCCATTCTTCACTACCAAACCGGTTGGAAAGGGAACCGGCCTTGGCCTCGCGGTGGTCTACGGCATCGTCCAGCAATCGGGAGGCTACATCGAAGTGGAGTCAGTTCAGGGAGAAGGCACCACCTTCACGATATACCTGCCGGCGGCGGACGACGAGGTTGCGCTCCCCGCTCCTCCCGTATCCCGCGAACGGGAGCACGCACGCGTGACGGGAGCGATTCTCCTGGTCGAAGATGATCCGGCAGTACGCAGCGTCGCAGCCAGAGTTTTAATGGCGGAGGGGTATGCAGTCCACACCGCCGCAAACGGGCTCGAGGCACTACAAATATTGCAGCTGGACAAACCGCGCATCGACCTCGTGGTTACCGATTTGGTAATGCCCGAGATGGGCGGTCAAGATCTTGTAGCGCAATTCAGCAAGCTCAAACATCGGCCTCGCGCTCTCTTCATGTCCGGCTACACTGAGGACGAGATGCTTCGCCGAGGCGCTTTACCACCTGGGACTTCATTTATGGAGAAGCCGTTCACGCCTGATGCTTTGTTAAGACGGGTGCGCGCCGCACTTCAAACGTAGCGCGCCAGGAGAACGTTCGAAAACCAAAACGGGCGCCCCATTCGAGGCGCCCGTTTGTCCCGCTCAGCGGTTTGCTACGGGAGACCGCGCGCCGCGTCGTCCTTGATGAATCCGCGTACGATCGCAACGACCTGATCCTTCGTCAATGGCTCATCGAACGCCATCATCGCCGCATCACGCCGGGCCGATGCATCGCCGATCACATCCATCCCTGAAAGAGTTGCTGCGTCGATGTTCGCGGCCGCGACTCCGTTGAACACCGTATGCACGGTGTTGTCCTCGCCGTCATAGATCAATCCGAGGGCGGCGACCGCAGCAGCGGGCGGATTGCTTATGTTGCCCGCGCCGGCGGCGCCAACTCCGCCTCCGCTGACGTAGCCGCTGAACCGCAACGAGGTATCTCCCATGTTGAGGGAGCGGCGAATGCGACGGATCTTCGCCGCGTGACGCGCCTCCACGGAATGGATGCGCAGCGCGCTTTCAAGGGCGACGTCCGCCTGATCGTTTCCGTTGATGAGGAGTCGCCCCGCCTGTCCCTTGTATGCCCGGACGCCCGTATCCTCCACCGCCTGGGCAACCAGCAGCAGATGATCGAGGCGGGTAGTCGCTTGAAGGAACGGCCCGTTCCCGCTTCCGTTTCCCCCGGTAAAATCAAAATCGTTGGCGCTTAGCGACGGCGCGGTTCCACCAAAAAGCGGAATTGCGACGTGACCGAGGAAGTCGGTATGCTGCTGCTCGTGCTTCTGTATCTGGGCGAACGTCTGCTGCGCGGTTGCGGGAATCTGCGCACGCACCGTCGCGAAAGCGGCGTTCTGCGCCGCGACAGCGCTGGTGCCGAGCACCGCGCGATAAAACTCGTTCTCGAGGTTTTCGAGTATGAACGCGAACTGAAGCACATCGAGGATTGCCGATGGGGTCTGCGCGAATACGTCCTTTGAAAGTGCGGCGAGTAGCACCGGCACAGAGCCCATCGCCATTCCGGCGGCGACGAAAGAGCTCATTGACGCGCCCTTTCGGATCGCGTCACGGCGGGTGACGAGGCGATCCACGATTTCCGGATCGACCGTGTCTAAAATCGGCTGGTTCAAATTGGTCATTGTCGGATCTCCGGGGCGCCTTACGGCGTGGTGGGGAAGAAGTTGGAGGAGGATTTTCCCTGCCTCGCCGTCGGCGCGTAGGTGATGTTGCCCGAGCTCAGTGCTCCGTCCTGCACGATATGCGCGGACGCAACATGGTCGAGAACGGCGCCGGCCTCGAGCTTCACATCCATTCCATTTGAGTCGACAATGTCGTCACCCGCAAACGCGGTGTTGGCGTTCATCCCCACCGGCGGGGCAACATCTCGGAGAGCGGCTGCGTGGCGCGCCTCGACCGATACGAACTTGCCGGCGAGCAGGAGATTGCGCGCGTCCTGCAGATATTTCCCCGCTCCGTTGAGACCCGACACACCGAGGTGCTCGAAGAGACGCGACGCGCCGAGAATGTTGTCGCGGCTCGATAGAATCGAGTTGAGCGTCGCGCCGTTGATCGCGCCTCGCACGTCGGGAACCGCTTGGGCGCCAAGAGCGGTGCGCAGGAACTCGCGATGCACCATCTCGACGTTTCGAAGATCGGTGAAGAGCTCCTGCTCCGGGCCGCTGAAGTAAGAAGTGAACGACGGATGCGCCACAACCGCGGTGTAGAACGCGACCTCGAGCTGCTCGAGCGTGTGAACTAGTCGGAAGATTCCCACGTCGGAGCGGAGATCGAACATCAGTCCGGCACCGGCTGCAGCGCCTGGAACGGGAGCCATCGCGCACGCGTCGAACACCGCTGGAAGCATCACGACCGCGCCCCCGACGCCCATCATCCTGACGAACTGGCGCCGCGTTGCGGGGCGCATCAGCTCGTCCCCGCTACCGAC
>JACDDT010000042.1 GCA_013816855.1 Gemmatimonadaceae bacterium
GAACGTCAGTGCGCGCTGATAATCCGCGCGAACCTTCGTCTGCTGCGCGGCGTTGATCGCCGTGCTCGCCTGCTGAAGTGCGAGCTGCGACAGGACGGCAGGGTCAGCGCCCGCTGAAACCGCAGAATTGATTGCCGAGGAGATTTCGTCGGGACTGCTCAGCGCCTGAATAAGAAGAACGTTGGCGTTCGCGTTCTTCGGGTCTTTAGCGAGGATGCGACGTGCCGCAGCTGCAGCTTCGGCCATCCTTCCCGCTTTGATGAGATTCTGAATTCCGGCGAGCGAAAGAGTGGAGTTGCCCGGGAACCTCTGAGCGCCAGTCTGTAGAGTCGCGGTGGCATCAGCGGGACGGTTGAGCGCGGTGTACACGCCGGCCGTCTTGATGTAATAGCTGGTATCAGCCGCGGCTGTGTCGACGCGGATCAGCTCCTCGCCGACTTTGAGCGCGCGGTCGTAGTCCTTCGCCGCGAGCAGAACCAGCCAACCGGTGCGAAGAATCTGCGGATCGCCGGGATTGCTCTGAATGAGGTTCGTGATGAACGGAATCGCACTGGCGGCCTGACCGCTCGATGCGAGCTCGTTCACAACTTGCTGCTGGAGGCGGATATTCGTGGGATCAGCCGCGAGCAACGCCTTGAGGATGTCGAGGCGGCGCGGGTCGTTCTTCGTTCTATAGATCTCTGCGAGCCACGTCAGCGCGGGAAGATTGCGCGGATCGGCAGCGACGATTCTCTCGCCGAGTGCCTGTACCGAATCCTGCTGATGGAGCGCGCCGTAGGCGTTTCCGAGGCAAATCGCGGCGAGGGTCGCGTTCGGGTTCGACGCAACGACCTTGCGGGCGGCTGCGACGGCGACGTCGTACTTCTCTTCGCGGAAGCTGCGATAGCAGGCGAGCTCACCCGCAACCTGCGATCGGGCAGCCTTGACCGCAGCCACGACCATCGCGGCGGCACGGTCAACGTTGGGAGCCTCTACGCGCGGGAGCACCTGTGCGAGCTGTTGGTCGCGCGAGAGCACCATGCGCGCGTCGATGCGCACACCGGTCGGGGTCTGTGTGACCGCGCCGTCCACGTACTGGTCGGCACGGACCTGCACCGCCAGCTGGCGGGCATCGGAGGGGCCGAGAGCTTCGTCGACCGGATATCCGGATGCGGCAAGCGTGTTATTGATGTCTACGGTAGGAATGACCCAAACTTCCTTGGGATTGAATTCCTTCCCGAGCTTGTCGCGAACAGCGTTCGCGGCCTTCGCGCCGAGCGACTTGTCGGCGCTCTGGAACGAAACCACCAAAATCCTCTGGGCGTCATCGCGGGATTGCGCGGCAGCGGCAACAGGAAGCGCGGCCGAGAGCAGAAGGGCGAGGGCGCCCGGGATCCAGGAGTGACGACGAAAACTTGCCTTCAATGGTGTAACCTCCAAAACGGTAAACATACGTACACCGGATTATCCCGGTGGTTTCCTGCGTTCCACAAAATTCTTAATGAGCGAGGAGGGACTCGAACCCCCGACATCCTGCGTGTAAGGCAGGCGCTCTAACCAACTGAGCTACTCGCCCCGAAGTGCAGAAACCGCGCCGCCCTTCACTTAAGAATCGCGAGCGGGATTAGAACGCAATAACCGAGAACGAGAAGGATCGGAGCGATGGTTTCGCTCCCCCGCCACAGTTCCACAAAACCGAGCCCCAAAGCCAACCCGGCGAGGGCCCAATAAAACCAGGGGCGGTTCCGCCAGTCGGTCGCGGGGGCGGCCGCAGTTGTGGGTTCGGTTTTCGGCATAAGATGGGTAGTGTAGGCGCAGTGGAAAAGGGTGTCAATCCTGACGGAGAGCCCCGCGCATTACGGTTTGCTAATGTTGGCCGTGAAAGGAAGCTATTTCGCACCCTTGCGAACTAGGCTGCGGGAGATCCTTCGCTGATTTCCCTCAGCAATATCCGCTCGTTGGTGGAGAGGATTCGCCCGATTTCCAGGTAGATGGTGAGCTTGTCGCCCTCGCGGACGACGCCACGCAGATACTCGCACGGGAGCCCCCGGAACATTGGCGGCGGCGCCGATATGCTCGCCGAATCGATGGTACGCACCTCGTGCACTGAATCCACGACGGCAGCGATCCATTCCTTCTCGACGTTGAAGACGATAATGCGGGTCACCTTCGCGCCGGCCGCTTCGGGGAGCTCGAATCTGCGGCGCAGATTGATCGTCGGGACGATGCGGGACTGATACTCGATAATGCCTTCAATCCAGTCCGGAACGCTCGGGATGCTCTTCGGACGCTGATACTCGATCACCCGTTCGACGCAAAAAACGTCTGCTGCGAAAGTGTCGTCGCCGAGGCAGAACGTGACGATTTGAGTCGTCGCCATCAGTGTTTGGCTCCCGCCGCGAGGCACACGTCGCGGATTGCGAGCGGATCGACGAGCGACACGAGCCGGCCTTGGTACTGGAAGACGCCGAGCAGCACCCCATCCTGATTGTCGGAGCCGGGCGCGATGCGAATGTTGGTCGCATCGATCTCGATGGCGTCATCGACATCGGAGATGAGGAGGGCGATCGGCGTGTGTTCTCCCTCGACGATCAGTGCCGCGCCAGGCTCCCCGCGGATGGCGACATTCAAAGACATCATTGGCGAATACGCTGCGATCCTGCGTCCACGAACGTCGACGACTCCAACTGCGTGGTCGTCCGCGCCGGGCATCGGGCGAATAAAAGGGCAATCGATCGATTCCTCAATCGTTGCCAGCGGGGAGGCGAAGAGCTCGTCGCCAATGGAATAAAGAAGAACGCGCATCAGCTCGTCGCTTTTCGAGCTTTCACGGCGTCGACGATAGTCTTCGCAATGTCGCTAACTCCGACTACGTGATCGGCGCCTCCTGCGGCGAGTGCGGCCTGCGGCATTCCATAAATTAGGGAGCTCGACTCGTCCTGCACTACGGCGGTCCCTCCCGCCGCGCGTACCGTCCTCAGGCCTTCGGCTCCGTCGCGTCCCATTCCCGTCAGAATCACACCGATCGTGTGCTTTCCGAAAATCGACACCATCGATTTAAAGAGCGGATCGGCCGCCGGACGCACGCCCCAAACCGGTGGGCCGGAGTCGAGGCGGATGACGGGGCCGGCCGGTGATTCCGCGACGATCATGTGCACGCCTCCGGGCGCGAGGTATACCCGGTTGGCCGCGACGACCTCGTTATCCACTCCTTCCGCGACTGGCATTGGGCTCGTCAAATCGAGGCGCTGCGCGAGCGACCGCGTGAAATCCTTTGGCATGTGCTGAACGACGAAAACGGCGATGCCGAGGTCGGACGGAATCATCGGGATTATTTCCGCGAGAGCGCGCGGACCGCCCGTCGATGAGGCGATGGCGACCGCGAGACTGCATGCAGAAGTCCGAGGCGCCGGCTCAATCGGACTCTTTAGCGGCGTTTTACGGAGCGCGCTTTTCAGCCCGCGCATGTTCGTGTTTGCTGCCGCACGCAGCGCGGCGATGAGCTGCTCGCGCACGGTAACGAGGTCGATGCTGATCGGACCCGACGGCTTGCGCACGAACTCCACCGCCCCCAGCTCGAGAGCGTGGATCGTCATATCTGTTCCCTTCGTCGACCCAGCAGCGCTGAGCATCACCACCGGCCTCGGCAGGACTTTCATGATCTGCTCGAGCGCGGCGAGGCCGTCCATGACCGGCATCTCGATGTCGAGGGTGACGATGTCTGGATCCTTTTCGCGAATCTCGCGCAGGCCGTCCTCACCGTTTATGCCGGTCCCGATGACGACGAATTCGTCGGTGGACTGGACCATCTCGGTGATAAGCTTCCGCATGAAAGCGCTGTCGTCGATGACAACTACGCTGGGCTTTTTTACACTCTTGGGGATCGTCATGCTTTCCGGAATATGCGCTCTCTCGAGCTTATCGGCCTGAAAAGGTCGCGCGCGGCGCCGAGGAGCGTCTCCACCTTTCCGAGGACGAGGATGCCGCCCTCGCGGAGCGACCCGTGAAGTTCCGCAAATAGCTTGTCCTGCGCTTCACGGTCGAAGTAGATGATCACGTTCCGGCAAATAATCAGGTCGAATCTCGTTGCGGGCGGGTCGCCATGAAGCAAATCACCGATGGCGAACGTGGCGAGCTGCTTCACCGCAGGAATCACACTGCGCAGCCCGGCCACCTGCGGAAAATACTTTTCCCTCATCGCAGCCGGTGTATCCGAGAAAGACGCTTCACCGTATAGGCCGCGCTGCGCGCTGCCCAGACAATCATCGTCGATGTCGGTCCCGAGTATTTCGACGCGTGCGAGCTTCCCGATCTGCCCGCAGGACTCCGCGTGCTGGTGGAACAAGACGCCCAAGGAATACGGCTCCTCACCGGACGAGCACCCCGCGCTCCAGACGGCGATACGCTCATCGCCCGCGCCCCAGAGTTCCGGGATCACTTTCTGGGAGATGGCGTTGTACGTCTCCCAATTACGAAAAAACTTCGTGACGTTGATGGTCAGCGCACGAAGGAGCTTCGGATATTCCCGCGGGTCGAGGTCCAGCAGTCCGGAATATTCTGCGAAAGAGTGGAGGTCTCTCGATCGCATGCGCAAAGCAATTCGCCTTCGTAGGCACTTGTCTTTGTAGCTGGCGCAACGAAAGCCGCTGTCTCGAGTGATCTTCGCCATCAAATCGGCGAATGCCGCCTCGTTGTGTTCGATCATCCGGCCGTGCCGAGTCCGATCATCGCGTCGGCGAGATTTCGATGAAGCTGCGAAATCTCCGGGGCGATGGACAAACCGCGCTCGGCGGCTTCCCTCGCCTGCCCGAAATCGCCTGTCTCAAGATGCGCCGCCGCGAGATTGTTGAGCAGTACCGGGTCATCCGGATACGTTTCAGTCGCCGCACCGAGGAGGAGGAGCTCGCGGCGCGGATCTCCGCCCATTCCCGACGCGAGCGCGGCGTAGTGGAACCACATCGCCGGCGGCGACGTGCTCGTCCACAAGCTCCGTGCGTCGCTCAGCGATGTCTTCGCACCGCGCAGGTCACCCGCCCTGAGTGCGATGACGCCAAGCTGCAGCTTCATTCGAGGGTCGGCCTTGCGGCTCGCCGCCACTGCGCGCTCCGCGAGAAGCTGCGCCTTCTCGAGCTGGCCGAGGCGCTCGTACGCGAGAGCGAGATTGTGGAGGAGCGCGCCCTTCACTTCGGCAACGGGAGCCGCAGTCTGAAAGGCATCCACTGCCGCCGCCCAGTCGCCGCGCCGAAGGCAAATCAATCCCACGTGAAAGAGTGCAAGTGGATCCGTCACTGCTGCGGCGACGGCCCTCAGCTCACGCTCGGCTTCGTCGTACATCCCGGCGCGGTAGAGGGCGATACCCAGATTGCGGCGCTCTTCCGGGCTCGCGTCGCGGGGAGCATCGGGACGCGTGGCCCGTCCTACGGGAAGCACGAACGACGCAGTGATCAAGCCGTAAATCGCCTTTCCGACTTCGAACTCGCCTAACTGCGAATCGCGGATCAGCGAGCTGACGTCGCGATTGCCGTCGATGAGCGGAATGAGAATTTCCTGCTCGGGCGTGAGCGGGAGCTTGTTGAGCAGCAGCTTCTGACGGTCGAGCGCAAAAACCATGTCGAAGCTGGGAATTTTTTTCTCGATGAGCGTCCATTCATCGACACGCCGCGCGCCCTCTAGGAGAAGCGACTGCGGGTCTACCGAGCTGAGGGGAGTCCCTGTTTGCGGAGAAACGCCCGGCTCGAAGTTGAAGGTGCCGCTCGTCCACGTGAAGAGATTGTAAACGGCGTTTTCCGTGTCGAGCGGACGGTTCGCGATCTCTGCATGGCAAATGCGGCCGCTGTCGAAATAGATGGAGCCGAAGCTCTCGTGGAACGCCAGCCCGAGACATCCGGTCTTCTTCCCCATCGCGAGCAATTGGAGAACGTCGGGGAGGCTCGCCTCCTTCAGACTTCCCTTGATCGCCATCAGGCCATCTCTTCGATCATTCGGTCCACGACACCCGGCCAATCGAGCACGTGCCGCTCGGCGTTGAACGCACGAAATTCTCCCGTTTTCGCTCGCACGGGACGCGGCAGCGATTCCACTCGCTGCGAGATCTCCTCGGCAATGTCACCGAGAAAACTCTCGAATTCGTTTTTCGGAGTTTCGCCGTCGGCGCTCACGCGGGGGCTCCCGCAGATGCAGGGTTCGTGCTGAGCTTGGCAAGGACGCGGGAGGCGATCGCGCGCAGAGTCTCGAACACTCCGTTTCCTTTTACCGCCACGGCACTGAAGGACGGCAGGTCGCGGAAATTCAGGACGCGCTCCAGCTCGCCAATCGAGATCAGCTCGTCTTCAGGCAGGTCGCGCTTGTTGTACTGCATGACGAGCGGCACGGTGCGCGGGTCGAAGCCAAGCTCGGCGAGATTCGCGTGAAGGTCCTGGAAACTCTCGACGTTCTCGGCCATCTGCCGACGCTGGCTGTCCGCTACGAAGACGACGCCGTCCACTCCCTGAAGAACGAGACGGCGCGTCGCTTGATAATAGACTTGCCCCGGGACAGTGTAGAGCTGAAACCGGGTCGCGAAACCGGAGATGCTGCCGAGGTCCAGCGGGAGGAAATCGAAGAAAAGAGTGCGGTCGGTCTCGGTCGCGAGCGAAACCATTTTGCCTTTCCGATCCTCCGGCAGCTGCGAATAAACGTGCTGTAGGTTGGTCGTCTTCCCCGAGCGGCCCGGCCCGTAGTAAACGATTTTGCAGGTGATCTCCCTGCTCTGGTAATTGACGACCGGCACGCGCGGCTACTCGATGGGACCGAAGAGGGCGTCGAGGCTGCGATTGAGATCGCCCTCGAAGTCCCCGTGAGTCGGTGCAGCGGGCGTGGAAGAATTCCAGCTCTCTTCGAGCGCGCGGCGGAAATCCCCGAAATACATCTCGACGACGCCGACGGAGCTTTCCGCATCGAATACGCCGACGAAGAGATAGTCGCTTCCTCCCACGGTGCAGCTTCCCATGTAAAGCTGGCGCTCACCGCCGGCGTGATGCAGCTCGCCAAACGGTTTTCCATCGAGCTGTTTGCCGAGCTCTCGCGACGAGGCGTTTATCGCCGACGCTAGTGCGCACACCGACATCACGTCGTCGGGGCCGGCGAACCCGTATTGCGCGATTACTCTG
Organism: Gemmatimonadaceae bacterium; assembly: GCA_013816855.1. Taxonomy (GTDB): domain Bacteria; phylum Gemmatimonadota; class Gemmatimonadetes; order Gemmatimonadales; family Gemmatimonadaceae; genus UBA4720. The sequence continues at coordinate 7,128 of JACDDT010000042.1, forward strand.
CCCGTGGATAGCAGCACCACTCCGCACTTGATGCGCGCATCATCGAGAAACCGCCGGAACGGCTCCTCGACCCACTTTTCGCCGACGGTTGGCGCTGTCACGCCGCGCCCCGTGCCGTGAGCATGTCGAGGCGGATCCTGCCGACGTTGGCTGACGCTTCCACGAGCGCCAGAAGTACGATCTCGCCGCAGCCGACGACGCAGAGCTGTCCACGCTCCGCCTCGAGTCTCATGAAGACCGGCTCGCCGAGTTTGGCCGCGGCCGATGCGCGTCCTGATCTCGCGTAGAGGAACGCGCCAAGCGCCGCGGTATGCCGGTGCGCCGAAGCGTCGCCGCGGCTTCCAGCACCGTCGCTGTTCTCGATGATGAGCCCGTCTTTCGCTCCCGCCGTCATAGCTACGATCACACCGGGGAGACGAGCGAGATGGCGGAGCGTCTCGGTATAAGGCGTCACTGTGCGCCCCCTTCGAGAAACCGCGATGCTCGAGCGACGGAACGGTCGAGAATGCGGCGCACGAGCCCGTGCGGCTCGCCGGTTGAAGCCGCGATGAGAACGATGGCTGCGGGCGCGGCGGGCGCGACCGCGATCGTCGCAACGGGTGTTTCTATGACGAGCGATTTCCACGCCCCGAGCTGAAGGTGGTGCATCGCTCTCTCCACCTCCGAGCCGATGCCGGAAAGGGCGGAGGAGATGGCGCCTCCGATCTCTCTCCCGTCCACGTCGAGATACGAGCCCGCGAGGTGCGCGCCCTTCGAGTCGACGAGCAGCGCGGTGAGATCGGCGTCGCCGAGTGTCTCGGCGAAGAGCGTGCGCGCGTCGTCACGCACTGGCGACAGTCTCCGTCCGGGGAACGAGCTCGATCAAACCGGTGGTGAGCATTCCGTAGATAATGCGCGCGACATCGAACTCGCTGATGGCGAGCTCGATCGCGATGTGGCGAAGGTTCGATTCTCCATCCAACAAGCTCAACACTTCCCACTCGCGCGGCAACAGATCGATGAATGACTGCGGTCCGCCTGAAAGCGGAGCGAGCTTCGGCACCACGGCTCCATCGGGAACACGATCCATCATGCGCGACCATTCGTCGATGCGGCGTGCGCCTTCCATGAGGAGCGACTCCGTCGAGACTTTTACAGCAGTATCCTTTCTGATGGGTCGCGGCGGTTCTTCCGCAAAAGAGAAGAATCCTTCGGACCAGGACATCAGGTCGAAGACGACGGTTTCGATCTGCTGCCGCATGTAGCGGTCAATATCTCTCGCCGCGACGATTCCGTTGGCGACGAGAATCTCGCCGACCCGCCGCTTGTCGCCGGCGCGCTGCATCGCTGTGGCCTGAGCGAGATCGGCTGCAGTCACCTTTCCGGAATTCTCGAGCAGCGTGCCGAGCAGGTGAGGGTTGCTCTTCATCGTCGCGGCCACCACCGCGCCGGAATCGAAGTAAACCGCTCCTTCGTTCTCGCGCTCCTGCGAGAAGACTTTCAGCACGCCGCTCTTCCGGCTCAAGTCGAGCAGCTGGAACACGTCGTGAATTCCGAGCTCTTTTAGCGGACCCTCGATAGGCATCAGCCAACCTCCGCACTGAGCGATTCGAGGTGGAGCTCTGCAGCAGCATGATTCGGATCGAAGCGTATGACCCGCTCGAAGGCGCGCCGAGCGTCGGAATCGCGCCGCATGTCGAGCAAAGTCTCCCCGAGGAGGATGAGAGCGTCGAAGTGGTAAATGTCTGTATGCAGCAGCCGCACTAGAACATTCAGCGCTGCCCTACTCTCGTTCTTACGCCTGTACAGCGAGACCAGCTCGAGCTGCGCATCCTGGTTCGCGGCGTCGAGGTCGAGCGCCGACCTCAGCGCGCGCTGCGCGTCGGCGTCCCTACCGGTCGCAATGAGAGCGCGCGCAAGCGAAACGTGAGTGCGAACATTCGCGCGGTCGGCATTTACACTTTTGCGGAGAAGCTCCACGGCTTGGGCATGGTCACCGAGCGAGGTGCATAGATCCGCGGCATAGGCGAGGTCTGCGGCTGTCGCGTGTGAAAATCCGGTCGCGCTCGAAAGTGCCTCGCGCCCCTTTGCCACCGAGCCAGTCGCAATCCGCGCCTCTGCAGCAATGAGCTCGTCGCGTGGAGTAAGCTTGCGATCGGCCACGAGCCATTCCGCGAGCGGGAGCGCCTCTTCGGGGCGGTTGAGAGAGAGCAGCGACTGGGCTGAGCCGCGCAGGCCGTCGCGGTTACCCGGATCCGCGTCAAGTGCCGACTGATACCGCTCCAGCGCTTCCCCGTGCAGACCCTGCACACGAAACGTGTCGCCAGAAAGCAGCAAGCTTTCGAGACGGTCGCCGCCGCGGCCGCTGACGCGCGCGATCTCCGCGTGCGCGCGGTCGAGCAGGCCCTTCGAGAGATAATCGCGCGCAAGGGTGAATGATGCGGGGGCGCTGGCGCCTGCTTCGTCGGCCGCTGCCGGCGAGGGCGCAAACAGCTCGTCGAGAATTGCCGGATCAAAATGAAAATCGGGAATGGCGGCTCCCGAGTCGATAACATCGGCGAGCGCTGGCCCGACGAAGATGGCGGTCTCCTCGTGCGGGAGCTCGATCGCGAGGGCGAGCTTCTGCGCCGAATAAATCGGATTCAAGGCCAGCGCCTGCTTCGTTTCGCGAAGCGCGCCGTTAAAATCGCCCAGTCGCGAAAGTGTGAAGCTCATATTGTAGTGGGCTTCAGAGAACGCGGTGTCCGCTTGAATCGCGCGCGCGAACGCATTGCGCGCCTCCTCGAACTTTTGCAACTCGACGAGGATGAGGCCGATTCCATTCCAGCCGACGGGATGATCGGGCTTGAGACGGATGACTTGGCGGTACGCTTCGAGGGCGAGGTCGAGGTGCTTCTGCTTGAAGAGGACGAGCGCGAGATTGAGCCGCGCCTCCATCGGACACGCTCCGGCTTGCAGCGCGCGCCGGAATCCGTTTACGGAGGCGCGCGCGTCGCCCTTGTGCCAGAGAACGACACCGAGGTTGTTGTGCGCAAACGGATACGCCTCTTCCACCGCGATCGCCGCTCTGTAGCGGCCTTCCGCTTCCTCGTGGTTGCCGAGCATCTGGAGCGCGGCCCCGAAATCGTTCAGAATCTTTGGAGTTACCGGGAACCTTGCGACGAGCTTCCCTCCCACGTCCGCTGCTTGCTGCGCCTCCTTCCGGATGAGATGCAGCTCGAGCATTCCTTCCAGCGCAGCCGCTTCGCTCCCGGCGGCTGCCGCACGCTCGTACGCGCGAAGCGATTCATCGAAGTAGCCCTTCTGCCTGTACGCAAGTCCAAGCGCAACCTGGCTCGGTCCTTCGCCCATCGCGCCGCTAACCGGTGTCGTGATTGGAGTGCGCGCGGTCTCCAGCGAAAGGTTCGCCTGCGCTCGCGTGAGTGTTGGATTGAGGGCCAGCGCCCTCTTGCTCGCTTCGGCGGCTTCGTCGTTGAGACCGAGATCGCCGAGAATAAACCCGAGGAGATAGTGCGCGTCGGGGTTTTCGGGATGGAGCGCGATCGACTTCCGCACGGCGCGCAGCGCATCCTCGCTCAGCCCGCGGTTGTAGAGTGTCTCAGCGAGCAGAAAATGTAGAACGGAGCTTTGCGAATCGAGTGCGATCGCCCGCTCGAACAGAGACTGCGCCTTTGCGAGGTCGCCGGAGGTTTTCTCCGCAATTCCACTTTGCACCAGCGCTTCGATATCACTCGGATTGTTAGCCAGCCGCGTTGCAAGCTGCTCGATGCGACGCTGGAGCGTTCCGGATTCGCCGTATGCGATCTCGAGATTCCTGCGCGCCACGCGCATCCGCTCATCGAGAGCGAGGGCGCGTGAGAATGCGGCTATCGCCTCTTCGGAAAGCCCTTTCCTATAGTAGAGGACGCCGAGGTTGTTGTAAGCACCGGCATCGGACGGATCGATGCGCCGGGCAAAGGAGCGAAGTACCTCGAGCTCGTCACCGCTGAGGGCGCGTCGTACCATCATCCCTCAGGCGACGCGGACGGCGCTGAAAATTGCCTCGAATGAGGTCTCGTCGGGAACGAGTATGAAATACCCGCGCAAGTTTTCTGCGGGCTCCTTCATCTCGAACTCCGTTTCTACGCAGAGGACCGGTTTGAGTCCGCCGTCGTCCGGGAAGATCTGGCCGAGCGCTTTTCCGGTCTCACCCTCGACAAGGGTCGGCGGCGACGGGAGGAGGCGCATGCCGAGGAACTCGCTCAGCGCGGTGAGATACGCACCGCCGATGATGTTCCCCGCTTCGCTGACGGCGGATTGCTCGAGCTCGCCGATCTTCGTTACAGTCCCGCGCTCTCTGCCGAGCATGCGCTCGGCGAGGCGGAGAGATCCATCCGCGGGGAGAATCAAAGCCGTGCGTCCTTGGATGGACCCGGAGATGTCCATCATGACCGCCGCGATATTTTCTCCCGGAAAGCAGGCACGGCGGGCGTTGTCGTCGGGTATGACGAAGCGGATCGTCGGCACGCTGATCATGATGCGGCCGTTGGTAAGCGTGGAGAGTGCGGTCGCAGCGTGGCCGGCCCCGATGTTGGCGACCTCCCTGAGCGCGTCGAGCCGCTCCGGCGAATAATTCGGTTCAGCCCCGGTCATACGAGCGTGGTGGGGTCGATGATGAGAGCGGGAGCGCCGTCACCGAGAATCGTCGCACCGCTGAAGAGCGAGCTATCCTCGCCTACTGCGTCGAACTGTTTCATCACGATTTCCTGCTGGCCGAGGAATTCGTCCACCACCAATCCGGCCCTCCGGTCGGCTAGCTCCATCAGCACTACCTGCGACGATTGCCCATTGCCCTTCTGCAAACCAACGCGGTCGCGAAGACGAATCGCAGGCACAGGCTCGTCGCGTATGACGAGAACTTCCCTTCCCTTCACGTGCTGGAGCATTCCCGGCGCGAGCGAAAATGTCTCGACGATATGAGTGAGAGGAATCGCGTACACCTCCTCTTCGACGCGTGCGAGCAGCGCCCGGGAGATAGCGAGCGTGAGCGGAAGCCGGAGCGTAACCGTGGTACCTCTACCCGGTACGCTGCGCACTTCCAGCGAGCCGCCCAATGCGCGCACACGTGTCGCCACGATGTCGAATCCAACGCCGCGCCCACTGATGTCGGTGATCTTCTTGGCCGTCGAGAAACCGGGCCGCGAGATGACGCGAATGAGATCTTCGTCGGACAGCGTGGTCGTTCCTTCTTCGATCAAACCGAGCTCGATGGCTCGAGGCAGCACCAGATCGGGGTCGATGCCACGGCCGTCGTCGGAAACGCGAATGAGAACCGTGGACCGATCTCGCTCCGCGGTGAGAGTAAGCCGCGCGACGGCAGGCTTGTCCTTCGCGACTCTCTCCTCGGGAAGCTCGATGCCGTGATCCAAGGCGTTGCGGAGCAGGTGGAGCACCGGCTCTCCCATCTCCTCGAGCATCGACCGGTCGAGCTCGATCTCCTTCCCCTCGATGATGAACTCCACACGCTTGCCGAGCAGGTGCGCCGTATCGCGCACGACGCGGGGAAAACGGTCGAACACCTGCCAGACCGGGAGCATCCGGATCGTCATGATCTCGTTCTGCAAGTTTCCGATGAGCTGCGATGCCTTGAGCGTCGCCTCGGAAAGCGACGGGTCGTCGATCTGTGCGGAGATGAGTGTGAGGCGGTCGCGCACGATGACGAGCTCTCCCACGGCATTCATGAGATTGTCGAGGCGGCGCGCATCGATTCGCACGTGGCGCGGTGCGTGCTCGGCCTTCGCCTGTGCTGCACCTTTTGTCTCGGCGAGCACCTGGAACTCCGCAGTGAACGTCTGCGGCTCTTCCGGCTCCTGCGCCAGCTCGCGGAGCTGATCGACGAGAGTGTTGACGATGAGGTCGCGCGGCTTGTCCGATGTCGCCAGCGAGATTGCAGTCTCAAGAGCGTCCGATGAGGTGAAGAGCGTGTCCATCACCTGCGTGGTGACGAGAATTTTGCCGTTGCGAAGCTTGTCGAGAAGATTCTCGAGCTCGTGCGAGAGCTCGGTCACCGACTTGTAGCCCATCGCCCCCGACATTCCCTTGATGCTGTGCACGGCGCGAAAGAGCTCGTCCACCGCGTCGGAGTTGGCGTCGCGCTCGAGTGCGAGCAGAGCGTTGTTGATCTCTACCAGATGCTCACGACTCTCCGTGAGAAAGAGCTTCGCGTAACCCGAGGTATCCACTCAGCCAAGCACCCGCTGCACCGCCTCGAGAACGCGGCTCGGCTGAAAGGGCTTGACCACGAAGTCCTTTGCGCCGGCAGCGATCGCTTCCGCTACGAGCGCCTGCTGCCCCATCGCGCTGCACATGAGAATGCGCGCCTGGGGATCGGCTTCGATAATCTGTCTCACCGCTTCGATTCCGCCCATCTCCGGCATGATGATGTCCATCGTCACCAGGTCGGGCTTGAGCGCGGCGTATTGCTCCACCGCGCGCATTCCGTTCTCGGCTTCACCAACAACGGTAAAACCTGCCTGGGCGAGAATGTCTTTCACCATCGAGCGCATGAAGAGCGCGTCGTCACAAACGAGTACCGTTCCGCTCACGATTCCCCTCCCTCGAGTGCTGCCGCACTCTTTCCAAGAACGTCGTTCACGATCGCTTCAATGTCCAGAATAACGGCAAGCTCGCCGTCTACTTCGGCGAGGCCGAGAATGATGCCGGAGTCGAACGCGGACAGATCGCCATCCTTCTGCAGCTCATCGGGCCGCATCGATTGCAGATCGCGAACTTCATCTACTCCGATGCCAATGAGCTTTTCGCCGAACGGCACGAGGAGGATCGATCCGCTCTCGCGGTCACAGGGCTTCTTTGCAATGCGAGCGCCGAGGTCGAGAACAGTGACGATGGTGCCGCGAAGATTGATGAGGCCGCAGACCGTACTTGGCGCGCCGGGCAGCCGCGTCACCCGCTGAAACGGGATGATCTCCCGAATCGCGCTCATGTCGCAGGCGAAGATTTTACCGGCGATGTCAAACAGGAGAAGGCGCCGCTCCGGCGCGGGCATCCCCCCTGAGCTTTCAACGCGCGAAGACGTCTCTTCTACGTCAGGCATAAAATCCGAATTCGGTCAGCGCATCGGTCCCGATGGCAAACCCGCCCGCCATCTCGCGAAGCGATGTTTCGAGTTCAGTGGGAAGCGTCGAGCGCAGGTCCATCGCCGCTCCTGTGATCGGGTGATTGAACTGAAGCCAGGCGGCATGGAGAAAGTGCCGTTTAGGAGGGAGTCCCGCTACCTTTCGCCCCCCTCCGCCGCCGTACGTATCGTCACCGATGACTGGATGCCCGATCGAGGCCAGATGAACTCGTATCTGATGGGTGCGGCCGGTATGGAGCTGAGCGCGCAAAAGGTCTCCTGAATCAAAGCGCGCAAGACGGTAAAGATCGGTGCGCGCGGGCCGTCCTGAATTGACGATTGCCATGCGCTTCCGGTCTCGCGGGTCGCGCGCCACGGGCTTCTCGACGGTAATGGTGTCGCTTTTGAGGTGTCCCCAGATCATCACCGCGTAGCGGCGGGCCACCCGCCGTGCGGCGATGGCGGAGCTGAGCAGCCGATGAGACTTCTCCGTTTTGGCAACGATGAGGAGCCCCGACGTCTCCTTGTCGAGACGATGCACGATTCCGGCGCGATCCGCTTCGTCGCGCGGCATTTCCGCCAACCGGCCGACCAACGCGTTAACGAGGGTGCCAGTCCAGTTGCCCGGAGCGGGGTGCACCACCATTCCCGCCGGCTTGTCCACGACGAGGAGATCGTCGTCTTCGTACACGATCTTGAGCGGAATGTCTTCGCCGAGGAGCTCGCGCTTCGCGGAGGGGGGAATGTCGACGGCCAGCGTTTCCCCCGCGCAGGGTTTGTAGCTCGCTTTCTCCCTTCTGCCGCTCACCGTGACGTTCCCTTTCGCGATGAGCGTCGCCGCCTGCGTTCGAGAAAGTCCCGCACGCTCTGCGACAAGCAAATCGAGGCGGACATTGCTGTCCGCCTCGACTAGAAATTCATCCATTGGAGAAAACGGATCACACTTCCGTGGAAGCTTCCGGCGCGCCGGTCACGACAGGCGATGCCGCGTGATCCTCGCCCCAGAGCACCCACGCGAGAAGAAACGCGCCGATGCTGACCGCCATGTCGGCGACGTTGAAAGTCGGCCAGCGCAAATCGCCGATGCCGACGTCGATGAAATCCACCACACCCGCGGCGGAGCGAACGCGGTCGAGCAGATTTCCGACTGCACCGCCGCAAACGAGAGCGATGGCGAGGGTGCGAAGCGGCTCGTTAGCCCGCGTCGCCTGGTAGAGGCGACCGAGTATGTAAAGCGCGCCGGCGGTGAGTGCCATGAAGATCCAGCGCGAGTATTCGCCGAGGTGGAGCCCGAATGCCGCGCCGGGGTTATGCACCAGGGTGAGCCGCACGCCGTTGCCGAACACCTCGTGCGGAATGTGCTGCGGAACGAGCGAGTTGGCGGCGGCAATTTTGGTGAAGAGATCGACGATGACGACCGTCCCCACCACGCTCCAGAACAGTCCGGAGTTATGCTTTTTTTCCATCTTCCTCGCGCTGCTTGCAGTCGATGCAATAGCGTGCGTGCGGAAGTGCGTCGAGACGCTCGAACGCGATCTCCTTCTCGCAGCTGTGGCACTTGCCGAAACGCGCGGGCGAACGATACAGGCGGCGCAGAGCCTCATCGATGTGCCAGAGGAAGCGACCTTCCTGACTCGCAAAAAGAAATGCCTTCTCGCGCTCCATCGCGTCCGTGCCCTGGTCGGCCATGTGGAAGGAGTACGCACTCAGATCGCCATCCGCACCCTGCGGCGTGGATCCGAACGTGTCGTCGTAGTGACCGAGCTCTTTGACGGCGCGCTTGCGCTCGTCCATGAGCCGCTTCTCAAAGTGGTCGAGCATCTTCTTGCTCAGGGACTTCGGCTTTTTTGTAGTCGTCGTAGCAGTTGCCATTTTCAGCTTACCCTCTCGATGGCGACTCTCACCGGCCGGCCTTCCAGGTCGAGCGATTGAGTCGCGTTTTTTTCGTCGTCTATTCCGCCCGTCGCTAGTTGAAGGGCGAGCACTTCATCGGCAATCCATTTTCCGTGCTGATTCACCGCGTCCTGCACTTCACTATCGCCGTACAGCCCGAGCTTGATTCGGTCGCTCACCGCGAAGCCCGAATCCTTACGCATCTTCTGCACCCGACTCACCATCTCGCGGGCGAGTCCCTCACACTTAAGCTCTTCTGTGAGCGCAGGATCTATGGCGGCGAAATATCCAGCGCCTTCCTGCACCACGAAATCACCTGAAGCCTTTCGCACCAACGTCACCTCTTCAGGCAGCAGCTGGTGGTTTTCTCCATCCACTGAAAGGTAAACGGGGGAGCCCGTTTCGAAGCCCCTCAGAGTCTCACTTTTTAACGCCTCCACGGACCTTGCGGCGAGTGGAGTGCTCTTTCCAAATCTCTTACCCAAGGCGCGAAAGTTCGCCTTCGCTTCGAGGGTAACGAGATCATCCGCGCTCGAGGCGAAATCGACACGCTTCACGTTGAGCTCTGCAGCCAAAAGAGGCTTTAGCTGCTCGAGGACAGCGCTGAGTTGACTCGCGGCCGCTCCAGATTGGGTAGGCGCGACGCAGATGACGCGTGAGAGCGGCTGGCGCACCTTCACACCGGCCTCTTCGCGCGCGGCGCGCCCGAGGGTTGCCAAGGTACGAATGTCCTGCATCGCGCGTTCGAGTGCCTCATCCCTTTCACCCGCGGTGGAGCGCCTGTATTCCGCGAGGTGCACTGACTCACCGGTCAGCTCGCGATGAATCCAATCCGTAAGGAACGGGGCGAATGGCGCGAGCAGACGGCAGGTGACGGTCAGCACCTCGTGCAGCGTCGCAAACGCCGCACGATTGTCATCGCCGTCCACCTCGTAGAACCGGTGACGGCTCAGTCTCACGTACCACTTGGAAACGTCCTCATCGAAGAACGTCATCACCAGCTTCACCGCCATGGTGGCGTCGTAGTCGTTGAGGAGCGCGTCCCCTTCCGCTTCAATGGTTGCCAGACGGGCCAAAATCCACCGGTCGAGCAGCGGGCGGTCGGAAACCGCGGGATCGTTCGCGCCCGGTGACCACCCGAAATTCGCATACTCCGCGAAAATTCCGGTGTAGACGTTTTTCAATGTGAGGAGAAACCGGCCTGCAGTATCGCGAATCCCATTCTCGTCGAAGCGACGCGGCATCCAGAGCTGGCTGGACGAAATTAGGGAAAGGCGCACTGCGTCCGCGCCGTGCCGGGGGAGAACCTTCCCCGGCTCGACGATGTTTCCAACGTGCTTCGACATCTTCTGCCCTTCCGCGTCGAGCACGAGATCGTTTACCACGACTGAGCGGTATGGCGCCGTATCGGGGCGCCCCGGGCCGCTCGATAAGTGCGCTTCGCCGGCCGCGCCCACTTTATTGTTTGGCAGCGCATCGCCGAGTCCTGTCGCAATCGCAATCAACGAGTAAAACCATCCGCGCGTCTGATCCACGCCCTCGGCGATGAAATCCGCGGGATAATACCGCTCCATCTTCTCGCGGTTCTCGAATGGAAAATGCCACTGCGCGAATGGCATCGAGCCCGAGTCGAACCAGGCGTCGATGACCTCGGTTGTGCGCGTCATTGTTCCCGCGCACTTCGAGCATTTGAAGCTGATGCGGTCGATGAACGGCTTGTGCGGGTCGAACTTCTCGTCGCCGGGAACCGGCGCGCCGGACGATTTCAGCTCGGCAACTCTAGCCTCGCCCATTCTCTTTTTGAGATCGTCGTAGCCGCCGACCGCCTCAACGTGCAAAGAATCTGTATCGCAGATCCAGACAGGCAGCGGCGTGCCCCAATAGCGATCGCGGGAAACCGCCCAGTCGATGTTGTTCGTGAGCCACTCGCCGAACCGGCCCTCGCGCATCTCCACCGGATGCCAGTCCATCTTCGAGTTCCGCGCGAGCATGTCGTCCTTGTACTGCGTGGTGCGCACGAACCACGAAGTGCGCGCGTAGTAGAGGAGCGGCGTGTGACAGCGCCAGCAGTGCGGATACGAATGCTCGAAGAGCGTCGTCTTCCAGAGCACGCCCGTGCGCTTCAGCTCTTCGAGTATGATGGCATCCGCTTCTTTGAAAAATTTGGCCTCGACGAGCGGCATCCCGGCGATGAACTGTCCCTTGAGATCGACCGGCTGGAGAAAAGCGAGATCGTTCTTTTTCCCGGCGGCATAGTCGTCGGCGCCGAACGCGGGGGCCAAATGCACCACCCCGCTTCCATCCTCCGCAGACACGAAATCTTCGGCGACGATTATCTCGTGCTTCCCCTCGGGCGGATACGGGACCCAGTCGAGCGGACGCTTGTAGGTGAAGCGGGTGAGATCGCTCCCCTTCATCGACCCTATCTTCTCCCACCGATCGGCGTGATCTTCGCCGAGCACGCCGGCGACGCGCGCTTCGGCAAGGATGATCGATTCGTCTGTCTTCCCTTCTTTGCGCTTCAGCTCGACGTATTCAAGACCCGCATTCACCGCGAGCGCGACGTTCGAGACGAGAGTCCACGGAGTCGTCGTCCAAACGAGAATTCTTCTCCGCGGCGAAAATCCCTTTCCATTCTCGTCGATGAGGTCGAGCGCCACGTACGCGCTCGGATCCTTTACGTCGCGATATCCCTGTGCGACTTCGTGACTGGATAGGGTCGTCTCGCAGCGCGGGCAGTACGGAAGAACTTTGTGGCCGCGGTAGAGCAATCCCTTTTCGAAAAGCGTGGCCAGCGCCCACCACACGCTTTCGATGTAATCGTTGCTGTAGGTAACGTAGGGATCGCTGTAGTCGAGCCAATAACCGATGCGCTCGCTGAGCTGCTCCCAGTCGGTGCGGTACTTCCACACGGATTCCCGGCACATTTCGTTGAACTTCTCAACGCCGATGTTCTCGATCATCTGCTTCGAGCTGAGACCGAGCTCCTTCCCGAGCTGCTTCTCGACTTCGATCTCGACGGCGAGACCCTGCGTGTCCCATCCCGCTTTGCGCGCGACGTGATAGCCCTGCATCGCGCGATGACGGCAGAAGAGATCCTTTACCGTGCGCGAGAAAACGTGATGGATGCCCGGCTTCCCGTTCGCCGTCGGCGGCCCCTCGAAGAAAACGAAATCGCCTTTGGGTGACGGGCGCTCGAGTGTCTGCTGGAAGAGATTTTCTTTCCTCCAGAGCTCAAGCATCTCTCTCTCGATCTCGTCGGGCGACCGGTCAGTGGGGAGAAGTCTGAACCGGGCTTCTGTCCTCGCGCCTTCGACGTCTGCCCCGCCCTGTTTCGCGGCGGGGTTGGTTGAGCTCATCCCTCTGCCGGCTCCGCCGCTTTCGCGGATTTCTGGCTGCGTCCGGTTCCGCCCGCCGTCGACGAATCCGATGCTTCGACTTCGGACATCTGTCTCGCGATGAGCGTTCTCATCTGTGCGAGATAAGTCCGGCGCGATCTGTCGAGGGAATCGAGCTCCTCTTCCATTCGGCGAATTTCGGCGCGCGCCTGCTCCCGCATCTTCTCCGCTTCCTGCTCCGCTTCACGGATGACGAGCTGGGCTTCCCTCTCCG
>JACDDT010000043.1 GCA_013816855.1 Gemmatimonadaceae bacterium
CTTTATCTCCCTGATACTTGGTCCCCTCGTAATTCTGGCGCTGTAGGAGTGCTTTCATCACCGAATCTTCATCCGCCCACTTGATGAGCTCCTTAACCTTCGTAGAGTCTCGGCGCACAGAATCTCGGTGAGCACTAGCGGTGCGAACGGAGTCAGTGCGGACCGAATCAATCGCGGGCTGGCGCACCGGCATGGGGACCGCTTGCGCGGATGCGCTCCCCGCGGTGCACGCGAATAGCGCCGATGCGACCAGCACGCGCTTCAGCACTACGAAACCGCCCCGGCCCCGGTCAACTCCAGCGCTTCATCCGCCTTTCTCTTGAGACGCTTTCTAAACGCAACTTGCGAAATGACGACGCTCAGCTCAAAAAGGAAATAGAGCGGCACCGCGAGAGCCATCAACGAATAGGGATCGGCCCCGGGCGTAATGAATGCAGCCGCCACGAGGCAGATGACGACCGCGTGCCGGCGATACTTGCGCAGAAACGCGGGGGTGACGATGCCAAGTGCGGTAAGGAAGAGCACCGCAATCGGCACCTCGAATATGAGCCCCGCTGCGAGACACATTGCGATCGCGAAATCGAAATACTCCGTCGCCGATATCATCGGCGTAAGCGCCGTTGACTCGATGCTCATGAGGAAGCCAAGCGTGAGCGGCAGCACCACGAAATAAGAGAGCGCGATTCCCGCGAGGAAGAGCGCCACCATTCCGAAAAGCACCGGGATTACCGCCCGCTTTTCGTGCGGGTAAAGCGCCGGCGACATGAACTTCCATAACTGCCCGATCACGATGGGCGAGGCGAGAATGATTCCGAGAATAAGGCTTGCGTTCAACAGAATCGAAAATGAAGTGCCCGGGTGGGTGTAGATGAGATTTCTCCCGTGCAGGTACGGCAGAATGGGGCGCTCCAGAACCCTGATGATGTCGAGCTTCGAGAGAAGCACGAACGCGACGACGACGCCGATTACGACCGCACCCGCGATCCAGAAGAGGCGCTGTCTCAGTTCCTCGAGATGGTCGAGAAACGGCATTTCGACGTTTGGCTTCTCTGTCACGCTTCCGCGACTCTAACGGGCGCCGCCGAGCCGTTCCTGCGCGAGCGACGCCTCAGGTGAGCGCGGGAAGCGTCTAACCACTTCTTGAAAAAGCTGCCGCGCCTGAGCTTGCCGCTGTAGCGACTGCAGTATAAGCGCGCGCTTATACAGGGCAGATGGCACCCGAGGAGAATTCGGAAACCTGAGCGCGAGATCGGTGTACGCCGAATCGGCCGAATTGAGATTGTTCTCCGCGCGGTAGCTCTGCGCGATCTCGAAAATTGCATCAGGCACCAGATCGGAAGTGGGATACCGCGTCATCAGATCATTCAGCGCGGCGCGTCCAGTCGAATAGCTGCGCCTTGTCATTTGGTCCTTGCCGAGCTGAAGCAGACGCGCCGGGCCCGGAGCGGTGCTCACCGAATCGGCTGCCACAACCGGAGCCTTGTCCTCGAGAGTTGCTCGAATCTCCTTGAGGCGCTCCTCACTTTGCCCACTAGCGTCCTGAAGGCGCGCGATATCCTGCTTGATGCCCGCAATTTCGGAGTGCGTCATCGTGCGCGACGATTCCAATCTCGAATTCATCGCGCGCAGCGAATCGCCAAGATCCGCGATCGAGCGGCTGACGGACGCGAGTTGTGCGATTTGCAGTCGCTGAATCGAGTCGCTAGTTATCGCACGGCGCTGCGACGCCGCAACGTCGGTGCGTAGCGCATCGAAGTCGCTCTTCGATGCGAAGCACGCCTGCGACGTAATCGCAATGATAAAGAGCGCTGCGATGCGTTTCGTCATTTCGCCGGTGATGCGAGAAGAGGACCGTGTCGGCCGAGCAGCGGCGACCAAGATGCCAGCCGAGCGCCGGAGCTGTGCGTCAACTGGCGAAGCCGTCCGGTTTCCGTGTCGAGTACCCATAGCTGCTTGTCTCCTCCACGCGTGGATGCGATAACGAGATGTCTCGCGTCAGGAGCCCACGACGGATCTTCGTTTTCTCCATCCCTTGTAAGCTGTTTTGGTACACGACTGCGGACATCGCTCATCCAGATCTGGAATCCGCCGGATGCCCGTTGCTGGTAGGCGATCGACCTCCCGTCGGGCGACCAGTCGGGACTCGACCGGTAATTCGGCACCGACATGTCGACACCCGTGAGGAGCGTCATGTTGGTGCCGTCCGCATCCATAATATACACGTTCGGTATGCCCGATCTTCCCGAGATAAATGCGATCTGGCTGCCATCGGGGCTGAAGCTCGGCGAGTTGTTGTCGGCGCCATTTCCCACAGTGAGACGCTGGGCGTATCCAGACCTGTCCACCATCACGAGATCGGAGCCTTCGTTCGCTCCGCGCGAATACACGATCGCATTTCCATCGGCTGTGAAAACGGGGGTGATGTTAAGCCCGGACTTGACTGCCGAAATGCGACTGATCTCACCAGTCCTCAAATCCGCCTCGAAGATCTGAGTGCCATTATCTCCGAGCACGCAGTAAACGAGACGTGTTCCGTCGAACGACCACGAAGGCGAGAGACTGCCGTTGCCGGTGCGAATGCTGCGCGTCGTCGCGCCGTCGCTATCGACCACCTTGATCGCGCCGCTCTGGATGAAGGCGATGCGGCTCTGCGCCATGCCCCGTACACCGAGAATCCAGCGCTCGATCTCGTCTGAGATGCCGTGGACCGCGAATCTCCAATTGCTATCTCGCGCGCCCCTGGGAAGAACGAAGTCCGCGGAGCCGATCTTCTTCTTCGCGCTCACGTCGTATGCGGTGATCTGCACGCCCGCGCCACTCGGCACCCCCATAACGAGCACCGACGCGCCAAACTTCGCCATAAGCGCGTAGTTGATCTTCCGGTCCGCTCCGGGAGTAAGCGCTTTCACGGTGGCACTGTCGAGCGCGATGACGTTCATCCTGTCGCTGTAGTCGAGGTCGCGGCTGAGGATCGTTCCGATCGAATCGCCGTTCGTCCGCTCGACGGGAAGAATGATCATTCCAGGCTTCGCACCTGCCGCATAGTTCAACCCGATGCGGACGCCCTGCGGCGGATTGTTCCGATCCTGTGCGCCCGCGAATTGTGCCGCGCAAACGCCGAGCGCGAGAAAGGTAAGAAAAGTACCAGCTCTCATCGGATGAAATCAGGATCGAAGCTGAAGAACACGGGGAGCACGTCGTCGCTAAATCCGCCGGGCAGCGGCCCGAATGAGCGCGCGCGCGCCGCTGCCTCGACCGCGCTCTGCGCCTCGAGATCGAACGGGTAGTTTCCGGACCGCTTCACAAACTTGAAATCGGACACTGAGCCGTCGCGATGAATGAGAAAGGTGACTTCCGCGCGTAATTTCGCCTTCGGGTTCTGTGGCTTGAAGTTCAGCGCGATCTGCCGGACGATGTTGTTTAGATACCCTGGAAAGGGGAATTCGATTCCCTCACTTCGCACGTTTGCGACATCCGTCCCCTTCCCGCCCGTCGGACCGCCGCCGGCTTTCGCAGCATTGCTCTTCCCCGTCGTCTTCGGAACCGCCACGTCGGGCGTCGCCCTGCGAACAGGATTGTCGGCAGCCTTATCCGGCGTCGGCATTGTCTTCACCGTCGCGTCAGATGGCCTCGGCGCGGTTATGGGCACAGCGGAAGAGGGAGGCGTCTCCTTGACCTCGCCGATGGCGCGCGTACCGGGAGGAGCCGCCACGAGCTCCACGTGGTACATCGGTGGAAGTTTGACCGGTGGTGCCGAGCGAAACGCGAAGAACACAACAATCGCGAGTGCGGCATGAATGGCAGCGGAGACTACATACGCGCCGAGGCCGGGGACGCCGCGCTTCGCTTCACCGCTCACCTCTGGAGCGGCGGCTCCGCCACGAGCCCGACATCACCGACTCCCGCTCCACGAATGACGGCTAGCACGCGCACGACGGTGCCATAGTCAACGCCATCGTCGGCGCGGAGATACACCCCGGCTTTCCCTTTTTTCTCGGAAAGAGCCTTGAAGCTAGCCTGAAATTCCGCGAAGCTCATACGCGCGTCATCGATGAATATCGCCCCCGAGCGATCTACCGTGACGGTCATTCCGCTGTGGGATTCGAGGGGCCGCGCGTCGGCCTTCGGGAGATGCACGTCTACCCCGCCCTGCATCATCGGCGCGGTAATCATGAAGATCACCATCAGCAGCATCATCACGTCGATGAGACTGACGACATTGATGTCGCCCATGAGAGGAAGCCGCGCCCCGCCCCTACGGCGAGCCATCAGATGCGATCCTCACGCACCATCAGCGCGATGATCTCCGATCCGAAGCTCTCCAGCTCTCCCTCGATCTTGTTGAGGCGATTGGCGAAGAGGTTGTAGCCGAACACCGCCGGAATGGCGACCGTGAGAGCTGCAGCGGTCGCGATGAGCGCCTCAGCTACGCCCGGCGCAACCGCGCCCAGATTGCCGGAGCCCTTGGAGGCGATTCCGACAAACGCCTCAATCACGCCCAGCACTGTGCCGAGGAGTCCTATGAGGGGACTGACGGAGCCGATCGTCGCCAGCCAGGGCACCGCGCGGCTGAGCCGGTCACGCTCGGTTGTCGTCTCGGAGTCGAGCACGAGTCGCAGCGATTCCACCTGGGACGCACTGAACCTCGCGGAGCGCTCCACCGTCCCCGCGAGCGCGGGCGTCGTCTCACGAATAAATCTTGTCGCGCGATCCATGAGTGCGGCGTGCGGTCCGCCCGCGTGGCGCACCGCAGCCTCCGCCTGCTCCATTGTCTTCACTCGCGCAAATTCATTCGCGAAGGTTCTGCTCGCGGAGGTTACGCGCCTGAACTGCCACGACTTTCCGACGATGATCGCCCAACTAACAAGCGAGAGCACCACGAGCAACCCGAGCACGATCTTCGTGGAGAGCGAGGACTCGGTGAGCAGCTCGATGGGGGTCGTGGGAATCGCTTGTAGAAGAAGGAGCATTTAATGAGTGGGTTGATTCGTTCGTGTTCATTGGACAGTGCGCGCGCGGGAATCGTTCCCCGCTCGCTTGCGCTCAGCTCTCCGGGTCGCTCTCTGGTCGCGTCTTATCGAGTGGAGTATTTTCAAGCGCGAACAGATACCTCGCCGCATCGACGACACCGAGACCGCGGCCGTTCGCGGCTGCGGCGCGAAGTCGAACGCTTGGCTCATGAAGAAACTTGTTCATCAGGGTGCGTGAGAGCTGCTCCACTCCCTGTATCTGATCGGGACTGAGCGGTCCGATCTTGCGCAGAGCGGCGGCAAGCTCCGTCTCCCTCATGCGGTCCATTTCTTCCCTGAATTTCCGAACCACCGGCACCGCGGCAAGGCCCGCGAGCCAATCCCAATACTTCTGCGCTTCCTCTGCGATGATCGCCTCGGCGGCGGGAAGATTTTCTTCACGCTTCTCCACATTGGCCGCAGCCGCGGCGCGAAGGTCATCGAGGTCGTAAAGAAAAACGTTGTCGAGCTGTGCGGCGCGCGGCTCGACGTCCCGCGGCAAGGCGATGTCGAGAATGCAAAGGGGACGACCGCTTCGGCCTGCCGCTGCGGCGCTGAGTCTTGCTGCGCTCACCACCGGTGTTGGAGAGGCCGTCGAGCAAATGAGAAGATCGACGTCTTCGAGAGCGGCCCAGCACTCGTCGTAGTGCATTGCCACGGCGCCGTGCCGGGTGGCGAGCTCCTGCGCTCTCTCGAACGTGCGATTCGCGACGATGGCGACACGCACCCCTTCCCCGACGAGGCACTGAAGTGCGAGCTCGGCGACGTCCCCGGCTCCGAGAATCATCGCGCGGTGGCCGGCGAGCGAGCCGAAGATTTTTTTCGCAAGCTGTACCGCGGCGGAGCTCACAGACGCTGCGCCACGACCGATTCCGGTTTCATTGCGCGCGCGCGATGCGGCAAGGAGCGACGTTTGAAAGAGACGATTCAACACTGCGCCTGAATGGGCGCGCGACTGCTCCCACGCTTCTTTTACTTGCCCGTGAATCTGCGCTTCACCGATAATCATCGAATCGAGACCGGCGGCGACGCGATAGAGGTGCGCGACCGCTTCGCGGTCGCGCCTCACGTAACCGTGCTCCGAAGCCTCCAATCCCAGTCGCTGCGAAAGCGTTTCCCAGATTGCAGGGAGCGCGGGCTCTTCGCCTTCCACTGCGTAGATCTCCGTCCGGTTACACGTCGAGAGGACGACGCCTTCCCGAATGAGACCGCGTGCGTGCAGATCGGCGAGCGTCTCCTCCGCATCCGCGGGACGGTAGACGAGCTTCTCGCGAATCTCCACGGGCGCGGTGCGATGACTCAAGCCGGCGAGCATCAAGCCCATCCGTTCGCGTCCTCCGAAAACTTTCCGCTTTCTACGTGCGCGCAAAAATCGTCGCCGATGAGCTGCTCTTGGAGCTTTGCCCAGTCTTCCGGTTTCGTCGCCTGAGCCTTAAAGCGGAACCGCCGCAGCGCGGAGATGGCGTTGGCGTAGCGCCCGTCGAGCTTCTTCGCGATGGCGTCACGGATTCGCGCGGCCGCCGCCGGAACACCACCGGCAATGACACCGACCACAATGTCGCCGCAGCGATGCACGGCCATCGTGTGAAAGTGGCTTTCATCGGGTAAGTCAGCACGGTTCACGAGTGCACCACGCGCCGCGGCATCACTGGCCACCTTGGCGTTTACCTTCGTCGAATTGGTGGCCACGAGGACGATTTGTTCGTCACCGAGCATCGACGGTTCGTACTTCTCACGAACGAGGGTGACGCGGTCGCCGGTGGCCGCGAGCGATTCGAGCTCCGGACTCATCGCCGGCGCAATGACACGCACGCGTGCACCCGACGCCGCGAGCGCTGCCGCTTTCCGAGTTCCTACAATTCCGCCGCCGACGACGAGCGCGCTGATGCGGCTGCCTTCGAGTGCGATAGGGATGGCGCTCATAAGAACTGCCCGCGGTTGAGTGAGACAACACGAAACACGATGTACAGCGCGAGCACGCTCGCGAACGTCAGGGTGGACATCCAGGCCGCGCGTTTCGCCTGCCATCCGCGAAGCAGTCTGCCAAGCGCGAGGGCGCTGATTCCGACCCACGCGCCCATCCCCCAGATGATTTGCGGTAGAACCATCTTGTTGTAGGCCACGGAGTAGACGCCTGCTAGCGCGAGGCCGAGCGTCAAACCAAGGAACCCGGCGATTGAAGAAACGTGATTCACCTTGTCGAGCGTGTCGAGCGGCGGGAAAAAGCGGAAGACCGCACCGAACTTCGCGGACTTGAGCTCTCGCCGCGCTACGAGGTACATCAGGCCCGCGGCTGCGGCAGTCGCGTACGCGGCAATGCCGATGAAGCTCAATACGATGTGCATCGCCAGCCAAACCGCGCGCATTCCCTGCGGCTCGAGGAAGGGGCGAAGGCCGGTAAGATTTCCCGCCATCGTCGCGAGCGCCGCCAACGGCGCGGCGACGAGAGCCAGGCTCACCTCGTGCGCGAGCGTCTCGACAATCACGAGAGAGATGGCGAGAACCAGTCCCGCGAAGGAAAGCGCCGGGCCCAATCCGGTCAGCGAAGCCGCGCCTTCCCGGCTCGTCAGAACTGCGAGCGCAGTCCCGTGAGCAACCAGTCCGACGAGGAGGCTCGCGACCACCCAGGCGACTGGAGCGCGCACACGCCGCGCGAAGGGGAGCGCCGCAACGGCGGCTGCCCCGAGGTAAAAGGTGACGGCTATGAAGTGGGCGATGGCGATCATTTCGCTCGCCTAATTTAACCTGCCGCGCCTCTAATTAGGCGGCGCAGGGGCTCATTCCACCGGCGAAAACGACTAGGGCATCTTCGCGGTCATCCTCACCGGCATGCCTGCTTTTATGACCGGCTGGGTATGGCCCAGAATGATCGCGGTGGAGGCGTAGGGTGTCACCTTCACGACCTGTACGATCGCCGCGGAAATGGCGGGCGCGGGCGTCGGATCTTCTCTGCCCATTGTTTCGCTGATCAGGCTGAACTCGTCCCCTACTGCGACACCGTTCTTCGACGTCGGCGACAACAGAACGTAATGCTGAACGGACGCCAGAACTGGGTCCTGGTGTACAAGTAAAACCTTTCCGTTTAACCCGACATCCACCCTGTGCGGTGCTCTCGTTACAGCGACGGCCGGTTCTGCTGAGACAAGGCGCTGGCCCAGTCGCACTTCGCCGAATTGCCGAACGACGCGCGCGACGGCGAGTCCACCCGCACCAATGCTCTCGATGCGGAGAATACCCGTTGGGACGACGACTTGGCCGACATCCTCGATCTCGTCGCCGAGTGTGTACGCGAGATAGCTGTCGCCCAACCGCGGAGTGATGCCTTTGGGAAGCGAGATATAGACCTGATCTTTCAACTGAGCCCTCGCATCCGCCGCCGACGTACTTATCGCGGGACGATCGACGCCAGCCCGGATCTCACCGGCGTCACGCGGGCCGCCGAGACGATCGAGGTACGGCGCGGATTCGATCTCTCCTGCGCGCACACCAGGCGCCCGGTATTTGTCGGGCGTAACACTCTCATTGAAAACGCGATTATTCGCGGATCGTATGCCGCTCGAAAAGACAGTGAGCGGGCGCGAGGACGTGCTCACTCGCGCCACCACGTTGCCGCCACGAAGCTGCGTCGCAACTTCAGGACGCACTTCGGAAACTGGAATGCGAATGACTTCGCCGGGATAGATCCAATGGGGATTCTTTACGATGTCCGTATTGCGACGGAAGATGTCGGGCCAGCGGAACGGATTCTTGAGATATGTCTGCGCGAGATCCCAAAGGGTGTCGCCAGTCTTTACCGTATGCGTCACTTCACGTGTCGAATCGTTGAGTATCGGCGCTTGCGCCGAGGCGCAGCGCGCGAGCGCAACGAACGAGATCAAAGCGGCGACTGTCCAGACGATGCGGCGCCTATCCCTTACTACGGCGTCAACTGGTTTGATTGGCATACGTAAGCTCGTGAGGGTTCCTCTCAACCAATTGATGACGGTCGGCTGAGGAGGAAGGTCACTGGTTTACGGCGCTTATGAATGCGTCAACTTTTGCCGGGTCGAGTTTACCCTCCGTTCGGAGGCCGCTGCACACATCGACGCCGTACGGACGCACTGCGTCAATGGCTTCGCGCACGTTTCCCGGATTGAGTCCGCCTGCGAGAAAAATGGGGACTCGCAACTTTTCCCGGATCTCTGCGCTGATCGCCCAGTCGTGCACTCTGCCCGTCCCACCGAGCTCTTTGATCGCCCCGGACTGATTTCCGGAATCGAGAAGGATCGCGTCCGCCGTTTCCTGGGCGGAAAGCGCTTCATCGACACTCTCCCGCCCTGTCACATGCACTACCTGCACGATCTTGATGCCGGGAAGCTGCCGGCAAACAAGCGAGCGAACTTCTTCGCTCACGCGGTCGACCAGCTGCAGAGTGTTCGCGCCGCACCGGCGCTGCTGCGAAACGATGCGTGTCGCATCGGTCTCGCACGTGAGGAGAAAGGTGGCCACCGGCGGCGGCACTATCGGGATGAGCTGCGATGCGACTTCCTCGCCGATTATCCCCGCACCACTCGGCATCTCCCCCACGAAGCCGAGCGCGTCCGCGCCCGCGCGGACGGCGATGCGAATTTCGTCCACACTCGACATGCAGCAAATCTTGATGCGGGTTCGCTTCAGGGTGTCGGTGTTCATCGGCAAGAATGATAAAAAGGCAGGTGAGCGTATGCCCACCTGCCTTTGCCTTCGATGTAGCCGTCGAAGCTAGAAGGGAAGATCGTCGTCGGCATCCTCGAGTGCGCCGGGAAAATCCTCGAACTCCGGACCACCCGTGCCCGCCGCGCCGGATTTCGTTGCTGCGGCGCCGGCGGGCGCCCTGCTCCTCCCGGAGCTCTCACCGTCGTAGTCACCTCGACCGCCGCCCCCAGCGCCACCGCCGAGCATCATCAGCTCGCGGACTTTGATCTCGGTGCTGTAGCGCGTCTGGTTTTCCTTGTCCTGCCATTGGCGGTACTCGATGGAGCCCTCGACGAAAAGCCGGTCTCCCTTCTTGCAGTACTTCTCTACGATGTCAGCGAGGCCGGAGCCCTTCGAGCTCCCGTTCCAGGCGACGCAGCGATGCCACTCCGTCTTCTCCTGCTTTTCGCCGCTCTGGTTGTTCCACGTCCGGCTCGTCGCGAGAGAAAACGTAGCCACTTTGCTCCCGCCGGCGACGGTACGCACTTCCGGGTCATTCCCCAGATTTCCGATCAGCTGAACCTTGTTCACACTTCTGCTCACATTTTCCTCACGGAGTTAATCTCGATCATCAAAGTATAGACAGGGCGACAGACAGCCGCAAACGATCCCTCTCACGGCGAATCAAAATTCTCGCGTACTATTTCGGGGTGAGGTCGAGGCGCATCACGAGGGCGTTCTCGACCGGCCTGCGGTAGTAGCTCCTGCGCACACTCATCTGTGTGAATCCTCGCGACTTATAAAGCGCTATCGCAGCGGCATTTGACTCCCTGACCTCGAGAAATACACGAGCAACGAGCTGCTCCTTGAGCGCGAAAATAGCCGCATCGAGGAGTTGGCCGCCGATGCCCTTTCCTCTCGCCACGTTTTCAACTGCGACGCTGAGAATCTCGCCATCCTCCCACGCGCTAGTCGCGGCTGTGTAGCCGATCACGCCCCCGTGATCACCGAGCGCGACGGTAAAAAGTGCGAGGGGGCTGTCGATCATCCCGACGAACGCTTCTTTGGACCACGGGTCGGTGAACGATTCCCGCTCTATGCGAACGATCGAGGTAAGGTGACTCTTCGTCGCGGGAACCAGCATCGCGCTCACGCGCGCAGCGGCCGGCCGTGAGTCGCTTCCCATTTCACCTGCGCCTCGGCGAGCCGACCGTAATCCGGCTCCCACGAGTCGAGGTCGATTGCACCGGAGGCGAGGATAGAAGTGTAGAGGCCTGCGTTTTGATTTTTTCTCGACGGTCCGGACGCCGCATCGCTCAACTGGACACCGCACCCTTTCGCGTGTGGATTGGCCTCAATCTCCTGCCCCGGCCCAATGATGGCCGACTGAGTCTCACGCGCGCGATCGCGCAGCTCCATTTCAGAAAGAATCGAATGAGCGGTCGCAGTGGGAGTCGGAATTCCAAATTTGAGCTCGACTGGCAGCGCGAAGAGCTCGCCCCGCATCGCGGGAAGGACGGAGATGTAGTTACCGTCCTCGAGCGGCACTCGGCTGCCACCGAAGGTTAGAAGGAGCGATGAAACGGCGTACATTTTCGCTCCTGACGCGAAGCCTATCCCCTTCGCGACAGACGCGGCGACGCGGAGGCTCGTAAAGCTGCCGGGTCCTGCGCCGCAGATAATCGAGCTCAACTCAGTCAATCGAATGCCATTCGCCGCCACCATGTCCTCTATGAGCGGGACGAGCGCCTCGCCTCGGCCGCTCTGCTTTTCATGGACTCCTTCAGGTACTTGGCCTTCTGCGACGAGCATTCCGTCACGCAGCAGTGCGACACTGCTGAAATACGTGGATCCGTCGAGTGCCAGCGCTAGATCGCTCATCCGGCGAGAAGAATTCGGTGGGCCTCGTCGCCGGGCGCGTATTCGAGATCGATCGGCACGTGATTCGACGGGAGCCGGTCGCCCGCGCGATCTGGCCACTCGACCAGAATGAGCGCATCCGAGGCGATGATGTCGTCCCAACCAAGGTTCGTCAGCTGCTCCGCCGAATCCAGACGGTAAAGATCGATGTGGTACACCGGCGATTTCGGCGCGGAATACTGATGAACCAATGCGTATGTCGGACTAGTCACGTCCTCGGCGACTCCATACCCGCGACAGATTGCTTGCACGAGCGTGGTTTTACCCGTGCCGAGCTCGCCGCTCAGGGCGATTATCAAAGGCGGCGCTGATGCGGCACCGAGCTTCTCGCCCCATGCGCGAAGCTCCGCCTCGGAGAGAAGCAGCCGGCCCCGTTTGGCGCGGGGCGGAACGAGATGCCGGCCCACGGGCACTACCTTCTTCTACCCGCGAATGAATTTCTCTTCGGGGGTGCGCTGCGCCCGCCTTCGCTCGTCGCAGGCCCGCCAGTCTTCACCTTAAGCTCGAAGAGTTGATCCCGGAGACGCGCCGCCGCCTCGAAATCGAGCGCGGCCGCAGCTTCCTTCATTTCCGCTTCGATTTCGGCGATGAGCTTTGCCGCATCGGCAGGATCGCGATAACCCGGCTTCGCCTCCGCCACGCGTTTCGCCTGCTCGCCTTCCCTTTCTTCCCGCTCTGAGCGCGCGTCGGCGACGCGAGTAATGAAACGGACCTGATCGACATTCTTGAGAATGCTCTTCGGGGTAATGCCGTGCTCGACGTTGTACGCGGTCTGAATCTCCCGGCGGCGGGCGGTCTCGTCCATGCAGCGCTTCATGGAGCCGGTGATGCGGTCAGCATAAAAGATCGCGCGCCCGGCGAGGTGTCTCGCAGCTCGTCCGACCGTTTGGATGAGCGACCGGTCGCTGCGGAGAAACCCCTCCTGGTCCGCGTCAAGAATCGCCACTAATGAAACCTCGGGCAGGTCGAGCCCCTCGCGCAGAAGATTGATACCGACAAGCACGTCGAATTCGCCGAGCCGGAGGCCGCGCACGATCTCCATCCGCTCGATGGCGTCAATGTCCGCGTGCATGTACCGGACACGGACCCCCATCTGCTGGAGATAGTCGGACAGATCCTCGGCCATGCGCTTCGTGAGCGTGGTGACGAGCACTCGCTCTCCGCGTCGCTCGCGGATGCGAATTTCATTTAGAAGATCATCGACCTGACCTCGGACGGGCCGCACCTCTATCTCCGGATCGATCAGCCCCGTCGGACGAATGATCTGCTCCACTACGACGCCTTCCGAGAGTCTCAGCTCAAGCTCGGAGGGCGTCGCCGAGACGAAGAGAGCGCGCGGGGTGAGCGAGAGAAGCTCGTCGAACATGAGCGGTCTATTGTCGAGTGCGCTCGGCAAGCGAAATCCATATTCGACGAGCGTAAGCTTTCTCGCGCGGTCGCCGTTGTACATCGCGCCGAGCTGGGGCAGCGTCACGTGCGACTCGTCCACGACGAGAAGGTAATCCTCCGGGAAATAATCGAGGAGGCAGGCGGGTCGTTCGCCCGGGGCACGTCCCGAGAGGTGGCGAGAGTAGTTCTCAATGCCGGCGCATGTCCCAATCTCGAGCATCATCTCGATGTCGAAGTTGGTGCGCGACTCCAGTCGCTGCGCCTCGAGAAGCTTGTTGGTCGACTTGAGCTCGTCGAGCCGCTGCGCGAGCTCAGTTCGAATGAGCCCAACAGCGCGCTCGACGGTCGGGCGCGAGGTTACGAAATGCTTGGCGGGATAGACGGCGGTCTTCTCGAGATTTGCGATAGTCTCGCCGGTGAGCGGATTGATCTTCGTGATCCGCTCGACTTCGTCGCCCCACATCTCTACCCGCACCGCCTGCTCCTCGTAGGCGGGGAGAATCTCGACCGTGTCGCCGCGGACGCGGAACGTGCCCCGCTCCAGAGCTACGTCGTTGCGCGAGTACTGGATCTTGACGAGCGACCGCAGGATGTCGTCGCGCGGAATTCTCTGCCCTTTTGCGAGCTTCACCATTTGCTCGCGATAATTCACCGGATCACCGAGACCGTAAATAGCGGAGACGGTGGCGACGATTACGACATCGTCGCGCTCCATCAAGCTCGACGTAGCGCGCAAGCGGAGTCGGTCAATGTCTTCGTTGATCGACGCATCCTTCTCGATATACGTGTCCGTCACCGGCACATATGCTTCCGGCTGGTAGTAGTCGTAGTACGAGACGAAGTACTCGACTGAATTCTGCGGGAAGAAACTCTTCAACTCGCCGTAGAGCTGGGCGGCGAGCGTTTTGTTGTGGGATAGCACGAGCGTCGGGCGGCCGAAGTCCTTGAGGACGTTCGCGACCGTCATCGTCTTACCGGAGCCGGTGACGCCGAGGAGCGTTTGAAAGCGGTCGCCGCGCTCGAGGCCGTGCGTCAGCTCGGCAATGGCCTTCGGCTGATCGCCAGCCGGTTGAAACGGCGCCTGCAGGTCGAAGCTTGCCTTATCCTCCATTGGTATCGCTTGCTAGGCGTTCCCTGCGCGCTACTTCGGTAACGCCCTTCACTCTCCGCGCCGCCTTCAGGATTTTCTGAAGATGGGCGAGGTTCCCGACCTCAACCGCGAGAGCGCCAGTGACGTGGCCATCGGTCGTATACAGCTCGAAGCTTCGGATGTCGGTTCCAGTTGCGGAGACTGCGGTCGCGAGATCGGCGTAGAGTCCTCTGCGATCGGTCGCCTCGAGGGCGAGGCGCACCATGAACTTTTCGCCCTCCAGCTGCTTCCAATCAATCTCGAGTCGGCGCTCGGGCTCCTGCACCAGCATGAGGAGGTTCGGGCAGTCGGCGCGGTGGATGCTCACTCCTCGGCCGCGCGTGACATACCCAACGACCTCGTCCCCCGGCACCGGTTGGCAACATTGTGCGTAGCGGATCATAAGACCGTCCACGCCCTGGATGCGCACGCCCTTCGGCTCTCCGCGCACCTTGTCCACTATCCAATCGAGCGGCCCCGTCTTCGTCTCGACGGAGACCGAGACTTCATCCTCGGGATAGAGAAGCTTGAGCACCTGGACGATGTTCAGATCGCCCTGCCCGATCGAGGCGATGAGATGATTGATGTCGTTGAGATGCAGCGTTCGCGCTACACGCAACAACCCTTCATCGGATGCCTTCGTCAGCCGTCGTCTGCGAATCTCACGCTCGAGAATCTCCGTCCCCAGCTTCGCGGAAGTTTGCTGCTCCTCAACGCGGAGACTCTGGCGGATCTTGTGGCGCGCGCGCCCGGTGCGAACGTGGTTCAGCCAGTCGCGTGTCGGCTTAGCGGAGGGAGAGGTGATGATCTCTACCGTCTCGGAATTCTTGAGCTCCTTCGCGAGAGTGGTGATGCGTCCGTTGATCCGCGCCCCGGATGTATGCAGACCGACTTCCGTGTGCACTGCAAAGGCGAAGTCAATTGGAGTCGCGCCCTTTGGAAGCTGAATGACGTCACCCGTCGGAGTGAACACGAAGATCTCGTCCTGATACAAATCAAGCTTTAGGAACTCGAGGAATTCGTCGGGCGTTTTCGCGTCGAGCTGCAGCTCGAGCACTTGCCTGAACCAGGTGAGCGCACGATCGAGCTCGTCCGCGCTGCGCGAGTCTTCCTTGAATCTCCAGTGAGCCGCGATGCCGTACTCGGCGGTGCGGTGCATCTCGCGCGTGCGAATTTGGATTTCGAACATCTGCTTGCTCGGTCCGAACACCGTTGTGTGCAGCGACTGGTACCCGTTGGACTTCGGCTGGGCGATGTAGTCCTTGATTCGCTCCTGAAACGGCGTGAATTGATCGTGGATAACGCCAAGCGCGTGGTAGCAGTCGGGAACGGAATTCACAGTGACGCGGACGGCTAGCAAATCATAGATCTCTTCGTAGGGCTTCCCCCACTTCTTCATCTTCTTGTAGATCGACCACAGATGCTTCGGGCGCCCGGTCACGTCGACGTTGGCGATCCCGGCGGATTTCAGATGACGCTCGAGCGGCTCACGCAAGCTCGCAATCGCTGCCTCTCTTTCCGCTCTGCGCTGCGCAACTTTCTTCGCGAGCGCTTTGTATTCCGCCGTCTCGAGATGCTTGAAGGCGAGATCCTCCAACTCCCACCTGACCCGCGCCATTCCGAATCTGTGCGCAAGCGGCGCGTACAGGTCGCGCGTCTCCTGAGCGATGCGCTTTTGCTTTTCCGTCGCCAGATAGTCCAGCGTGCGCATGTTGTGAAGCCGGTCGGCGAGCTTGATGAGAATTACACGCGCGTCCTTCGCGATCGAGAGTAGAAGTTTCCTGTAATTCTCGACCTGCCGTTCCTGCGATGAATTGAGCGGCAGGTGCCCGATCTTGGTGAGACCGTCGACGATCTCGCACACTTCCCTGCCGAACTCGCGCTCGACGTCTTGGAGGGTGACGTCGGTGTCCTCGATGACGTCGTGGATGAGGCCGCTGGCGACGGTCACGGAGTCGAGCTGGAGATCGATCAGAATTTTCGCGACCTCGACGCAGTGGTTCACATACGCGTCGCCGGAGAGGCGCTTCTGACCTTCGTGCGCCTTCTCGCTGAAACGGTAGGCGCGCGCAAGCAGCTCCTGATCGAGCCGATCAGGGAGATTTGGCGCAACCAGCCAATCGGGAAGTGTCTCTCGAACCGCGCCTGCCGTCACAACAGTCCCGCCTCCGCGAAGCTTATGTACCGCCCCCTTCCGATAATAACATGGTCCTGCACGGGGATGTCGAGTAGCCGTCCCGCCTGTACGAGCTGTTCCGTCACCGATTTGTCGTCCGGAGAAGGGGTCGGGTCACCGCTCGGATGGTTGTGGACGAGGATTATCGCCGCCGCCCTCTCCGCAATCGCTTCCCTGAACACTTCGCGCGGATGAACGAGCGAGGAATTCAGCAGCCCGCGGGTAACGGTGATGTCGCGCTCGAGACGGTGCTGCGAATCCAAAACCGCGACGTGGAACTCTTCGACCGGCAGATCCTCGAGACGCTGCGCGAAAATCTGATAAACGTCCCTCGGCCACCTCACCGGCGCGCCTTCTTCCCTTGATTCCGCCGCCATTCTTCTGCCCAGCTCGAGCGCGGCGTGAATTCCCACGGCTCGAGCCGTTCCGACTCCTCCGACGCTGGTGAGCGCGGCGACGGGCTGCGCGGCAAGGAGTCGCAGCGATCCGCGGCAAGTCGAAAGAATTTCCTGCCCGATCCCGAGGGCGGAGCGGCCTTCGGAGCCCGAGCCGAGGAGGATGGCGATTAGCTCACTCGAGCTCAGCGCCTGCGCGCCGTGTGTTCTAAGTCGCTCGCGAGGCCGCTCGCAGGCAGGCAGCTCGCGGATGGTGCTTGGCATCTCTTACTCTCCGTTGTGCGATGTTGGTCACGAAGAGTGATTGGGGTGTTGCGAGTGGCGCGCATCATCGCCTCGCGCCCGGAATCGTTGCGCTAAAACAGAATCAGGTGCCCAAGCCGTGGCACTTCTTGAACTTCTTGCCCGAGCCGCATGGACACGGATCGTTACGGCCGACATTGCTCCAATCCTTGCCTTCGGCTGACCGGGCGCCTCCGCCTATGACACCGGCCGGGGCGACGTTCTTCACTGTTCGGCCGCCAATCTGAACGGTCGGTTCCGCGCGCACCGCCGCACCCGGCTGCGGGGCTTCTTCCGGACCGACGTCGAGCACAGGCGCGGCTCCTTCGCCTTCATCCACATAGTCCTCGAGCACACCGAGCGCATTGTAACGCTTCGTCGCGCGTTGCGGCTCGCCACGCATCATCTGCTGCTGGGGCTCGTTGAACGAAAGCTGGGCGCGCAGAAATCTTTCCGTGAACGTGTTGTGGATGTCGCTCATGAGGTCTACAAACATCGTGTACGCCTCGTGCTTGTACTCGATGAGCGGGTCCTTCTGTCCCCAGGAGCGGTACTGGATGGCGTTGCGCAGCTGGTCGAGATCGTAGAGATGGTCCTTCCACTTTTCGTCGAGCACGTGAAGCATCACGAGCGACAGGAGCTGGTCGGAGTATTCGGCGAGCGAAGCCATTTTGTCGGAGAACGCCTTGCTACCGGCTTCGTTCGCGCGCTGCTTCGCGTCGCCCAACGACGTCGGCAGATCGCCGTCCTCGAATCCGGGAACGCTCAGCATGTAGTGCATCAGCAGATCCTGGCGGACGATTCCAAAATCCCACTCTTCCTGCGTGTCGAAGATCGCGAGGGCGTTCTCGACGCGCTTCTCGACTCCGGAAGCGATCATCTTCTCCGCTTCCGACTTCAACTCTTCCCCGCCCTCGAGGGCGAAAGAGCGCAGCGAGTAAATGACCTCACGCTGCTGATTCATGACGTCGTCATACTCGAGGAGACGCTTTCTCGACTGGAAGTTCTGTAACTCGACGCGCTTCTGCGCCTGCTCGATGGAGCGGGTAATGAGCGGATGCGTCAGCATCTCGCCTTCCTGCGCGCCGAGGCGGTCCATTAGCTTCGCGATTCGCTCCGACCCGAAGAGACGCATAAGGTCGTCTTCGAGCGAGAGGAAGAACTGTGAAGCGCCCGGATCTCCCTGGCGTCCCGCTCTGCCGCGAAGCTGACGGTCGATGCGGCGCGACTCGTGGCGCTCGGAACCGATGATGTGAAGACCGCCGGTCTCGACGATATCCACTTCCTCGTTCTCCGCGTCCTTCCGTCGCGACGGCTGCGACTCGAGAACGCCGGGTCCGAGCTTAATGTCGGTTCCGCGGCCTGCCATGTTCGTGGCAATGGTAACGGCGCCCTTCTGTCCGGCGCCCGCGACGATCTCCGCTTCACGCTGATGGTATTTCGCGTTCAAGACGTTGTGAGGAATTCCCGCGCGTTTGAAGAGGCGAGAGAGCGTCTCCGAAACGTCGACGTTGACGGTTCCTACCAGTACGGGATATCCAAGCGCGTGAAGCCGCTGCGTTTCCTCGAGAATCGCGTTGTACTTCTCGCGGCGGGTTTTGTAAACGAGATCCTGCCTGTCGTCGCGAATGACGTCGCGGTTGGTCGGGATCACCGACACGGTCAGCTTGTAGATCTCGTGGAACTCCGTCTCCTCCGTCTCGGCGGTCCCGGTCATGCCGGCGAGCTTGTCGTAGAGGCGGAAATAGTTCTGGATGGTGATTGTCGCGAGCGTTTGCGTCTCACCCTTCACCTGCACGCCTTCCTTCGCCTCAACGGCCTGGTGAAGGCCTTCCGACCAACGGCGTCCCGGCATGGTGCGGCCGGTGAACTCATCGACGATGAGGACCTGCCCTTCCTGAATGACGTAGTTGACGTCGATCTCGTATAGCGCGTGCGCCCGAAGAAGCTGGTGCACGATGTTCAACTTCTCGCTCTTCGCAGCGTATTCGCGATTGATCTCGTTCCGCGACGTGAGCTTCTGCTCCGGCGTGAGGTCGGGATCGTGATCGATGCGGTGAACTTCCTGGGAGATGTCAGGAAGCACGAACTCTTCGTGATTTTCCGGCGAGAGGTAATCCACCCCCGCATCCGTTAGGTGGACCGTGTGTCCCTTCTCGTCGAGAACGAAAAGCAGATCGTCTTCGATGTCGCGATACTCCTGCTTGTTCGCCGGAAGCCTCCGGTCGGAGAGGTGCTTGAGCTCCATCTTCTGCACGAGCTGCTTCGCACCTGTCTCCTGCATCACCTTGAGCAGACGCTTGTTCTTCGGTCCGCCCATCTGCGCCTTGTAAAGCTGAAGCGCGGCTTCGTCGTCGTTTTCTTCGGCGAGCGCCTTTTCTCCGGCGGCGACGAGGGAGTTCACGAGATCGCCCTGACGTCTCACCAATTTCGAGACAGC
>JACDDT010000120.1 GCA_013816855.1 Gemmatimonadaceae bacterium
ACCGGTTCAAAGCCATCGATCGCGCGGCGAAGAGCGGCGGAATGAAACTCGTTGCACTGCTGCGACTCTCACCTGTGCTCCCGTACAACATCCTCAACTACGCGCTGGGGATCACCAGCGTCACCACGATGGATTACATACTTGGCACTGCTGCAATTCTCCCGGGAACCGCGATGTACGTCTATTACGGAACGGTAGCCGGAAATCTTACCGGTATCTCGAAATCGGTTCAACACGGCGCTGGCTACTACACCCTGATGGTAGTCGGCGTTGTCGCGACGATAGTCGCGGCGGTTCTCATAGCGCGCCTGGCTCGAAGTGAGCTCAAGCCACTGCAGGGAGTGAACTGAGATGAGCGAGTTGAAATCCACTGCGGGTGACGCCGACCGTGAGTGGCGCGCCAACGTCTCGCCGGAGAATTGGACGAATCCGGAACCGAAAGACAAATACGACTTGGTGGTTATCGGCGCGGGCACCGGTGGTCTGGTGACATCCGCTATCGCCGCCGCCCTTGGAGCTCGAGTCGCGTTGATCGAGCGGCACGCGATGGGAGGCGATTGTCTCAACGTCGGCTGTGTGCCCTCCAAAGGTTTGCTGAGAGCGAGCCGCGCTTGGGCGGACGCGAGGTCGGGCCGGTTCGGTGCACCACAAGCTGATGGCGATGGGGATTTCGCCGAGGCGATGGAGCATATGCGGCGCACACGCGCGAAAATTTCGGCAGTCGATTCAGCTGAGCGCTACCGGGGGATGGGCATTGATCTGTTTTTCGGGGATGCACGGTTCAAGTCATGCGATCAGATCGCGGTCGGTGATGCGGTGCTCAGATTCCGGCGCGCAGTTATCGCTACGGGCAGCAGTCCGGCGGTGCCGCCAATTGCGGGACTCCGCGAGACACCATTCCTCACCAACGAGACGATCTTCGATCTTCAAACCCGACCACGTCATCTGCTCGTGGTAGGAGGCGGGCCGATAGGGTGCGAGTTGGCTCAAGCGTTCCGGCGATTGGGGGCCGGCGTCACTATCCTCGAGAGGGGGGAGCGGGTTCTCGCCAAGGATGACGCAGATGCTGCCGCCGTTGTCGCTCGAGCACTCGCCGGCGACGGAGTGGCAGTTCGTACCAGTGTAGAGCTGGAATCGGTTTCGAAAAGCGGGACTGATGTCGTCGTTCGTCTGCGCGGAGGTGAAGAGGTGCGCGGGGATTCCATTCTCGTTGCCGGCGGTAGAACTCCGAATACGCAGGGGCTCGATCTCGAGCGCGGCGAAATCATCTTCGACAAAAAGGGTGTGACCGTCGATCAGCATCTTCGGACGAGTAACCCCTCCGTGTACGCTGTGGGAGACGTGGCAGGGAGCTATCAGTTCACGCACGTTGCGGATGCGCACGCACGTATGGTCGTTCGCAATGCCCTGTTTTTCGGGCGCCAGCGCATCGACAGTCTGGTGGTTCCGTGGTGCACTTATACCTCACCCGAGCTCGCTCACGTCGGGATGTCCGCCGATCAGTTGGCAAATGTGAAGGGGGTTCGCTCGATCACGGTTCCCCTCAAAGAAGTGGATCGTGCGACGATCGAAGGGGACAGCGACGGATTCTGCCGTCTACATCTCGTCGGAAATAAAATTGTGGCGGCGACGATGGTGGCCGATCGGGCGGGCGATATCATCGCGATCGCGGCCGCGGCAATGTCGAACGGCTTGGGTGTATCCGCTCTCGGAAAGACAATCTTTCCTTATCCCACCGAAGCGGAAGCATTGCGGAGGTGCGCCGACGCCTCACGACGAGGGTCGCTGACGCCGGGCCGCCAACGATTGTTACGCAAGTTCTTCGGATTGTTCCGTTGAGTCGTTGATTGACCAATAAGCCTCCCACAGATTTCGCCGCCGAGGCGCTCGACAACCTTGACTCGGTGTACCGGTTCGCGGTGAGGCTGACGCAGGGACGAGTCAGTGACGCGGAAGATCTGGTGCAAGACACGTTTCTTCAGGCGCAGCGGAGTTGGGCCAGTTACGAGTCTCGGACGAATTGTCGCGCCTGGCTCTTCACGATATGCAGAAATCGTTTTCTTCGTATTGCGTCCCGAGACGCTCGAATGGTGGAACTGCCGGATAACGAGGCGGCGGTCGAGGCACTCGCCGCAACGGCAGTTTTCGACGAGGTGCAGCACGCAGATCCCGAACAGATTTTTTTCGGCTCCTTCCTGGACGAGGAAGTGGTGCGCGCACTGGACGGGCTGCCCGTGCCGTTTCGCGAAATAGTGGTGCTGAGCGATCTGGAAGGCTTGAGCTACACCGAGGCGGCAGAGGTTTTGGGACTGCCAGTGGGGACCGTAAAGAGCAGGCTGTTCAGGGGGCGGCGCATGCTGCAGGAGAAGCTCTACGCTTATGCGGTTGAGATGGGTTACATCCAGCCGAGGGAGAGGAATGATGGATGACGCGATGATGGTGCCGTGCGACCAGGTGATTTCGAAGCTATGGGAATATCTGGACGGCGCCCTCGACGAAGCAAGAGCCCGCAAGATCAGGGAGCATCTGGAGATGTGTGCGCGTTGCCTTCCTCAATACAATTTTGAGCTTGCGTTTCTAGCCCTACTGAAGCGGAATGCCCATCAACCAGTGCCTGCTTCTCTGCAGCGAAAAGTTTTCGAGGCACTGCTCGAGTCGAACTCCACAGACCCGGACGCGCAAAGCTTCGGAATGTCCCGCTTTTGGAATCAGCTGGCACGAGCGTGGAGAACATTTAGGGGGCGACGCACCTAGGCGATGTGGCTGGCGTGACATGTATCGCCGAGCCGCGTGACGGGTTGACCCTGAAGTGTAGCACAGGGTTTATCTTGTCAGTAACGAGGAGTCCCGACGATGCGAATAGGCGAAGTCGCAGCACGAACCGAAGTAACAATTGAAACACTTCGATACTATGAGAGGATAGGGCTGCTTCCCGCGGCTTCCCGCCAACCGTCAGGCTACCGAAGCTACGACCGGGATGCCCTGATGCGTATTCGTTTTATCCGCAGCGCCCAGGACCTGGGTTTTACGCTTCAAGAAATTGGTGACCTCCTCGGGCTTTGGTCTCAGACCGGAAGATCGTGTGGGGCGGTCGAGAAGCGCGCTAGCAATACCCTGGAACGCATCGACTCAAAAATTCGTGACTTGAAACGAATGAGATCGGCGCTCGCGCGGTATGTAAATGCGTGCCGCGACAGACATTCGCTTGAGGAATGCCCGCTCCTTGCGGCCCTCGGCGGCGAAGCCGGGATGAAACAATGAAAAGCATTCCCCGAGTCGAGCTCGTCATTGATTCTGATTGTCCGAACGTAAACCGCGCGCGAATCGCGATCCGTACTGCGCTCAAATCAATGGGATTTCCGGAAGAATGGCAGGAATGGGATCGCGGCTCGGAAGTAACGCCAGTGCACTTGCGAATGCTCGGCTCGCCGTCGATCCTGGTTGACGGACGGGATGTCGGATGCAGCGAAGGCGAGACCGCGCACGCAGACGCGAATTCTTGCCGAATCTATCTGGACGAACGCGGCTCCATTTGTGGGACTCCATCGGTTCAGATGATTGCACAAGCGTTGGCTCGG
>JACDDT010000044.1 GCA_013816855.1 Gemmatimonadaceae bacterium
CCGGGCTGTGTCGCATCCGGGGCCACTTTGGCTGCGGACGCGTCGTGGTTTCCGGTACACGCGAGGGAGAGAAAAGCGACGGCTATAGAGAGATGTATGACTTTCATGTTCGGCTATATTTGCGATGAATGCGTGCCCACCTGAGAACTTTAATCATGCTCACCCCCCTTGTCGCGGGGTGTTCGCTGCCGGAGCCTGTCCCGCCACCGGCGGAATTCCTGGTGTCCGCGAGCGATGCGACCTACTGGGTGCAGAGCGGAGCGCGCGGCTTTCATATCCGCCGCTCCCCGCTCATTCTCGCACGCTCTGCCGGCAGTTTCTACGAGATCTATGTGGAAGAAGTGGACCGTTCGTACGCCGACGCCCTTTTCACCGGCGAGCGCGTTTACCGGCGCGACCTCACGACCGGTGATTCCACGCTCATCTTCGAAGACTCAGCGGTAATGCAACGCTCGGCGGAATTCCATCGCTTGCATCCGGAAATTCCCGCGATAGATCCTCAAGACGATCCGCCCGATTACGTTGGGTATTCCGTCGCGGGAGAGACCGACATTCTCAACGTCCTCGGCCCGTACGTCGCAATCGAGCACAGGCTCGCTGTCGAGCGTGGAGCATTCGCGCGGGATGACACGTTGCAAGCCGTGATCGATCTCCGCTCGGCAAGGCGGGCAGACATCAAGCGCATCTCGGTCGATCCAGCCGCGCGAGAAGCGACAGGTGCCCCATCAGTGAGCGGACGCCGCTGGCACAACGAGCAGTACGACGTGATCACGCGCGCCGACACCATAAAGAACGCGCATGCCGTCGTTCTGCGCGATCATCGCGGACGGGAGTGGAGGCTCGGGATGGTCAAATCTCAAATGATGCAGGTGTTCTGGCTCGACAATCCGAAAGTCGACGAGCACACGCGCCGCTCTCTGATGCGCGCCTTCAACGAAGCGACGACGTACGGCGAGCCGGTGCAGCTTGCCAGCCGGCGTGCCTCCTCGCTGCGACCTTTGTACGCACTCCAAACTCCGATCACATGACAAATCCCGAAGCCACAAGCATGGACGAGACGCAGCACGAAACGACTCAGCTGATGATGCCGCAGCACGCGAACGTGCTCGGCAATGTTTTCG
This sequence comes from Gemmatimonadaceae bacterium, assembly GCA_013816855.1. GTDB lineage: Bacteria > Gemmatimonadota > Gemmatimonadetes > Gemmatimonadales > Gemmatimonadaceae > UBA4720. The sequence goes on from JACDDT010000044.1 coordinate 1,122, forward strand.
GCGGAGTCATTCTGGCGATGATGGATACCGCAGCCGGGATTGCCGCGCTGCGGCACGCGCGAACGATCTGCGTAACCGCGTCGGTGGATCGCGTGGATTTCCGGCTGCCGATTCACATCGGCGATCTCGTGATCATGAAGGCGAGCGTCAACTATGTCGGGCGCACCTCGATGGAAGTTGGAGTGCGCGTGGAATCCGAGCATCTGCTGACGGGCCAGCGTCGTCACACCAACTCGTGCTATCTCACTTTCGTCGCAATCGACAAAAACGGAAAGCCGGTCGCGGTCCCGCCGATCAAGCCGGAGACCCCCGATCAAATCCGCCGCTATGAGGCGGCTAAGCAGCGGAGAGCGCGCCGTCTCCAGGAGCGCGAAGCGGAAGCAGCCAACTTCGCGCAGTCCTGACCGGCACGGCACCTGCACACTTGGAAAACGTGCAAAAACTTTTTACCATCGACGACGCGAACAGGATGCTTCCGCTCGTGCGGCGAATTGTCGAAGATCTCGTGCGCGATCACGAGCGCTGGCAGGACAAGGTCAATCAGTTCGAGATTGCAACGGTAAGCAGCACGCCGGATCATCCCGACGCGATGGCTGAGCTGCTGCAATCGGAGGCACTGCGCATCGCGAAGGACATCGAGGGGTATGTCAAAGAGCTGGCCGACCTCGGCGTGGAATGCAAAGGCCTCGACACTGGCCTCGTCGATTTCCCCGGCGAGATGGATGGACGTCCTGTTTATTATTGCTGGAAGCTCGGCGAGCCGAGCGTACAATATTGGCACGGAGTGAACGCCGGCTTCGCCGGTCGTCAGCCGCTCCGCCACGAGCTCGCCGAATCCTGAACTGGAACCAGATATGGCAAGAGAGATCAAATCGTTCACCGGGCCAGACGGCACCAACTGGGGAGTGGAGGTGCAGCTTCCCGGGGCAAGCAATACGATGGTCGTGTTTCATCATCCGGGCGGCAAGACTGCCAGCCTCGACCGCTACGCGTGGTTTTTGTGGAGTGGTGCGGAAGCGCGCAGTGTGACTTCGCGCGTATCGGCGGATAAAGTCAGGTCGGCGCTTACGCCAGAAGAGACCGCACTGCTCTTTCGGCGGTCAATGCCGGTCTCGACGACCCAGCCCGCGCTCGAAGCGGTCTAGCCTTCGTTCTCGAACGGGATGGGAATCTCCATCCCGTCACGCGCGAGAACAGTGTTGGAAAACACGGCGCGCGCTTCGCTTTCCAGAATCGACGCATCGCGCGAATACCGCGCGGAGAAGTGATTGAGCGCGAGCTTCTTCACACCCGCTTTCTGGGCGACCTCCGCCGCTTCACGCGCAGTCGAGTGTCCCGTCTCCAGCGCTCGCTGCGCTTCTTCCTCGGCGAAGGTCGCTTCGTGAATGAGGAGATCGGCATTTTCCGCAGCGGCGATGGTCGCGTCGCACGGGCGTGAATCTCCAGTGAGAACGATTTTTCTCCCCGGCCGCGTAGGGCCGACCAGCTCGGATGCCTGAATCGTTTTTCCGTTCTCGAGCGTTACCGCTTCACCCTTGTGGATTTTTCCCCAGAGCGGGCCTTCGGGAATGCCGAGTGCCTTCGCGTGCTCCGGATTGAATCTTCCGAGGCGTGTTTCCTCGGCGATCTGATAACCGAGCGCGATCTTATCCCCGTGCGCGACGGGAAATGGGACGATCGAATATCCGTTTCTCTTCAGCGGGGTGCCCGCGCCGAGCTCGAGCACTTCGATCGGAAAAGCCTGCCGGTCGCTTCCGAGCGCGATCGCTCTCCGGATGAGACTGGCCGAGCCCTCCGGGCCGTATAAGCGCATCGGATCTGCTCGGCCCTCAAGCGCAAGCGTGCGAAGTAGGCCGGCGATGCCGAGCACGTGATCCGCGTGCATGTGGGTGAAGAAGATTTCGCAGAGTGTGAAGCTGATTCCGTACCGCATCATCTGCCGCTGAGTCCCTTCGCCGCAATCGAACATCAGCGTTTCTCCCTCGCGAATGACGGCGAGCGAGGAGACGTTGCGCTCGACGGTGGGTCGCGAGGCAGAGGTGCCTAGAAAGCGGACGGACAGGGACATCAGGACAAGCTACAAAGAGAGAGAGTCAGTAGGAAATACGAGCCGGCAACAACGAGCGACTAGCGGATGAAGGAAAGTATGTTCCGTGGGATTGGCAGGTATTAATGTAAGGGCGACCCGCTCCCACTCTTCCAATGACGTCAATTCTCTTCCTCTCCGTAGGCGCGCTGCTTGGCGCGGCCATCGGCTACCTGTTCGCGAGGTCGCGGACCGCGACTGCGCCTCCGGATAACGCAGCGCTTAAAGACAGCTTTGCGGCGCTGTCCGCCGAGGTGTTGGCGAAAAACTCCGAGAGCTTTCTCCAGCTCGCCCGAACCGAGCTGGAAAAGAAAGAGCAGGCCGCGAAGCTGACACTCGACCAGCGGCAGACCGCGATCGCGGAAATGGTGACGCCGATCAGAGAGGGCCTCGAAAAGTACGACCAGAAGATTTCACAGATCGAAAAGGAGCGCGCGCAGACGTTTGGGGCTCTCAACGAAAAGCTAGAATCGCTGATGACCGCGAGCAGCCAGCTTCGGCTCGAAACGCAGGTACTTTCCAGCTCGCTGCGATCGACGACGCTTCGCGGGCGTTGGGGCGAGATCGCTTTGAAGCGCGTGGCGGAGCTCGCTGGAATGTTGGAGTACTGCGATTTCACGCTCCAGGAATCAACCGATGGGGACGCGGGGCGCCAGCGTCCGGATATGGTCGTACGGCTGGCCGGCGGCCGCTGCATCGCCGTGGACGCGAAGGTTCCGCTTGACGCTTATCTCGCGGCTATGGAGTGCAGCGACGAGCCGGGGCGTGCGGTGCACTTGAGAAAACACGCCGCGCAGGTCCGTGCGCATGCGAAGGCACTCGGAGCCAAGGGCTACTGGAATCAACTGGAGGGTTCGCCCGACGCGGTGGTGATGTTTCTCCCAGGCGAAGTGTATTTCGCGGCCGCGCTGCAGAGCGACGCGTCTCTGCTCGAGGAGATTTCTGGCGAGAAGGTAATCCTCGCGTCTCCGACGACTCTTATCGCACTGCTCAAGTCGTGCGCGTACGGGTGGCGGCAGGAGAAGCTCGCCGCGAATGCCGCGGAGATCAGCAAGCTTGGACAGGACCTTTATGACCGGATCTCGAAGCTCGCCGATCATTTCGCAAGAATTGGCAAATCACTCGGCGATTCTGTAAAGGCATACAACGACGCGATTGCCTCGGTCGAAGGGAGAGTTCTGGTTACCGCGCGCAAATTTCACGAGCTCGGCGCGGTGAGCGACGGTGAGATTCCGGAAGGCCTGCCTGTCGAACGCGTGGTCCGGGAGGTTTCTGCGTCGGAGCTTCTCGTGGCCAAGCCGGTCGCCGAGCCGCGTCTTCTTAACTGATTTCGCTCCACTGGTGAAGCGTATGAGCCTGCGGCATATTCAGCGGAGTCGCATGTTTTACACATGACCGCTAGTCCCGCCGTCCATCCCGCAAAGAAATCCGGTCAGCCGCTCATCACCTTAAGAGTGCTGGGTGGCCTGCAACTGCTCCGGGTCGCTGACGGGAAATCCGAAAGACTTCCGATACAACCGAAGCGCGCCGCACTCCTCGCGTATCTCGCGCTGCACTGCGCCGACGGACCATGCGCCCGCGAAACTCTTCTCCCGGTGTTCTGGCCCGAAGTCACGGAAGCCCGCGCGCGCGGCGCGCTGCGAAAGGCGATTCACGAGCTGCGCGCAGTAGTTGGCGAAGACGTCATTCAATCGACCGGCTCCGACCAGCTCACGATGTGCTTCGACCGTCTCGACTGCGACGCGTCCCAATTCGTTCAGCATCTCGCGAACGGCGCGGTGCTCGCGGCGGTCTCGATTTATACGGGCAATTTCTTCGACGGATACGCGCCGCCCGAAGGAACGCTCGAGCGGTGGGTGTCGAAGCAGCGCGGACTTTTTCGCGCGCGCGCTTACGGAGCTACTGTTTTGCTCGCAACGGAAGAGAAACGAAAAGGTGCTTGGGAGCCAGCGCTCTTTTGGGCACGGCGCGCTGAAGATCTCGCGGAGGATCCCGAGGAGGCGGCGCGTCTCGTCATGAGCATCCTCGAACGCTCCGGGAATCGCGCGGCCGCGCTCTCGCGCTACGCGTCGCTTACCGCCGAGCTTTCAGAGGAGTTCGAGATCGGCCCCTCTCCGGAGACGCAGGCTCTTGCGGCGAAAGTGCGCACGCCAATCCGGCCGTTGCCTTCGGTCACGGACGAGCGCATCGACGGCAGCGATTTCTTCAAGAACATCGTCGAAGGCGCGTTTGACGTGATCTACTGCACCGATGCGAAAGGATTTTTCACCTATGGAAATCCGGCGGGTGCGCGTGTGCTTGGATGCAGCCGCGAACAGCTCATCGGAAGATTGTATCTGGATTTCGTTCGACCGGAGTACCGCAACGCGATGCTCGAGTTTTATCTCCGGCAAATTCAGCAGAATATTCCAATTACCTACTACGAGTTCCCGGTTCTTCGCAAAGACGGGAAGGTGGTTTGGCTGGGGCAGAACGTTCAGTTGATGGAAGAGAATGGAAGGCCGGTCGGGCTTCGCGCGATTGCACGCGACGTCACCGCGAAGAAGGTTGCAGAGCAGCTCGAAGAATCCGGGAGAGTCGCCCGCGGTCGGGCATCGTGATACCAGGCAAGGAGTTATCTACACTCACTTCACATTGAGTCTTGACTGAGGGCAGTACATTCATTAGGTTGTATTGAAGAGCGACCCCGCATGCGGTAAGCGGGGTTTTGCTTTAGACTCGAATGCGACGGGTCGTGATGGGGCAGCAAGGTCTCGCTGTAGCTTGGCCGTCGCAGTGTTTTCGCGGGGCTGTAGCTCAGCTGGGAGAGCGCACCGTTCGCATCGGTGAGGTCAGGGGTTCGATCCCCCTCAGCTCCATTTTTTAAGAACGAACACAAAGCTGCCCGCCACCGATCGGTAGGACGTAGAGTTCCAATGACGGTGTGCGTGGCACAGTTTCGCCGCGGATCTTTTAAGATCCGCGGCTTTTTTGTTTTCTGGCGGGTGTGCGGACGCGGGGCTATCCCAACAAGTGAAAGTGCACGGCGTACTAAAGCAGGGAGCTTTAAGCTTTTCAGCCTGGCAGCTCTACGCTTTCATACCGTGATTCCGGCGACGCGAACCGATGCGTCGGTGTCTCCATCGTGCAAATGAATGGCTTAGGGCTGTAAAGCTTTGGTCAGCTTACGGCTCCCCGCTTTAGTACTGGGGAAAATTTCGGGCGTTGGGATGGCCCGGCGGCAACATCAACTCCGCGACTGAAATTATTTGCCGAGCACCATATCGTTTTCGATTCGAATGCGCAGCTGCCTGAGCTCGGCGTAGGAGAACGGTCCGGAGAGCGAATAAAACTTTTTGTTCGCGTCGTTCTTCCACGTGATCGTCAACCCGGCCTCGGAGGGCGATCGCAGATCCGGGGTCGCAGAGCTTCCCATCGATTGCGCGTCAGCTACGGCGCGCGATGGCGCAGACTTCGCACTCCGCTCCGGAGTCGATTCGCTCGGTGGAGATGCTGACTGCGTCAGCCATGCAAATTGTCCGGTTTCCGTGCGGAGAAGTGTGCGGTGCCTGCCGCCGACCGTTTCCGATCTCACGACATTGAGCTTTGGCGCAGCGACGGATGTCACTCCCGTAGTGACGACGGCCTGGGGCTGGAGCTCGTCTTTGGTCAGGGCGAGGTCAACCTCCGTCGTATCGAGGCCGCGCGGTTTTTCAATCAACGGGGAAGGCGCGGGCGCGGGAACAGCCGATCCGATGACAACGATCGCGTTTGGCGGCGCAAGTGAAGTCTTCCTTTGCGCAACACTGCTTGAAGGCTGCGGCTTCAATGGAGCGGCGCTGCGCCGTCCTGAAGTCGCGGTCACCGGCACGGCAGGAGCAGTGTTCAACGCCTCTCCACCCTCCGCTTCAGCGGGTGTCCGCACCGGAGTGTCGGGAACCGAAACCGTTTTCGCAGCCGTTGGTATCTCAACTTTGTCGCCTGACGCGCGCACGACAATCAATCCTCCGGTCGCGACGACGAGAACGGTAGCCGCAACTCGTAGGAAGCCTTGCGAGAAATTTGCCGGCGGGGCAAATACCGGAACGACATCACCGGGTACATTGTCCAGCGCCGTCAGTATTCGCGTCGCTCCCGCGGCAAAGCCCCGCTCCTCCGCGACTTTCGTCGCGCATTCCGCACAGACCGCGACGTGCGCCCCCACCTCGGCCGTTTCTCGAGCGTCCATTTGACCGTCGAGCCACGTATGAATCTTTCCCTCATCAAGATGCTGCATTCTTCTCTCTCTCTTGGCGGCTTTTTTCGAGCGCTTCATAACTTTCAACCAGCCTGCGCCGCGCGCGCGACAACGTTGTGCCCACCGAGCCCGGTGAAAGCTGAAGCGCTTCGGCGATTTCGTTGTAGTCGAGGCCTTCTTCCCGCATGAGCAGCGCTAGGCGATCCTTCTCCCCCAGCGCGTCCACCGCTTTTCTCGCCAGCGCGGCTTCCTGCGCCCGCTCGAGCGTCGTCTCTCTCGGCTCGGTCATGCTTTCCCGCTCCTCTTCCGCGAGAAGTGCAAGATGCTTCCGCCGGGTGTTGTCCTTCCGCGCTTCATCGCGCACGAGATTCGTCGCCACCGCGAAGAGCCAGGCGCGCTCGTTCTCCATCGACTTCTGGCGAAGCGCGCGCACAAATGTCTCCTGCGCGACTTCTTCCGCCCAGTCGCGGTCGCCGAGCCGCCTCGTCAGGTATCTGACGAGAGCAGTGTGGTACGTGCGGAAAAGGCGGTCGACGTCGGTCACGCTACCAGAGCTTCTTGATCATGGCTATGTCCGCGTTGGTCAGTTGTTCCACACCGTCGGGTGCGACTGCGACAATCATCGCGCGGCCTGACACTCTTACGCGTTCTCCGATTGTCAGCGGCTGTTGGATGTCCGGAAGAAGTTCGAGAAGCCTGAAGTATGCGGCGGAAAACGGTTTCACGCTCAGCGTCGGCCCCGATGCTTTCCGCGTATCCGTCCACACGCTGTCTTTCAGCACAAAGACGAGATTTCCCACGCGCGCAATCTTTGCTCCGCTTGCCGAAGTCTCGGCGCCGAGCGAACCGATGCTGCGCGTCTCGCGCAGCGCAACCGCCTTGCTCGCCGCTTCGAATGCCGCGTTCCCCGCACCAGCCGGCGCCGGCACCGGCGCGCTCGTCGCTCCGGTCGTCACCATGTCCGTCACCACCTGCGTCTGCGGCTGCATCCCGCCACCGCCCATGGAGCGCCTCGCACCGGAGGGCGGTCTCATCCCGGGCTCGAGCACGAGGTACGACGTGAATTCCGTCGGAATGCCGTAACGCTCGCCGAGCTGGCGGATCTCATCATCAATCTCCGTGGATGCGCCGTGCTTACGGCGCTCGGCGCTCAAATATCCAACGCGCTGCGTCGCCCAAAGCCGCGCAACAAATGGATTCTCGCGAGTGCGATCGGGAAAATTCACACGCGCGCTCCAGCTCACAGGCCCTCGCGCGGTCAGCCCGTCGAAACGAATTACAGCCGGACCGCTGCCGGAATATCGCGCGAGCACGACGAGATCTTCTCCGGCAAAAACGTCTACCGGTCCGGAAGGAAGCATCCTTCGCAGCTTCACGTCGTCCGAGCGAATGCGTATTCCCGTCACGAGCGGATTAGTGAGGCGCGCGGCGACAATGCTTACCGCTCTTTCCACAGACTCGCCCGGCCGCACGAAGCTCGCGGTGCCATGCCCTTCGATAGCGAGCTGCTCGATAAGGGAGATGTTGAGATCCGCGCCAACGCCGAAGGTGAAGACGCGGCGCTCTCCGAGATGCGCCGCGGCTCTCGCAACGATCTCGTCGCCGTTGGTGACGCCGACGGTGGGCATGCCATCGGTTAGAAAGAGGACGATCGGCAACCGTCCCGGGTGCGTGCCGGCGGCAAGCGCTTCGGTCAACGCGCCGGCGATGTTGGTGCCGCCTTCCGCTTCAAGCCCGTCGAGGTAGCGTTCGGCCGCGCGGATATTCTCACTCGTGGCCGTCGTCCATCCATTACGGAAGCTGCGAACGTCGCTCGAGAAATCGATAAAGTGGAAGCGGTCGGCGGGAGAGAGTGAATGAAGAACCTGTTTTCCCGCCTCGCGCGCTTGATCGATCTTCTTTCCGTTCATCGATCCCGAGACGTCAATGGCGAAAACGACGTCGCGTGGCATGGCGTGCGTTGATCCCATCGCCGAAGCGGGAGGAGATAAGGTGATGAGCGCAAAGCCGTCCTCATTCCCCGGAGAGTTGGCGAGCAGCGAGATGGACGGCGCGTTCGATGCTCTTACAGGGATGAGCACGGTCACTTCGTTTTCCGCATCGCGTATTTCGGCGCGGCGGTTGCGGTCCTCGTGGCTGTTAATGAGGGAATGCGTAGGCGAGTAGGCGATGCCGTACCGCTGATCGTCAGGATAGGTGAGAGTGAATGTCGTCGTGCCTTCCTGCGGCCGCTCGCTGCCGCGCACAGTCCGGAGTCCGCGGAAATAATCGACGCGCAGCGCATCACCCTCCCTCGGCGCGACGACCTGGAACCGGACGACCACTTTCTTTTCTTCTCCTGGAGCGATGGGAAAGATGCGCGCGCGCAATAGTCCGTAGCCCATCCATTCGAGAAGAGCGGGATCGCGTTGCTGACGTACGATCTGCTCATAGATCTGCCGGGCTTCTCCCGCGCTCATCGTTTCGCCGGAGACCATCTCACCGTTTATGGAAAGCTTTAGATCCTGGAGGGCGGCGCCCTTCGGGAGCGGGAACATGTAATCCGCCTCTCCAATCCGGCCGCCGCGATTGACGTACGTCTCCGTTATCTCGTAGCGAAGAACGCGGTCCGCCAGCTCGACTTTGACGTCGCTGCTCTTTCGAAACACCGATGGGCTCGGGATCCCGCACATCGGTCGCGCGCACGGTTGGTCGCGCTGACACGGAGGAACCGGGCAGGGGAAGGGCCGGGGCGGGTCGGCGATGATTTGCGACGAAGCCGAGACGGGGAGAACGAGAGCGAGGGCGAATAAGAGAGAGCGCATCTGGCACCGGTAGAGGAGGGTCTACCAGTACGACGCGGCCCGATTGGTTTCTTGCACACCCCGCTGGAGGGGCGGGTGAAGTACCGTGGACGCGGAGCTATCCCAACAAGTGAAAGTGCACGGCGTACTAAAGCAGGGAGCTGAAAGCTGACCCAAGCTTTACATCTCCAAGCTCTTCTTTCGCACGAATGAGACACGGAAGCAGCGGTGCGCGTCGCAAGGATCACGGTATGAAAGCTTAGAGCTTTTAAGCTGCCAAGCTTACGGCTCCCCGCTTTAGTACTCGCAAATCCATCCGCCGTTGGGATGCCCCCGCTTCCACCCCGCATCCCGACTCAAAGAATCCCGGCAATATCCTGGCGGAGCGCGCGAAAAACTTCCGCGTTAAACCGGTTCGCCTCCCGCTCAGTCGGCCCGAGGAAATCCCCGACCGCAGTTCCGCTCAGCTTGTTAATAAACCTGAGGATCGCGCTCTCCTGAACGACAAGCGACGCGCGTCGATTGAGAATCGTCTGCGCGCCGGGCGTATCCCGCACCCCGACGTTGATCGGAATTCCTCGCCCCTGAAACGGTCTGCTCAGCGGCGCCTTGAGGAAGTAATGAACCGTGGGCGGGAGGATCCATTGTGGCTCCTTACCGAATCTCACCGCGTAGCCGCGCTCGTGTGGCGTCTTCACGATGTTGAAATCGCCGATCATGTGATCGAAGCCGATGGTGAAGAGGAGAATCTTCATCTGCAGGCTCGCGTCGATGACGAGATTCTCCGGCATCGCGCGTACTGCACCCTCGAGTGGCGCCAGATGTCCGTCTTTGCTCCGCACTTTGATGTGCAGCCAGTAGTCGCCGGCAGACGCGTCGAACCAGCGCGCGCCCGTCCTGTCGCGCACCACTATACGGTAGCGTCCCTTGCGCACGTACTTATCGATGTAGTTCGCGTAGTTCGGCATCACCTTCGCGAGCGTATCGGGCATGAGGCGAATCCCAAGATCGAAAGTCGTCGCGCCCTCGGCGTCGGTGACGGTGCGAAGGGTGTCGAGCGAGTATAATCTTCCAAGCATCGCTCTCGTGCGCGGAAAATTGGTGCGATAGTCATTTCGCACCCCTGCCGCCTGCTCCCGCTCACCCATCCGCAGCGATGTAGCGAGTACATCCAGCATATCCTCTGCGCCGACGTGTCCGATGGCGACATCCACGTTGGTGTACCACTCGTACTCGCCGTCGCGCAACCGCCTCAGTCGCACCACTTCGCGCGATTCCGCGAGATTTTTCGGCTGCTCCGCCGATGAATGCGGCACAACGATGTACTGGGTTGCTGCAGGATAACCGTCGTTTGCGAAAATACGTGAGCTATCCGGGCCGTACGACATCCATAAGCTCGTGTCGTTGTAGACGCCGGATGGAACGAGCGCGTAGTGGCCGAATTGCTGGCGCGCGCGAATGAGCTTGGGCGTGCGCTGAATGCTGGTGAAGCGCCAACTCACCGAATAGAGCAGCTCGTCGGCATTAGAGCGGGCCGCCGCAATCGAATTGCCGAAAGAGAGAGGGGATTGCTTGCAAGCCGAAGCTGCAAAAACGACGAACAGTGCCGTGAGAAGGCGAGAATATAGACGTTGATTCACCGCCGAAAGTTCCACTACCGACGCGCCAAACGGAAGGCAGGGCAACGGCCAAGCAACCCTCGGGGAATCTCCGGGAATAGAAAAATTTGCGTGAGCTGGAGACTTTGCGCGCGCTCCGGAGGGGGAGAACGGGTGTACTCCGCACCACTCCTTCCGCGATGAGCGGAATTTCTATTATTTCCTAACCGCACCCAAACGAGAAGGAGATCGTAATGTCAGATTCCGCCACACCACGCCGAGGATTTGTAAAAAGCGTTGCGGCCGGTGCCGCAGCGCTCATTGCTACCCGCTCATCCGTGGCAAACGCCGAGCGTACGATGAGCGCCGCCTCGTCACCCGCGGAGGATTGGGTGAAGCGCATTCACGGCACGCACAAGCAGGTGATAGACGTGACGATGCCAAACGGGGGATTCGCTCCAGTGTTCGCGCTCAACTTCATTGACGCCTACAAGAAACAGGGAGTTCCGGAGTCGCAGCTCACCTCGGTCCTGAGCTACCGCCATTTCGCGATGCCGCTCGTCCTCAACGATTCGATCTGGGCGAAGTACAAGTTCGCGGGAATGATCGGGGCAATGGACCCGAAGACCAAAGCGCCTGCAGTGCGCAACATCTACCGCGACGCGGTTCTGCTGCATCCGGGACTCACTTACGAACAGATTCTCGCGGGCACGGCGACGAAAGCAACCATCATCATGACGGCGTGCGACGTCGCGCTTCACGCGCTCAGCGCCATGACCGCGGCCAACGCGGGCGTCTCGGCGGCTGAAGCCGCGGCCGAGTGGAAAGCCGCGCTGCTTCCCGGAGTAGTGCTGGTGCCGTCGGGCGTTTATGCAATCAGCCGCGCGCAGGAAGCGGGGTGTACGTACTGCTTCGGCGGGTAATGCTAACTTTCAGGGATGCCCGAAAGACCCGGCGAAGGCCGGGTCTTTCGCTTTTTACTTACCGACGGTGAAGACGAAGTCGATGGAAAGATTCTTCGGCTTGGTGCGAAACGGGAAAGTGTTCTGAATCTTTGCGGATTCGCGCTCGGCAGGCTCCGTCCGCGTCGAGGCGGAAACAGCGAGCACGGTGGGAAGAAGTAGCAGGGAAGATTTATTCATGGAAGTTGTGTTGTTGTGCTTGATAAGACACACGCATCCTCAAAACAGTTTAAAACCAGGTTCAAATACCGAAGAGATTGTTTGAACCAGGCCCGCAGCCCCCGGGCCGCTCCGCCCACGGCCCCAGGCCGGTAGTCCTTCTTTTGTAGTTTCCCAACCCCGCCGCGCGACCTAACTTCTCTCTCGATGAATCCCCTCGAAAACCTTCAGGCCTCGCTCGCCGACCGCTACAAAGTCGAGCGTGAGATCGGCGTCGGCGGAATGGCGACCGTCTATTTGGCGAAGGATCTGCGCCACGAGCGCGATGTCGCGCTCAAGCTTCTCAAGCCGGAGCTCGGCGCGGTGCTCGGCCCGGAAAGATTTCTCTCCGAGATAAGAGTCACCGCAAAGCTCCAGCATCCGAATCTTCTTCCACTGTTCGATTCGGGCGAAGCAAGCGGCCAGCTCTGGTACGCAATGCCTTTCGTCGAAGGGGAGAGTCTTCGCGCGAAGATGGATCGCGAACGCCAATTGTCGGTGCGTGAGGCTGTCCGCATTGCCGTACTTGTCGCGGGGGCGCTCGACTACGCGCACCGTCACGGCGTAATCCACCGCGATCTCAAGCCGGAAAACATTCTCCTCCACGAAGGCCAGCCACTGGTGGCGGATTTCGGGATCGCGCTCGCCGTGAGCAATGCGGGTGGTGAGAGAGTCACGCAAACCGGACTATCGCTCGGCACTCCGCAGTACATGAGTCCCGAGCAGGCGACGGGGGAACGCGGAGTGGATGGCCGCACCGACATTTACTCACTCGGCGCGGTCTTATACGAGATGCTGACGGGTGAGCCGCCGCACACCGGCGCGACGGTGCAGGCGATCATCGCGCGCCTGATGACCGACACTCCGCGCAGTGTGCGATCCTCGCGGCCGAGTGTGCCGGAGAATGTGGACTGGGCGATTCAGAAAGCGCTCGAGAAAGTTCCGGCTGACAGGTTCGACAGTGCGAAGGAATTCGCGGAGACCTTGGAGGGTCAGCGGCCGATAACGTCGCAGCACCAAACGGTGGTGCGCGGAGAGCGCCGGGCAGGAATTGACGGTAGGCGGCGAGTGGATAGCAGGTGGCTGCCGTGGATTATCGCCGGAGTTGCAGGAGCGGTTGCGCTGTCCACGACGTTGTGGGCGCTGCACTTCATCGGGAAATCCCGAGCTGTGGATGCGGAGCCGGTGCGGTTTACAATTACGCCGCAGCCCTCGGAATTCATCAACGGCGCGCTGGCGATCTCTCCCGACGGACGACGCCTCGTGTACGGCGTGGAAGATCCGAAAGGCTCGCGCTTGTATTCGCGCTTGCTCGACGATGTAACTGCGCACGCACTTCCCGGGACGGAAGGCGCCGAGTCTCCTTTTTTCTCGCCAGACGGAAAGTGGATCGCATACTTCATCGCCGGCGACCTGGTGCGCGCCCCAGTGGACGGCGGATCGCCACTGCTGATTACGAAGAATGTTTCGGCGGTCGAAGCGGGGTGGGCAACGGAAAACCGGATTATTCTCCCCACACAATCGGTGACGCGCCAGCGCGCGGGACTGTCTATGGTTCCCGCGACGGGCGGAGTACCGACCGTAATCCTCACCTCGGACACGTTGAATCGCGAGAACATGAGGGCGCCGCTCGAGCTTCCTGACGGCAAACATTTTCTCTTCACCAGTCTCGGTCCGGGCGCCGGTGAGGACGACAGTCTCGCCATCGGCACATTCGGATCAAAGGAATACAAGCGACTGGGAGTGCTCGCGCGCGCGCCGCTTGGATTTGTCGATGGCAACGCAATCCTCCAGGCGACGCTGGACGGCTCCATCCTCGCCATGCCCATCAATGTTTCGCGCGGGACGAAGGGCGGCGATCCGATCACGGTTCAGGGTGGAGTGAGCGGGGGGGCTGCGCTGTCGAAGAACGGAACTCTCGCATACGTGAGTGGAGCATCGGGTCAGCAGTTGATGTGGCTCGATGGCGTGGGGAAGCCGGATACCGTCCTGTCAGAGCTGCGCGCGTATGAGGGTCCGAGGCTGTCGCCCGATGGAAAGCGAGTCGGAGTGTGGCTTCCGGGCGGGAATGACGGCGATGTCTGGATTTATAACACGACTGACAAGACAATGTCGCGACTCACCCACGGAAATGCGTCGCATTTTGAATGGACACCGGACGGCAACGGGATTCTCTTCACGCGTACCGGCACTGCGGCCACAGGCATTTTTCTCCAACCGGGGGACGGGAGCGCCGAGGCTCGGCGCATCGAGGTGAAATTCCCCGTGCACACGGTTGCGATTACGGCGGTGCTGTCACCGGACGGTAAAACGATGCTCATCACTGCGAGCACTGCAGCCGCGCGTACGAATATCTACTCCGCACCGATGGCGCCGAGCACAGTGGCGAGTCCGTGGCTGGCGACGCCGTCCGCGGAGTATGCGCCGCGTTTTTCACCCGACGGCAAATTCGTCGCGTACGTGTCGGATGAATCGGGCACGCGTGAAGTGTACGTGAGACCGTATCCCGGACCGGGAGGACGAGCGCAGATCTCGAACGGGGGTGGAATGGAGCCGCTTTGGTCACGAAGCGGGCATCAGATATTTTACCGCAACGGCCCCCGGCTGATGGCAGCCGACATCTCAGGTGGCGGAATTCCATCGGTGGCGTCGCGGCGGCAGATGCTGACGGCGTCGGTGCCGGAGCAGGCGTCGGCGGCGAACTACGACGTCTCGCCGGATGGGAAGCGCGTCCTCATGGGAGTACCGAACGGCGCCGCGGCCAATCTCGTGGTAGTGGTGAACTGGTTCACCGAGGTGAGGCGAAAGCTCGCGGAGGCAGGGAAGTAGGGAACGCTTTTAGTCCACCGGCTTGATTAAGTCGCGGAATGGTTTGTAGTCCCGCAGCGGCAGCAGCGCCCAATCATAGTTCAGCGGACTGCCCGGCGACTGAAGTCCAAGGCCGGCCGCTTGCGCTCGTTGAGCGAGGGAGACCGCCCGGTCCGCTTCTCCGAGATTGGCCGCGATTCGCGCTCGAAGCAGGTCCACGAATCCGTAATCGAATTCTCCACGGCCGCTCTCGAGCTGATTCTCGATCTGCATTGCACGGGCACGATCACCGGTCTGGGCCGCGATTACACCGAGTATGCTGAGCCAGTGATTCCTGCTCCCGGAATCAGAAGCTGTTAGCAGCAGACGCTCGGTGATCGGCTGCATTTCCTTCCACCTCCCAAGAGCGGCAAGCAGAGCGACTGCGTTGCCTCGCAGACGTGTCGAGGTATCGCCCGCGATTAAAATCCGGGGGAGCCATGTCGCCGACAGTTTCCGTGCGTCCGCATCGCGACGATACATCCGGAGGAGATTCACCGCGCGCGTTGCACGCCGGGCCTGACCGGGAAGTCGCGAGCCTTGTCGCGCCGGCGCATCTTCGATGAAATCCTTCAGCTCATCCATTTTCCGAGAGCGGCCAGTGACTCTTCATACGAGTTGGCCATGCGCTCGTCGGGAAAGCGCTTCACCCCTGCACGACTGAAATCCAACGCCTGGCGGAATTTACCGAGGGCGATGTACGCGCCCGCTTCATATGTCCAATAGAACGGCCCCGCGAGATTCAATCCCCGATCCGGGTCCACGTGCTCCAGGGCCGCGAGCGCTGTGTGTGGGCGGGAGATGGAGAGAGCGACGCTTGCCAATAGCAGCGGACTTTCCTGCGACCCCGGCGTGACTGCCATAAACTGCTGCGCGGCGGCGAGGGCGGCGCTGCCGTCGGCGCGCATCAATGCCTCGAGGTGATCCGTCATCGCGCGGTCGGCGGGCGCCATCACATTGCGAAGCGTCTCCGCTCGAGCGAGCAGTTTTTTTGCGATTGCAAAATCGCCGCGGTAAAGACGGCTGAATGCGAGGAATACGACTGGCGTCGGATAGGAGGAGTCAATCGCAATTGCTTTTTCCAGGTGTGCGTAGCCCGAGGTATCGCCGCGGAAATATCCTTCGATCCCCTTGAGGAGCTCGTCGTACGCTTCGACACTCGGTATCTCCGAGTATTCGCCCAAAGCGAATACCCGATCTGGGTCGCGCGCCTGAACGATGTTCGCGACGGCGCGCTTAGTCAGCGCGTCGAGAATTTTTGTGGGAGCCGCGGCGGGCCCGCTAATGGGAGTCAGGACAAGCAGCACCTTGCCGCTCAATACGTCCGTCATCTTTGCGCTTATGCGCAGCGAATCTCCATCCTGGTAAATCGTTCCCGAGATGAGAATGCCGGAGCCGGTCTCTTCCGCGATTGCCTTTCCCCTGTCGCGTGAACGGAATGGCCAGGGCGTCTTGTCCACCACGTCACCTGTTACCATCGCCGTGCGCGCGTCGACAACTTCGAGGCCACCAGCGCGCGAAAGTCCCTGCGCGAGCCAGTCGGCGGCCATCGAGCCGAGAGACGCGAGCTTCGGATTTCCGGTGTCGTTAGTGAAAGGCGCGACGATCACGCGATTGGTGTGAAGCTGCGCCGGCTTCCGCCGCATGAGCGCCATCGCGGTTGCAAGCTTGTCCTTCGGGGTAAATGCGAGCGCACCTCCACCGAGGAGGAGAAGCGCGAGCAGGATTGACGCGGCGATAGCAACAGGTCTGCTGCGACCCCGCGCGGAAGCCACCGACACGGTCCCGCTCGACGGAGTCACTGCCGCATCGAGCTCGTGGAGGAGGTCGTCCGCGGACTGCGGCCGGCTGTTAGGGTCCTTCTCTAGGCAGCGCATCACCAGGTTCGCGAGCGCTGCAGAGACCAATGGCGCTTTTGTTTGGAGAGGCGCGGGTGTTTCCATCACGTGCGCCGCCATCACCTGCTGCGCGGTCTTGCCCGCGAAGACATGTGCGCCGCTAAGCATCTCATACGCGACGGCGCCGAGGGAGTAGATGTCGGCTCGCTGGTCGACAGCATCGCCAACCGATTGTTCGGGAGCCATGTAGGCGGGAGTTCCGACCGAGAGTCCGACAGTGGTAAGCCCGCGATCCGCGCCACCCGCGTCGCTGAGCGCCTTGGCGATTCCGAAGTCGGCGACAAGGGCGCTGTCCTCCGAGAGGAGGATGTTCGCCGGCTTAATGTCGCGGTGGACTACTCCGTGACGATGTGCGTAGGCGAGCGCGCGGATCGAGTCGCGGAGAATGTGGATGGCCTCACCGACCGGAACTGCGCCGGCGCGCGACAGACGCATCGCGAGCGACTCACCGTCCACGTATGGCATCGTGTAGTAAAGAAGGTCACCGGCGCTCACCGCATTGATGACCGGCACGATGTGCGGATGCTGAAGCTTCGCAGCGAGCTGTATCTCGCGTTTAAATCGCTCCGCGCTAACAGCTCCAGCGACATCAGGGAGGATGACCTTGATCACGATTCTCCGGTCCAGCTCGCGCTCGTGAGCGAGAAAAACGCGCGCCATCCCGCCGCCGCCGAGCTCACGCTCGATCGTTAGATCGTCGCCGAGGAGGGATTGGAGTTTTTCGCGGAGTTCGAGCACCACTCTACGTTATTGTCTCGACGGCCCCGCGGCCACCAAGGACTACCCCGAAGTCCCGGGTGGCGCTACTATTTTTGTCTCCGCGGACATTCTTCGTCGGCGGTGCGATCCCTCCCACGCAGCTATCCACCGGGCAAACCGGAGGCGTCAATGTTCCACCTCTTCCTCGCCGCACTGTTGGCCGTTCCCCACACGCACGTGTCGTCATCCCATACCCGCGTCTACTACATCGCCGCGGACGAGCTGGTTTGGAACTATGCGCCGCTCGGCCACAACGGGATCACCGGCACGCCGTTCAATCCCTT
>JACDDT010000045.1 GCA_013816855.1 Gemmatimonadaceae bacterium
CCCGAGAAAGTCGAACGGCAGATCGACGGTCACATGGTACAGCGGTCGCGATTTGGAATAACTGAGCGCGAGCGCGGGGTCGGCGAGCAAGCGCGCTGACAATAGCTGCGCGGACGCAAGCGCAGTGTCCGCCCGCGCGGCGGCGAGACGAGGACCCTGTCCGAGCGCGGTCGCGACTGCTTCCGCGCGCGTCACCGGACGCTGCGCGGCTGCCGCCGGCGCGATAAGCGCGGTCAAAAGCAGGAAAAGGCGTGAGCTGCGTGTCAGGTATCTTGGTTGCACAGGTCGGGAAGGCTAGTGCGCGAAGCTGTCAAATCGCTTACACCATCGCGCGGCCTTCAGTTGTAAAGTTATCCCTTATCTTATCCTGCGATGAGGCTCCTCTTCGCAGAAGATGATGCCGCTCTCGCGGCGACGGTCGCCCGGGGGCTGCGCGAGAACGCATACGCGGTAGATGTTGCCACTGATGGCGACGCGGCGGTGATGCAGGTCGCGCTTAACGATTACGACGCTCTCGTCCTCGATGTCGGCCTCCCGAAGCGCGACGGATTCTCCGTCTGCCGCGAGGTGCGGGCGCGCGGTCTAACCGTTCCGATATTGATGCTGACGGCGCGCGACGCAGTCTCCGATAGAGTTGCGGGGCTCGACGCGGGCGCGGACGACTACCTCACCAAGCCGTTCGCTTTCCCCGAGCTGCTCGCGCGGCTGCGCGCACTGCGCCGGCGAGTGCGCTCGATCGTGCATGAGGAAGTCAGAGCAGGTGACCTCACGGTGGACACAGGTAGGCAGACGGTGCGGTGGCGTGGCGTGCTGATTCCGGTGACGACGAAGGAGTACGCTCTGCTCGAGTTTCTCGCACGCAATGCGAACATCGTGATGAGCCGCGCAGACATCTCGGCACACGTGTGGGACGACAATCACGACCCCGCTTCGAATGCCCTCGAGGTCGCGATCAACCGCCTGCGGCGAAAGCTCGAGACGGCAACCGGAGGGATGCCGCTTGTTCACACCCGTCGCGGTGCGGGTTACGTGCTTAGCGTCGAAGACGACGCCGCCAGGAAGTAGCCGCAGCGATGCGGTTTCCGCGCCTATCCGTGCGCGCCCGGCTCGCACTCTGGCATACGGCCATATTGGCCGCGCTCCTCGCCGGCTCTGCCGTGCTGTCGGTTTTTTTCCTCCGGCGTTCGAACGCTACCCGCACTGACAGCGATCTCACCGACACTTGGAGTGCGTTCCGAAGCGAGCTTTTCGCAGAACGGGAAGAGCTTCCGACGCTCCGCGAAGCGACCGCCGAAGCGCTGAAGGAATTCCGGTTCAACAACGTCGCCGTAGCGGTTTTCGATTCCACCCACACCATCATCGGACTCAAGCGGCTCGGAGAGTTAAACGTCGTAGCGGAGGAGAAGGCCCCGGAGTTCGATCCAAGCTTAGTTCCCCGCCGGCTGGGCCGGAGCTTCGCACGGGGCCCGCTCTTCCTCACCATTCCAGACCGCGAAGGAGGCCACCGCGTTCTTTCCGCTCCGCTGATCGTCGGTGGCGAGACCGCGGAGATACTAGTAGCTCGGTCCCTCCACGCCGATGCGGAATCGATCGAGGAGGCGGCAGCCGCCTTCGCGCTCGTAGCGCCGCTCGTGCTCGCGCTGACGTTTCTCGGCGGATGGTTTCTCGCGGGCAGAAGCCTTTCCCCTGTCGCCGTGATGAGCGAGCGAGCAGCACGCATCAGTGCTTCGCCCACCAGCGAGCGACTTCCAGTCATCAACGCCGACGATGAGCTCGGACGGCTGGCGACCGTACTCAATGATTTGTTGGACCGCCTCGCCGAAGCGCTCGCGCAACAGCGGCGATTCATGACCGACGCGTCTCACGAGCTCCGCACTCCGGTCGCCGTCGTGCGCGCCGTGGCAGATGTCGTCCTCTCGAAGCAGACCCGGTCCGAGCAGGATTATCGCGAGGCGATCGACACCGTAAGCCGAGAAGCGCGACGCTTGTCGCGCGTAGTCGACGATCTTTTTCTTCTGTCCCGGGCAGATATCGGCGAGCGGCCGGTGCACCGCCGGTCCATTTACCTTAGCGAGGTCATCGCCGATTCGGCGCGAGACGTCAAAGCGCTCGCCGAAGCGCGTAACATCCGCATCGAGTGCAGGCTTCCGGAAGATGGTGCCCCGTATGACGGGGATGAAGACCTGCTCGACCGGGTTTTCGGAAATCTGTTCGACAACGCCATCAAGTACAGTATTCCGGACTCACGGGTCCTTGTTAGACTCACGGACGACGGAACCGTCTACGCGATGTCCGTCGAAGACCAAGGGCCGGGTATTCCGGATCATTTGCTCGGGCGCATTTTTGAGAGGTTCTTTCGCGCGACTGAGGATGACGTCAACGTCGCCGGCGCCGGGCTCGGCCTTTCCATCGCCCGCTGGGTAGTCGAAGCGCACGGCGGTACGATTTCCGCAGCCAACGCGCCGGGCGGCGGCGCCATCTTGCTCGTAACACTCCCGAAGAGCTCTCCCGGGGGAGACGAGCGCGAAGTTAAGGAAGCGTAAGCTCGACACCCTAGCTTTCGACTTTACCCCGACAACAAAGGAGCAACAATGAGGCTGATTACCAACATTGCGGTCGCTGCGCTTGCACTGACCGCGGCAGCTGGAACCTCTTCGGCCCAAATGGTGGCCGCGAAAACGAACGCGAAGGTCACCGCGCCGAAGCATCGAAAGGTGGAAACTGAAGCCGATCTAATGAAGATCGCGAAGGTCTCGAAGGAAGCGGCGACCACGACCGCGCTCGCGCGCGTTCCGGGCGCGACCGTGTCATCGTCCGAGCTGGAGCGCGAACACGGTAAGCTGCTCTGGAGCTTCGATCTCAAAACCGCTGGCAAGACCGGCATCGACGAAGTGCAGGTGGACGCGATGACTGGCGCTGTCATCGGCAAGACGGTTCACGAGTCTCCGAAGACAGAGAAGAAGGAAGCGAGGCAGGAAGCGAAGGAAAAGAAGTAACTTCCGCGCCGGATCGTTAACGCCCTCGCACTCCGGTGCGGGGGCGTTTTTTTCTGGCCTTAAAGGGACTGCTTGTCGCCGACCGGTGGACTCTCATGGAGCGCGAGAGCGCTTCCTGATACAAAAGACCACGATCGCGATGACAATCAGCGCTGCGACGGCGATCCCCACCTCTCGGATGTACTTCTCAACGAGCGGAAGGTTTTTTCCGAACAGGTATCCGACGGTCGTGAACACGGCGGTCCACACCACGCACCCGGCAGTGTTGAATGCGACGAAGCGCGGGTAGGACATCCGCATTACACCAGCTAGGACCGCCGCCCAACTCCGCAAAATTGCGATGAACCGCCCAATGAGCACCGTCTTGGAGCCGTGCCTCTCATAGAATCCGCGCACCTTCGCGAGCTTCGACGCGTTAAGACCTATGTGATGCCCATATCGCTCGACGAGCGGTAGGCCGCCGGTGCGGCCGAGCCAGTACCCCGAGTTGTCACCAATTAGCGCCGCGGCGACTCCCACCCCGAATACCCACGCAACGTCGAGCTTTCCGTTCGCGGCGAACGCTGCAGCAGTCACCAGCGCCGTCTCGCCAGGGAGAGGAATCCCGAGACTTTCCACGGCAGTGAGCAGGAATAGAATGCCGTAGCCGTACGTTCCTATCAAGTGTCCTATCGTGCCGTCCATGATTGGGTGATACTAATCAATAGTTTGCGGGTAGGCGGTATGTCACTTGCGGGAACCATCGTGCAGCCCATGCCACTCTCTTATGTCGTTTCGGATGCGGAGCAGCTCGTGCGAGTCGTTGCGAGCGGGAGTGTCACCTCCGACGACCTTCCGCGCATGACGTCATCACTCATCGCCGACAGCAACATTCTCCCTGGAACGAGATTTCTCGTCGAGGCGGCGAACGTGGATCCGGATCTGACCTTCACCGATCTTCGCAACGCCGCCGTCGCGCTCCGCAGCCTGAACGAGAAAAGCGTTGCGGATATGGCAATCGTTACTGACACGACGCACCTTTATGCCCTCGCGCAAGTGTTCGCGGTGCTCGCTCCAGCGTCCACCGTCGCAATCAAAGTCTTTCGCAATGGAGATGAAGCAATGGCGTGGCTGGAATCGCAGAGGACTGCCTCCTGAGCACCATGGCTGAAACTCCGCGGAAGCCGCGCGATGATGAGATCGACGTCTTCGGTCTCACGCACATCGGTAAGGTTCGCACCACCAACCAGGATCACTTCCTGCTCGGATCGCTGCACAAACGGCTTAGCATCCAGCAGTCCAGCCTGCCTGAGGGACAACTCCCGGTCGACGAAGAGCGCGTCGCGTTTCTGATGATGGTCGCCGACGGAGTCGGTGGCGGGCAGAAAGGCGAGGAAGCAAGCAGAGTTGCCCTCGAGGATGTCACGCAGTACATCAGCGAGAGCGCGAAGTGCTATTACCAGAGCGACGCCGGCGAAACGGATTTCGTCGAGGCGCTTCAGGAAGCGGCGGCACGCTGTCACCAGCATCTCATCGAGCGTGCGGCGTCAGACCCCGATGCAGCCGGAATGGCGACGACGCTCACGCTCTTCATCGGCGTGTGGCCGTGGGCGTATCTGCTCCAGGTCGGAGACTCCCGCTACTATATCTATCGCCGGGGAGAGCTGAAGCAGATCAGCCGGGACCAGACGATGGCCGAAGAGCTCGCCGCAAGCGGCGTGATGGAGAGACCGGCAGCTCTCGCCTCGAGATGGGCGCACGTTCTTTCCAGCTCGATTGGGGGACCTCAGTCGGCACCTGTTGTGATCAGGCTCGCGTCCGATTGGGAGAACACGCATCTCATGTGCAGCGACGGTTTGACGAAGCATGTCTCGAGCGAGCAGATAGTGAAACGGCTTGCCTCGATGACTTCGGCAAAAGAAGCCTGCGAGCTGCTTCTGCAGGATGCGCTCGATGGCGGAGGCACCGACAACATCACGATCATCGTCGGTAGGCTCCTCAGCACCACCCCGGGTGAGAAGAGCTAAGATTTTCTGCGGGGTCACTCTCTTGTGCGCCTGCGGAAAAGGTTCGGATTCGCACGCCGACACGGCAGCGACACGCGCCCAGTCTCCCCCACTGCAACAGACTGCAGCGTCCACGGCCCCCTGCCCGGCGACGGGGAAATGGGCGGTGTGCTCACTCGAGAAACGAATGAAGAGCGCGGGCCTCGTTGCACGTCGAGCACCGGCAGACACGTCAGCCAGGCCCGGGTTCGGACCGAAACCCACCACATACATCTTAGGACGCGGATCGAAGCTCGCAGTATTTTTCTATCGCGACGCGGAAGCTCTCAAGACGGACGTTGCCAAACTCGATACGGTGCTGGGCGCAGCACCAGGTGCCGCGCATCCGTCTCTCTCGCCACCGGTCTGGATCCGGTCGGAAAATCTCGCGGCGCTTCTCTTCACCACCGACGCGCGGGAAGCTGATCGCGTTTCACTTGCGATTACTGCCGGGCCGCCTCAGCCCTGGCGCTAACCCCAAGTTGACCGCGGCAGGTGGAGGGTGAATGTCGCTCCCTCTCCGACGATGCTCTTCACGGTCAGGTCGCCGCCCATTCGTCGCGCGAGATCGCGGCTGATCGAAAGACCGAGCCCCGTCCCTTCCTGAGGCGTGGCGTAACCACGGTTCACCTGCACGAATGGCTCGAAGACAGCATTTCGCTTGTCCTCCGGGATTCCTATCCCGTTATCCGCCACGTCGAGGAGAATTTTATCTCCTTCGCTCCTACAGCTTAGCTCGATCTTCCCCTTCTCCTGGGTAAACTTTATTGCATTGGAGAGCAGGTTGATGAGGATTTGAAGAACCTTGTCCGGGTCGCCGCAGGCGAGGATGTCGTCCTCCGGGCATTGAATGGTGAAGCTCAACTCTTTCTCAGTGAGCTGCGGGCGAACGAACTCATCCAGCCCCTTCAGAACTTCCGAGAGATTGACCTCAGTGTCTTCGATCGAGATGTGGCCCGCTTCGAGCTTGGCGAAGTTCAAAACGTCGTTGATGAGCGCAAGCAAATGCCGTTGGCTGCGCTCGATCCGCTCCAAGTCCTCGCGCTGCGCTTCGGTGATCGGCCCGCGCAGCTCAAGCGTTAGGAGCTGCGCATAACCGGCGATCGCGTTGAGCGGAGTGCGCAGCTCGTGCGACATTGTTGCGAGGAACTGGCTCTTCGCCGCGTTCGCTTCTTCCGCTTCCTGCCGCGCGGCATGCTCGGACTCGATAAGCTTTTCGCGTTCGACGAGACTGTTGCGCACATCCAGCTGCCGTTCACGCGCACGCAGCGCAGAGCGGAGCACGGTCACCAGAGTCGCGATGCGAACCGGACGCTCCAGAAGAGTGACGTTGCCGTGAATTGTGACTTCACTAAGCGGAGCCGGCAAAGCGCCTGAGAGCTCGCCTTCGCCGGTGAGCAACACCAACGGAATGTCCGACCACGACGGTTGCTCGCGCAGGGCGCCGAGGAGATCCCGGTTTGACTGGTCGCTGAGCGCTTCTTCGGCAACGAGAAGTGCACCTGCATCAGCGTCCTTCACCCGCTCACACGCCTTTGCGATACTTTCGCAGACGATGGCGCTCAGCCCCGCCTTCCCGAGTACACGAGCGGTGATCGAGCCGTCGCTTCCCGTAGGAGTTATTACGAGGACGGGCAGCGATTCTCTCGCCTGCGCCGCTACACTCATTTCCGCGGCTTCCGCAATACTGAAGGTTTCTTGTCTCTTTTCTTCGGTATGTCGGCAGAGCGTTGAATGAGCGGACTGGCGCTACCCTTGTATTGCGGAACTCCGGTAAGCACGCCGTGGAAATCTGTGAGTGGGTCACCAACCACCAGGCCGCCCTTGCCGACGTTGCATTCACGAATCGTTCGCTCATGGTTACCGCTGCGTTTCTTTACAACGGAAATTGCCTGGCGAACGGAGCCTAGGACCTCGAAGTAGCGCATCAGAATCACTGTGTCAGCGAGATAACTGATATCGACGGCTTCGTCGACCGGATTTCCGAAAATGCCGTGCTGCACCAGCGTCATCACGCAGCTCACGCCGTTGTTCGAGAGAAAGCTGAGTAGCTCGTGAATTTGAATGGGGAGCAGACGCTCTTCGGGCATCGATTGCATGTAGCCGTTAATAGAATCGATGACCACGAGCTTGACTTCCTCCTCAAGCACCGCGCGAACGACCTCGCTCGCGAATTCGCCAGGGGAAAGATCAGTCGGCTCGACCTGTCGTATTATGAGCTGTCCGGACTCAACCTCCTTGCGCACGCTCATATCGAGCGCGTCGCTTCGCTGGATGAAGGTCGTGAGCCGCTCGTCGAACAAGTAGAAGCGCACTTTTTCCCCGCGCTGCATTGATGCGCGCGCGAACTGGGTGGAGAGAACAGACTTCCCGGTGCCAGCCGCGCCGGTGATGAGCATGCTCGTCCCGCACGATATTCCTCCACCGAGCAATGCATCGAGATTCTTTGAGCCGCTCTTGAAGACTCCGCGATCGACGCCGGGTCGTGGCTCATCGTGAAGAATGCGCGGAAATACTTCGAGCCCTCCTGTCGTTAAACGGAAATCGTGGTAGCCGCCCCGGAATTTGAGACCCCTTACCTTTTGCACTTGAAGACGGCGGCGCTCGGAACCGTACTCGAGCGCGACGTGCTCGAGGAGAATCACTCCGTGAGCGAGACTCTGAAGCTGGAGATCACCGGCGGGCGCCGACTTGTCATCGAGAAGAAGAACGGTGCATTCGCGTTTCGAAAAGAACTGCTTGAGGGCCAGGATCTGACGCCGGAAGCGAAGCGGTTCACGCGCGAGAAGGCGCATCTCCGAGAGAGAATCGAAAACCATGCGCTGCGGATTCTTTTCTTCAGCAATCTTCAGTACGGCGTCCATCGTCTGCTGAAGCTCGACTTCCGCAGGATGAAAAACCGTGTATGTGTTTCCGAGCTCCTCCGAGTCCTGGCTGGCGAGCTCGTAGATCTCGATCCCGGTAAGATCCCAATCGTGCGTATTCGCAACCGACTCGAGCTCGGCGCGGCTCTCTGATAGCGTCACGTAGAGACATTTCTCGCCTTTCGCTAAGCCGTTGAGTAGGAACTGCAGGCCCAATGTCGTTTTCCCCGCGCCGGGCTCTCCATCTATCAGATAGATGTGATTGATCGGTAGACCACCGCCCAGAATGGCATCCAGACCGGAGACGCCGGTGGCGGCCCGTTCCTGCTTCTGCGGTTCGACCTTGGAGCGGCGATTAGCCATTCAGTTCACGGAGGTTGAGTGCGACCCGAGAGCATTTTTGTGACTCGCGGTGATGTTTTCAGCCTCCCCTGTTTGCAGGAATCGTGCGTGGAAACGTTGGTTTAGTACACTGCAAAAGCGTGATCCGAGATGAACACGGCTTTTTCCTTGCCGCGCATTCCTCAAGAAATCGTGATCGGTCAGTGAGTCGTGAAAGAGTGGCGCGCCGCCACGAAAACGAGGGAAAGGACGAAGGTGAGCAGCGCGAGAAATACGACTGCCGATACCACCATCACCACGGAGACGAGCCGATACGCGTTTTTTGGCGTGCCCGCGCCCGCGTGACGTTCAAAGAGGGCAACGTTCTTTTGGTTCGACTTCCAGGCGGCGTCGAAGAAGTCTCCAAGGAGCGGCACCGAGCCCACGAGGGTATCGACACCGACATTGATAATCATCTTCATCAAGGTGAACGAAGGCACGCCGGCCTGCGCGGCGGCGAGTACGATGTAGCCAGACAAAAGCGCGCCGCCGAAATCTCCGATAAACGGCACGAGGCCGAGAACCGGATCGAGCCCGATTTTCCTACCGGTGCCAGGAATCGAGATGGAGGAATCGAGTAACCGCGCGATCGAGCGCGCTCGGCGGAGGTGCTTGCTCTCAGGCCTGATGCCGATGTCGATCGCGCCGCCGGGATCTGTCAATGCGCCTCCGCCGGCATTCCCGCATGACTCTTCGGGCGGCGGAGAACGAGAATCGCGGGCGAGACGCAAACGAACACAATCAGCACGAATATCCACGAGTCGTTGAAGCTCAGCATCGAAGACTGCATGTCCACCTGTCCGTTAAGAATTTTGAGCGCGGCGTTGTGCGCGGTAAAGGGATCCATCCCGCGCGCCACCATTCCTTTGGTGAGCATGTCGAGTCGCGCAGTCACTCCCAAATTCCCGACTGCCAGGTCGCTCACCAAATCCGCTCTGTGATACTGCGTGTGCTTCGAGACGTAATTAGCGAGAAGAGCAATGCCGAATGATCCGCCGAGCTGACGCGCCAGGCTGATGAGCCCCGCTGCCTGCTGTGCTTCACTCGGCTCGAGTGACGCGTACGCGACGTTGTTGATCGGAACGAAGAGAAGTCCGAGCCCGAATCCGCGAATGAGAAGCGCGTTGCGAACGTCGACTTCACCCGCGACGGTCGTGAGATGTCCCATCCTCCACATCGAGAACGAGAAGAACGCGATGCCGCAGGCAATGAGCACGCGCGGATCCATTAGCGGCTTGGAGCCTTTGAGCATCCATCCGCAGAGAAGCGCGCTCACACCCGTCGCTACCCCGCCGGGCAGCATGGCGAGTCCGGTTTCGGTCGGGGTCATGCGCAGAATACCCTGCGCGAACATCGGAAAGAGAAACACTCCGCCGTAAAGCCCGAAGCCGAGGGTGATGAAAAGAAATATCGAAGCTGCGAGCGTGCGGTTTTGGAGCACGCGGAAATCCACGACCGGGTGCTTGTTCCTTTTGCTGAGCTCCCACCACACCATCGTGATGAGACACACTCCGGAGAGAATGGCGAGACGAAGGATGGTGTTGTCGGAGAACCAGTCCTTCGAGTTCCCCTCCTCGAGAACGTACTGAAGACCGCCGACACCAACGGTAAGAAGGCCGATTCCCGTCCAGTCGACGGTCCCTCGCTTCGCCTTGACGTCGGGCGAGTCGTGGAGGAATGTACTCACGAGGAACATCGAGACGATCCCGATCGGAATGTTGATGAAGAAGCACCAGTTCCAGGTGTAGTTGTCGGTGATCCATCCGCCGAGGGTAGGTCCGAGCGTCGGCGCGACGATGATGCCGAGCATGAACACGGATTGAACCAGCGCCTGCTCTTCGCGGGTAAAGATTTGACGGAGGGTGGCCTGCGCGGTGGAGAGGAGCGCCGCACCACCCGCGCCCTGCACGATTCTCCAGAGAACAAGCTCGATGAGCGAGTGCGACGTGCCGCAAAAAAACGAAGCGATGACGAACACCGCAATGGAAACGGTGAGATATCGCTGTCTTCCGAAGCGCGCGGCGAAGAACGCCGTCATCGGAAGGAAGATGACGTTGGAGAGGATGTACCCTGTCGCTACCCAGCCGATCTCTTCCTGCGTGGCACCGAGATTCCCAGCCATCTGCGGCAGCGCGACGTTGACGATGGTGGTGTCGAGCACCTCCATGATCGCGGCGGTGATGAGACCGAGGAGAATGAGCCAGCGGTACTTTCGTACGAATGCGGCAGCGGATGCAGCTCTGTCGTGCGGCGTGTCGCCGCCCGGGCGGGCGGGACGGCGACTGGTGGCTGAAGGTTCGCGCAATGCCGAATTTGGCATTCACGAAACCTAAACGGTGGCCGCGGCTATTTGCCCCAGTGGTACTCGAGTTTCGTAGCAATTACACCGCGGTCCGACGCTCTCGTCAATCCACGCCCCGCCGAGAACGAAGCCTCGAGTCGCTCACCAATGTCGGTTTCGAAGGTCGCAAAGAGCTGGTGGTGCTGCTCGAACACTGGCTCCGCGCGCAGAACGGGGCCAATGCCTCCGTAGTATTCGAGCGCGACGTGTGCGTCGCCGAAAATTGCGCGCTCCACTTTTGCGCGCGGCTCGAATTCGACGCGATGAGGGCCTTTGTCGAGACTCCTTTCGAAGGCAGGGTTGGCAATAAACGAAAGCCCGATGGCATCGAACTGTACGATTGGAGCGACCTCGTATGCCCACCGATCCTCTGCGTAGCCCGATCGCGCATAACCGATCTCCTGCGACACGCCGAACCGTACCGGCCAAGTCGAGGTCTGGGGAATCAACGCATTGAGACGGGCGCGATTCCCGACGTATTGAAGCCCGCGACCGGATCGCGCATAACCGACGACATACAAACTTCCTTCGAGCCACGAGGTGAGTCCCGTGCTTACCTCAAGCGCCGAACGGAAGGCATGCTCGAGCGGGGCCGAAGACGCATCGTGATCGGGAGCGGAAACCGCCACAAAATTGGTATGAAGTTCGATCACGCCGCCGTGCCGAGGCGCGATCTTCGTCTCGTAAACCTCGAATTCGTATCCCTTCTGCGCGGATGCAGCACGCGCTCCAACGGTGCAGATGAGAAATGCACAAACCAACGCCTTGGAAACCACCACCCCGCTCCATGTAAGATTTCGGCGAATTATATCGCCCAAATTCAATCCCGACAAGTTTAGTCGGGATACCGAATTAGCGGTCCGCAACAGTGCCCGCCACTGTTCGGAAGCAAAGGCAGCCAATGGAACGGGCTTAACGAAGTCTCATTCCGCCGCTTACGCGAAGAGTCGTAACGTCCTGCGGAACCGAGTACAATTGCGCTCCAAAATCAAATATCGATCGGAATGGGACTGAGACCCCCGTCGTGAGCGACATTCGCGTCGGCGAACGGAGCAGCTCGACCCGTGTCCTGTCGACCTTGCCTGAGCCGTCGGTAAAACCGACCTCGAAGGTCGGATAGATTTTCTGCGCGCCGATGCCGCCGTACAATGTGAGATGGCTGCCGCTCGGCTGTAGCGCGACGATTGCATCGCCCCCGTACATCCTTGGCTCGAACTTGTCATTTGAAGGTTTCGTTCCATAACAGGGCGCGGCCGGATTCGTCGTTTGCAGTGCGCGGCGGGGACAGGTGATTGGGCCCTGCACAGTCCCGACGGTCGCATTCGCACGCACCGTGATAAACACCGCCGTGGGACGGACCAAGCGAGACAAATTGCGCGAGTGGGAGATGGCAACGCTGCCGAGATTCGCCCTAGCGTCCGCGATTTTTAGCGGGGGAAGGTAGCTCGCCTCCAGGAGAAGCGACCCCGGAAGGCCGACGCTGATCCGGGGTCGTGCAAATACCGGAGAAAGCGATGTATTTTCGCTTTTGGCGAAAAAACATTCACCTGTCTGTTGAAGCTCGCGGCGCGGCTTTGGAACCGGTCCCGCTTCAAAGCCGAGCCTGACCGCCCCGGGAACGAGCTCTGGGGACACCGTGGCCGCGGTTAACGCGAGCGGAACCGCGTAGAAAACGAGCAGCCTTCCTTCGTGGCTGTTCGCAGCGACTTTGCACTGAGCGCCTGCTGTGGTAGCGAGCGTTCCCATCATCATCAACGCCAATCCTTGCGACCATTTCATCAGCGGGGACTATCTCTTGTAGACCGCAAGGAAGCCCAGGTCGTTGTAGGAAATCGTCGAGGTCGCGTCGAGCGTTCCAGACCACGAATGCGATCCGGTCAAAGGATCCTGGGTCGTGAACATGATCGTCCCGTTTGAGAGTGAAAAAGTTCCGCTGGTTACATCGGTATCGGGTGCGGGCGCGCCCGAAATTGGAACGTTCGTGAAGACGAAAGTCTCCGTGAACGTCTTGTCGGCGCGAAGGACCATTGTCCCGGACGTGATGTCTATGCGCCCGCCCGGCGCCGGAGTCGAATAGGGAAGACTCGCAGGCAGACCGAGGGAGCCGTTCACTGATTGCAGGGAATAACTTCCCGCTGCAACAACGTAAGGGTCGGCCGGCGGCGGGGGAGGAGGCGGCGCTGTGATGCTTCCGTCACTTCCTCCGCATGCGGCGGCGAAAAAAATCGCAACCAAGGCGGTGGCCCGCGCAAAAAAAAGCCGGCGCCGGGCCTGAGATGCTTGCCGCGTGTTGACATCGAGAGCGGCGCGCTGTCTTATCCTAAACATTGCTTGGATAATTCATTCTATTACCGTGGAATATGACAACCAGCAGTGGATTTCGGCTTGCCGCTCGTTCCGTGTTTTTCCTTGGCGCCGCCATCTCTTGCGGCGGTGGCGGTGGTGATTCCACCCCGACAAGTCCAGGCACTCCGATCCCGATCGTCAGCACTGTCACCGTATCCGCTCCGGCAGGCCCGATTCAACTCGGACAGGCCTATCAATTCTCTGCGGTGGGGCGGGACAATAACGGTTTAATAGTTTCCAACGCTCCCTTTATCTGGTCAGTGAGTCCCGCGACGGCGGCCAACGTCAGTGTCACCGGTGTGGTCACCCCGTTAGCCGCCGGCGGAGCGAGCATCAAAGCCACCTCGGGATCGGTTTCTGGTGCGGCGAGCGCGACGTTCGTGCAGGCGTCGCCTCCGAACCTAGCTGATGTCTTCATGGCTGGCAAAACCTTCATTCCCACTAACACTACAGTCAAGGTCAACGGGACCGTCCGGTTCAACTTTGAAAACGGCAACCCGCACAATGTGATTTTCGCAAGAACCGCTGGCGCGCCGACTGACATTCAGGTGACGCAGAACGTTGTAATCAGTCGAGTGTTTGCCGTCACCGGAATTTTCGCCTTCGATTGCACGATACATCCGGGGATGAGTGCGCAGGTAACCGTGGTTCCCTAGACCTACTTCGTAACCCCGCGCGTCGTCGGGACGAAACTCGGGAAGACAAAGTCAGTTTGACTGTTGCCCAGTCGGTTTTTTACGACCTCCGCCAGAATGTCGCGATGGTCGATCGTCACCTTGAGGTCCTGCCCGGAATCGAGATTCTCCTTCGCTAGGCCGGGCCAGTTGAACGTGAGAACCCGCCCTCCCGCGATGCCCTGCCCCATCACGAACATGCAGTTCCCGCGGCCATGATCGGTGCCCTTGCTCCCGTTCTCGCGCACATTCCGGCCGAATTCTGACAGGGCGACAACGGTTACCGTCTGTGCCTGTGCTCCGGCGATGAGATCCCGATAGAGGGCGCTCAACGACGAAGCAAACGTCGTCATCAGCACTTGCATCACTCCGCCGAGTGGATCCTGGCTCGCGTGCGTGTCCCAGCCACCGATATCGACCTGGATGGCCTCGACGCCGATGTCCGCCTTGATGAGTGCAGCCGCTGATTTTAAGCTGGCTGCGAATGAGCCTGCGGGATAAACCGCACCATTTGCAGGAGTGTATCCGGCGAAATTGATGAGCTTCAACAGATCGATGGTCGCGGTGGCGTCGATGGCCGCGGACCGAACCGGATCGGGTGTGTCGCCGTAGTCGGATTTGAGCCAGTTCGCTCTCTCCGTGCGGGTGGCAGCCGAGCCGCCTAGCCCGAACGTGGATGGAACCGGGATCGGCAAAGTCTTCGGAGCGCCGATCAATGTTTGCGGGAGACCGTTGGCGATGCCGAGCGCGCGAAGGGGCGCCGACGTGCGAACCGGAGTCGAGCTTGCGAGGTGGCGTCCAAGCCAACCGGTAACGAGGGTCGGATCACGGGGCTTTCCTACCTCGATGAATCGTTGCGCATCGAAGTGCGAGCGGCTCGGATCGACCGAGCCGGTGCCGTGAACGACGAGGAGCTTACCGGCGGTAAATGGCTCGACGAGCGGCGCCATCGCCTGCGGAAATGCAAAGCTATTGTCGAGCGCGATTCCTCTATTCGCGGCGGTGCTGTCCGGCCGTGGAATGGCGATCGTCGGTCTGCTCGAGTAATAGTTGGGGTCGGTGAATGGAGCGCAGAGGGAAAGCCCATCCGCGCCTCCCCTCATGAAGATGGAGATGATCACGTCGCGGCTCGAGACCGCTGATTGGGCGAGCACGACTTTGGGGAGCCACGGCGGGAAGACGGTCGCAGCCAGCGCCGCTCCCGCCGACCAGGTTATGAAATGCCGGCGCGATAATTCGTTGTATTCGGCGCAGCCTTCGTCGTCGCAATCACGCATTTTCCGCCCTCTCTAATACCATTGGAATCCTGCCGATCCAATCGCGAGGCTGACGGCCTCCCGAGTGCGTGTTGAGGTGATTGCTGCCGCTGCTAGATATGACCGGATCCGGTCTGCGTCGGAGGCCGGCATCTCGCCGGCGAAGAGCGCGGAGTTGATCGCCGCGGTGATGCCATCCGCCGTCCCTGACACCATAAACGGCGCCACGTCCACAATGACGTCGCCCGACGTGAGTGCGGTAAGAAAATCGGCAAACCGCCATCTGCTCATAACTCCACCCGCCCAATAGTTCACACTGTCCGGATAGCCATCGGGGGTTTCCCAAATGAACGAGTCCTGTCCGAGTATTCCAAGCTGGGTGGTCGCGATGGCGGTGAGCTTCGTTACAACCGGGTTGAGAGATCTTAGAGCGGAGGCGACAAAGTGAAATGGCCGTTTGTGCTTTACCGGCGCGTTGATGACGTTGTCCGGCGTGAGAATAGCCCTGATCATCGCTGGAATGTCACCACCGCTCTGTGTATACACCGCCGCAACTCGCGCGACGAGAGCGGGAGGCGGCTCGTACTGTAGTAACCAGCGAATCATCTTGGTGGAGATGAAAGAGGCGGTGCTCGGGTGGGTGACAAGGAAGTTGAGCACGGTTTCCCCGTCGCTCACGCCCGCGGCTCCGGTGCCTGGTGCTGCTGGTATCGTCTGGCCTAAAAACGTTTTGCTTCCGAAATCGTGCCCGGCGGGATCAAAATAGAAGTCGCCGCGGCCCTGGATGGTCCATCCGCTGAAGCACCGTGCCACCTCGGAGACGTCGGTCTGGGTGTAGCCACCATTCACGCCGACGGTGTGTAACTCCATGAGCTCGCGGGCGTAGTTCTCGTTTACCTTGGGATAGCGGCTCAGATTGTTGTCGAGATACGCAAGCATCGCCGCGCTGTGCGCACTGGCGCGCAGCATGGCCGGGAATTTTCCAAGCGCGTTGGCGCGTATGACAGACCGGTCGTCGATGACCTTGAGGTAGCCGACCTTGTTCATGCTGATATTGAAGTGGTCGCTCCAAAACTCCACCATCCGCTCGTATAGCTGCCGCTTGGAAAATGCGGCGCGAAACAGCGTCGCCTCCTGGAGGCGCGATTGAACCGTTGACGCAGTGAGAGCGACGAGCTGCGCGCCCGTCATCGCCAGCTCGGGATAATTGAAGGCGACGAAAGAGTCGACCGCGCCGTCGTCTATGCTCGCATAATCGAGCTGGTAATCCAGGTATCCGGCAAACCCCAACATTTTCGCCTGCTGAACGTCGTTCTGCGTGAGGCCGTAAGCGATCCGCCGGGAGAGCCGAACAGGCAGCGTTCCCCACCTTTCGGCGACGTCGGTCGGTGCGTTATGAAACAGTCCGGGAATGCGGGGGGTAGCGCTGCTGCCGCCGACGTTCGCGGATCGGCCAATGCGTTGAGCGAGTGCAGCGCTCCCGACGGCTCCGGCGCCGATCGCCGCCCCTTTGATGAAAAAGGCGCGGCGGGAAGCGGGCCGCTCAATATCGAGAGGAGGGGCGACAACCCGGGCGCCATGCTCGTCTCCGGGCTCGTCATTCCGAATCGGTTCCCGCTCAGGCTCAGTCATTATGGATTCGGATTCGCGGTTCGACCTGCAAAACAATGCTCGCGATGTCTGCAGTTATTTGACGCGCCGAGCAAAAGAACGTTACCGCTCGGTTGTAGTGCGAACAACAGTGAAAAGGAGGAGCTGCAGCTTCAAAACGCCCCGGAATCTGCAGCGCAGCCGTTGTTAGCCTCCGATGTCAGCGTCTTCGCCTGCCCCGCCGGGCTGGCCGTCACGTCCAAGGCTCATCAAGCTGAATCCGTTCGGGTCCTTTTCATCCGGAAAACGGTAGATGTAAGGCCGTCGCCAGGGATCGAGTGGGATCGATTTTTTCAGATATGGTCCCCGCCAGTCTGGCGCCCCGGCGAAACCGGCGGGCCTCTGACGCAGCGCAGACAACCCCTGATTCGTCGTCGGATACGCGCCGTTATCGAGCCGGTAGTTTTCCAGCGCTACTCCAATGAGCTCGACCTGCGCCTTCGCCGTCGCGACGCGCGCGTCTCCCACTCGGCCGATGATCTGCGGAGCAACCAGCCCGGCGAGCAGTCCTATGACCACGATCACAACCATCAGCTCGACAAGCGTGAACCCTGTGCGCGATTTTCTGGTGTGTGTCATGCGATGCGGGGGTTGATGCTGTAAATGGCCTGGAGCATCGCCAATGCGACGAAGCCAACCACAAGCCCGAAAATTATGATCAACGCCGGCTCGAGGAGCGATATGGTGCTTTTCAGCCGGCGGTTCAGTTCGCGATCGTAGCTGTCGGCGGCGCGAAGTGCGAAAACGTCTAGCCGCCCCGATTCTTCCCCGGCACCGATCATCTGTACGGCGAGCGCGGGAAGAATGCCTTCAAGCTCGTCACCGAGTCTGCGCCCTTGGCTTACACCATTAATCGCGACCCCGATCGAATTCCTGATCGCCAGGTTGACGACCGATGACTCTGCGACGCGCAGTGCCGGCATTAGTGAAATGCCGCTTCTCAGCAGCATGCCGAGAACTTTCAGAAATCTGGCGGTGATCCGATCGCGCTCGAGATCGCCGCTGATGGGAAGTCCAAGCCGCACGCGATGCCATCGCTCGGCATTGCGTGATTCTGACAACAATCGTCGTCCCCCCCAAAGTGAGACCACAACGAGCGCGCCAAGAATCCACCAATAGCTCGCGAGAAAGTTGCTCGCGCCCAGCAGAATCGCGGTCGACCAGGGCAGCGCGCTCCCCGCGTCTCCAAGCATCTCCACGAAACGCGGTATAACGAACAGCAACATTACCGTGATGCCAGTCGCCGCGACCACCGCCATCAACGCGGGATATACCAGCGCGGAACGAATCTGATTGCGTATCTCGGCGGAGTTATCGAGATGATCGGCAAGCTCGGTCATCGCCGCCGCAAGCGCGCCGGTTTCCTCTCCCGCGGAAACCATCGCGACGAAAACCGGTCCGAAAATTCGCGATTCCCGCCGCATCGCCGCCGCAAGCGGCGATCCGTCGCGGACGCCACCGAGAACATTTTCGAGCGCTGAGCGCAGCGGCTCAGCGGCGCCACGCGAAGCGAATGAAATCGCGCGCTCGAGGGGAATGCCCACCGATAACATCGTGCCGACGGTGCGCGTCCAGACGGCGAGCGCTACGTCGCTGCGGAAGCTCATCGGTCGCGAACCGGTGCGCGGGTTATTTACCTCGGCAACGTCCATCGCGAGCAGCTGACGGCGGCGTAGCTCTTCGATAACGCCGCCCCGCGTGGTAGCGTCGAGCGTGCCTTCCACGATGCGCCCGGCAGCATCGGCAGCGCGGTACTTAAACTGGCCGGTCAGATCTCTACACCGGCGCCAAGGACGCGGGTGACTTCGGCGATGCTCGTCCGCCCCTCGCTCGCTGCCTCCCACGCCGCAGCGTTCAAAGTCGCCATTCTCGATTTCGCAGCAGCGGCCCTCAGCTCGGCTAGTGGTGCGTCACGCGCGATGAGGTGGCGGATGTCGTCGGTGACGATGAGAAGCTCGTAGATGCCTACCCGGCCCCGGTATCCGGTGTTGTCGCAGGAGGGACATCCTTTCGCGCGGCGGTATCGAGCTGGTACGCCTTCGTCCCGCGGAGGAGCCGCTTCCACGTCGCCCGCTTCCGGGACGTATGCCTCTGAGCATTCGGCACAGAGGAGACGAATCAAACGCTGCGCGAGGATGCCCTCCACCGTGGCCGCGACGAGGTACGGCGGCACTCCCATATCGACG
>JACDDT010000046.1 GCA_013816855.1 Gemmatimonadaceae bacterium
ACATCAGGTCAACGAGGGGAAGGAGACCCAAGCCGCCGCCCAATCCGTAGCGAAAGTGATGGCTGAGCACCTGGACGCCCGGATTGGAACTACAGAACTCGCGCTTCTCGCTCTAAAAAGTGGTGTGCGCAATGCCGCCGGAGCACGGGCGGAAAACGACAAGGTGCTTCGTACTTTCCGCAGCGACCTACCTCGCGGGTTTGGCCATTTTTTGGTCGTCGACGGAAGCGGCAAGAATATCGGCAGCTCGGAAGTCGATTCGAGCGGTGGTGCCCTCGCGGTTAATTTCTCCGCTATAGGCAAGCCGCTTTCCTACGGCTTTCGCATCGCTGGACCGTTGCGGCCGTTCGGCGCGCGAGGCCTGCAAGCTCTCGCAGTCATTTATCCCCTGGATAGCGCTGGGTCACGAATCATCGGATTAATTCCACTCTCGGCGATTCAACGTGAGGTTCTTCGTCGTGATATCCCTGATGCGTCGCTCGCGGCTTTGGTCAGCCGGTCCGGTGACGTGATAACGTCGTCCGCTAGCACGTCTTACTGGATCGGCCGGCGCATCGAGATCGCGGCAGCGAGGGGTGCGGATTCCGCGGGACGTGTGGGTACTCTCATCGGACAGAATGGTGCCGCCCTCTATGCGGCTTTTGCGCTGTCGGAGCACGCTCCGCTCGGAATAGTCGTCGGTACTCCAGAATCGATTGCTTTTGCAAAGGCGCGCCGCGACATGTGGCGGGCCATCGGATGGGGAGCTCTCGCATTCTTCCTCGGAGTGCTGCTTGCATCGACGCAGGCAACGAAAATCATCCGGCCACTCTACGAGCTCGAATCGGATGCGGCCACTCTTGGCGCCGGCGACCTCAAGCATCGTTCGCGTATCAATTCAAGTGATGAGCTGGGACGTCTGGGCCGAAGCATCAATGCAATGGCGGAGCGGCTCCAGCGTCGCGAAGCCGAAGCGCTGCAGGCGCAGAAAATGGAATCCGTCGGGCAGCTCGCGGGCGGAATCGCGCATGATTTCAATAATCTTTTGACGGTTATCGGAGGGCGGCTTGAGCTCCTCGCGTCAGGCGACCAACTCTCTGCCGATGCGAAGGAAGACATCGCGGAGATGAGGGGCGCGACAACACGCGCGGTTTCACTAACGCGGCAGCTGCTCGCGTTCAGCAGGAAGCAGCTGCTTCGCCCCCGCGTAATCGACCTCAATGCAATCGTCGACGAAATCGAGCCGATGCTCCGCCGGCTCATCGGTGAGGATGTTCAGATCGTAATTGCGCGGGAGCCACGGCTCGAGAGGGTGCTCGCCGACTCGAGCCAGATTCACCAGGTGCTAATGAATTTGTGTTTGAATGCGCGTGATGCGATGCCCGCGGGCGGGGTGCTTCGGATCAAGACAAGGAATCAGGCCGTTACCACTGAGGATGAGGACAAGGGGTTGCCGGTCGGCCGGTACGTGGTCGTCTCTGTCACCGACACCGGTCAAGGAATGGATGCCCCGACTAAAGCACGGATCTTTGATCCTTTCTTTACTACCAAGCCGGCTGGAAAAGGAACAGGACTTGGGCTCGCGACTGTTTACGGGATCGTGCGTCAATCCGGAGCCAAGATCACGGTGGACACCGCGCCGGGGCGAGGATCGACTTTTTTTATCTACTTCCCAGCGAGCGACGCCGAGTTCACCGGGGAATACGCCGTTGCGTCCTCGGAAGACGCACGGGGAACGGAGACCATCCTCATCGTGGAAGATGAGCGCTCCGTGCGGGAGTTGGCGACAAAAATGCTCGAGGCGAGAGGATACAAAGTGATCGCCGCTTCGCACGGGGGGGATGCGATGCAGCTTGTACAGGGTCCCGAGCAGAAAATTGATCTTGTTCTTACCGACGTGGTGATGCCGGGCATGGGCGGAAGGGAGCTCGTCGAGAACCTAAGGCGATTGCGCCCCGACATCAAAGTCGTGTTCATGTCGGGTTACACCGATGACGAGATCGTAAAGCGCGGATTGCTCGATCCCGATGTCGATTTCATTCAGAAGCCGTTCTCTGCTGAACAGCTCGGGGCGCACATGCGCGAGGCGCTCGATGACTGATCTTGGCATCAAGCGCGCTCTCGTAATTGTAAATCCGGCTTCCCGGCGCGGAGCCAAAGTGCGGGACCGCGCTCTTGAGGCATTTGAGAAAGCCGGCGTTATGTGCGACCTAATGGTTACCAAAGCTCCGGGACACGCCGCCGAGCTCGCCGCGTCGAACCATTCGCTGTACGACGCCATCTTCACGCTCGGCGGCGACGGCACGCTCATGGAAGTGCTCGGCGCCGTTGCGGAAACTGGTCCACCGGTGGGCGCGCTTGCGGGAGGAACCGCCAATGTCATGGCTCGCACGCTGGGAATTCCGCTCGACCCGCGGCGCGCAATTCCACTGCTCCTCGCCGGCGATGAGGCGCGAATCGATTTGGGGCGACTCGGAAACGGACGAAGGTTCGCTCTCGGGCTTGGCGTCGGTCTCGACGCGACGATGATCGAGCTCGCGCCTCGCGGTCTCAAGAAACGCCTGGGATTTTTCGCGTACGTGATCGGCGGGTTTCGTGCGGCCGTTCCGCTGAAGACATTCCAGGTGCGCCTGACAGTCGACGGCGAAGTAATCGAGCGCACCGCTGCTGCCGTGCTCGTCACGAACTTCGGCGCGGTGCTGAACGATCTCGTCACCTTCGGCGACGGAATCCGCTACGACGACGGGCTTCTCAACGCATGCGTATTTTCGCCCGCGAATTTCTGGGACGCTCAGCGGATTCTTTGGCGTCTCATCAGGAAAGACTTCCGGCCTACGCCGACAATGCTTTATCGCGCGGGCAAGGAATTTCGCATCGAGACCTTTCCGGCCCGGCCGGTGCAGGCGGACGGAGAGATTCTTCCGCCGACGCCCGTCACCATCTCAGTCGAGCCGAAGCTCGGAAGGCTTCTCGTTCCGCGAAAGCAGAAACGCGCCTAGCGGAGCGGCACCTGCGCGTCCTCGATGAGCGGATGCGATCCGCGGAGCTTGAAAAACGCGATCTCCAGCCTTCGCGCCGGAAACGACGGATGGCTTCAGGATGTCTGGTACAACTCGCCGTTTCCCTGGCTTTATACGCCCGGCCAGTTCTCGCTGCTTTGCGTCGTAATCCCCGGCGCCATCGCGGGCGATCATCTGCTGCGCTGGATGCGGGCGCCAAAAGGTATAGCTCTGGCTGTTCCGAAGGTGGCACGACCCTCGCCGTGTTCGTCATTTGCGCGTGTGGCTTTCTCCTCGTGAGGTCACCGAAATTCGGTGCTGCTCGTGGCATTCGCGACGGTGATCGATCTGCTCAACAAGCGGCGGTTCATTCGCCCGCTCATCGATCTCGGCCACAACCCGCTCCTTTGCTATCTGTTGTTTACGGTACTCCTCAACTCCTTCTTCGAATTGATTCCGCCGCTTCGGCCGGTGCTCACGGGCTCGCCGCAGGAAGCCATCATCCGCAGCGTGTTGAGCACGGTTCTGGTGGTCTTCCTCGTCCGCTTCGCCACCCGTCGCCGCATCTTCTGGCAGACGTAAAGAAGAACCATCCGGGAGCGGCGGCGGCCGCGCGTCTTAGCTAACTTCACGGCATGACTGACGTCGTCTCCCTCGCGGCCGAGCTACTCGCGATCCCGTCTTCGACCGGGAGCGAAGGAGCTGTCGTCGATTTCGCATCGAAGTGGCTCATCGCGCGAGGGTGGAACGTCAACCTTCAGGAAGTGACGCGCGGCCGCTCCAACATCTGGGCGTCACGCGGAAGAAAGTCGGGAGTCACGCTATCGACGCATCTCGATACCGTTCCCCCGTACATCCCGCCAAGGCTCGAAGGGAGCCGTCTTTTCGGTCGCGGCTCCTCCGATGCAAAAGGTATCGCTGCGGCAATGATGGTCGCCGCTGAACGCCTTGTGGCCGCTGGTGAAAAGCGCGTCGATCTCCTCTTTGTCGTCGGGGAAGAGAAGGGCTCTGACGGAGCTCGCGCGGCGAACAGTCTCGGCGCCACCAGCCGCTTTCTGATCAACGGTGAGCCAACCGAGAGCAAGCTTGCGAGCGGAGCGAAGGGTTCGCTGCGCGTGACGGTTCGCACGAGCGGCAGGGAGGCGCACTCGGCCTACCCTCATCTTGGAAGCTCCGCTATCGAGCCACTGCTCGAGCTGCTGCCAAAAATTCGTGAAGTCGAGTTCCCGACCGACGAAGTGCTCGGCGACACTAACGTGAACGTAGGCACGATTCGCGGCGGCACCGAGGCGAACATCATTCCGGGGAACGCGGAAGCGGAGCTGATGTTCAGGCTCGTCGGTGATGTCGAGCCGGTTCGCGCGCTCATAAAAAAGTGGGCGCGCGGAAAAGCGAAGCTCGATTACGGCTCACACATCCCCGCGCAGCGATTCAGAACCGTGGAAGGGTTCGAGTCCGGGCCCGTCGCTTACACCTCCGACATCCCGTTGCTCCCGGCTTGGGGAGAGCCGCTCCTTTTTGGTCCAGGATCGATTCACGTCGCGCATACTCCTGACGAATACATCGACACCGAAGAGCTGAGGAAGAGCGTCGACACCTACGAGCGTCTCGTCAAGACGCTCCTCGCAGAATGACGGCCAAGCGCAAGAAAATTCCGGTCGCGGTGCTCGGGGCGACGGGCGCCGTCGGGCAAACGTTTATGCGCCTCCTCGCGAACCATCCGTGGTTCGAGCTCGCGGAGCTCGCGGCATCGGAGCGGTCGGCCGGGAAAAAGTACGGCGAAGCAAGCCGCTGGCTGGAGGGTGAATTCCCCGAAGCGAACCTCCTCGACCAGCGCGTCATCGCGTGTGACCCCGGACTCGTTCGCTCGGCGGTGGTTTTCTCCGCGCTCGACTCGAGCGTCGCGGGAGACGTCGAGGTCGCGTTCGCGAAAGCGGGGAAGCTCGTTCTCAGCAACGCGAAGAATCATCGAATGGATCCCGACGTACCGCTGGTGATTCCCGAAGTGAACGGCGACCATCTCGCTCTGCTCGCTAACCAGCGAAAGAAGCGGAATTGGAAAGGCGGAATCATCACCAACGCGAACTGTTCCGCAACTGTTGCGGCGATGGCGCTCGCTCCGCTGCACGAGGCGTTCGAGTTGAAGCAGGTGTTCCTCATGACGATGCAGGCGGTTTCCGGCGCGGGGTACCCGGGCGTTCCATCGCTCGACATCATCGGCAATGTCGTTCCCTACATCGCCGGCGAGGAGCCGAAGCTCGAGCGCGAGCTCGGCAAGCTTCTCGGAACGTTGAGCGACGATGAGATCGTGCCTGCGTCGTTCGCCGTCAGCTCGCACACGAACCGCGTCCCCGTAGAGCACGGTCACACCATCTGCATGACGCTCTCGTTCAAGAAAAAGCCCACTCCCGAAGCAGCCATGAAAGCGTTGCGCGAGTGGACCGGTTGCAATGCGACACTCGATTTGCCGAGCCGTCCGAAGAATCCGCTGTTGGTTTCGGATTTACCCGATCGTCCCCAGCCGAAGCGCGACGTCAACTGCGGCGGCGGCATGACCGTCACAGTGGGACGAGTGCGCAAGGACCCCATTCTCGACATCCGTCTCGTCGCGATGGGTCACAACACCATTCGCGGCGCCGCCGGCGGATCGGTTATGAACGCGGAGATGCTCGTCGCGAGCGGCGTTATCGAGCCCGCGTGATCGTCGTCAAGTTCGGCGGAACCTCAGTGCAGGATGCCGAGGCGATCGGACGCGCCGCGAACATCGTGTCAGGCCGCCTCGATAGGCAGCCAGTGGTCATAGTGTCTGCGCTGGGCGGCGCTACGAACGCTCTCATCGCGATTGGCGAGCAGGCGGCAAAGGGTCATCTCATCGGCGCGCTACGCGGTGTCGAAGAGCTGCGTGCAAGACATCTGCGAGAGTGCGAAGCGCTTTTAAAGGATTCGGACTCCTCCGCGGAAATCGCCGCCGAGCTCAGCGCGACTTTCGACGAGCTCGCCTCTCTCGCCGAAGCTCTCTCCGTTCTTGGACACGCCACCCCGAGGAGCTTCGATAAGATCGCGGCATCCGGCGAGGAGCTTTCTGCACAGCTCGTGGCCGCGTTCTTCCAGTTGAAGGGAATTCCGGCGGAGTATGTGGACGCCAGGCGGGTCTTTATCACCGACTCCGCTTTTACCGCGGCAGAGCCGCAACCCGATCTGATCGCCGAGCGCGCGCGCGAGCTGGTGCAGCCGCTGATAGATGATGGAAAGGTACCCATACTTGGCGGCTTCATTGGCTCGAACGAGCAGGGGCTGACGACGACACTGGGACGCGGTGGTTCCGACTATAGCGCATCATTGCTCGGCGCCGCGCTCAAGGCGTCGTCGATCGAGATCTGGACCGACGTGGATGGAATGCTCACCGCAGATCCGCGTGTGGTACAAGGCGCACAGCTCATCGAGGAGATTCGGTTCGACGAGGCGTCGGAGCTCGCCTCTTTTGGCGCGAAAGTGCTGCATCCGAACACAATTGCCCCAGCCGTGCGGCTTGGTATTCCTGTTTTCGTTTACAACTCGAGAAAGCCCGGGGGGAAAGGCACGCGCATAACCTTCGACGCGCCGCGCCGGGCGGTTAGCGCCATCGCAGGCAAGAGTGGAATCACCGTCGTGCGTGTGAGCGCGGCAAAAATGCTTTTCGCGCACGGCTTCCTGAAACGCGTATTCGAGATCTTCGACAAGAATGGGACATCGGTCGATGTTGTTGCGACTTCCGAAGTCTCCGTTTCCGTGACGGTGGACGATCCCTCGACTCTTGAATCTCTTCTCGGCGATCTGCGCCAGCTCGGAGACGTATCTGTCGAGCGCGAGCGGGCTATTGTCGCAGTGGTGGGAGCCGGGATAAGCGATGAATCCCAGGCGATGGGCCGGGCGATTGCAGCGCTTGCGGGAATCAAGGTGCACATGATGTCGCTCAGCGCGACGGCGATAAATCTCACCGTCATTCTGGACGCCGATGATTTGAATGAAGCGATGGTACGGCTTCACAACGAATTTTTCGCGTCCGGAATGAACGCGTGACGCCGGCCAAGCTCGCGGTCATTGGTGACGGCCAGATGGGCAGCGCAGTGGCCGAGCTCGCGCGTGCAGCCGGTTGGGATGTCGTCGCGGAGATCGGAATGGCAGGCAACGAGTCCGGGAAGGGAATCAGCGCGCAGTCATTGAATGGAGCGCAGGTGGCGGTCGAGTTCACCGAGCCGTCCGCGGCCGTTGCGAACATTACCGCTTGTCTGAATGCCGGATGTCCTGTCGTCGTCGGCACGACTGGCTGGCACGATGCGCTTCCGCAAATGGAGCAGCTTGCGCGTAACCGAGGCACGGCGCTCCTTTGGTCTTCGAATTTTTCCACCGGAGTGAACATCTTTCTCGAGATTGCGCGCAAGGCGGGGGAGCTACTAAAGAACAGCCCTGCTTTCGAGGCGCGCATCGAGGAGACGCACCACACCCGGAAGAAAGACGCTCCCTCGGGTACCGCGATCGCCATCGAGAAGGCGGCACGCGAAACGCTCGGTCGGACTATTCAGATCGAGAGCATTCGTAGCGGCGACGTAGTCGGCACGCACGAGCTCACGTTCGAAAGCGAATTCGAGCAGATTGCTCTGACCCACACTGCGCGCGACCGCCGGGTGTTCGCCGAGGGAGCGCTGCGCGCGGCTGAGTGGCTTGTCGGCAAGAAAGGGGTGTTCACAATGCAGGACGTACTCGGCTTGAGGTCCAGGTAATGACCGCTGCGCGTCTCACCGGCTGCGGTACCGCTATCGTGACACCGTTCCGGAAAAGCGGAGAGGTGGACGAGCGCGCGCTGCGGGCGTTCGTCGAGTGGCAAATCTCGAGTGGGGTCCACTTCATCGTTCCCTGTGGATCGACGGGCGAGGCGGCAACGATGACTCTCGACGAACACCGCCGGGTAGTCGAGATAACTGTCGAGGTAACTGCGGGGCGTGTGCCGGTTGTCGCGGGCGCTGCGTCGAACGACACGAAAAAAGCAATTGCACTCTCGCGCGAGATGGCCTCGCTTGGTGTCACGCATCTGCTTCACGCGTCTCCGATGTACAACAAGCCGCCTCAGCGCGGAATCGTCGCGCACTTCACCGCAATCGCGGACGCAGTGAATGTCCCCGTTGTCGTGTACAATGTGCCCGGAAGGACGGCGAGCAACATCGAGGCGCCGACAACGCTGGAGCTTGCGGGGCACGAGAACATTTGCGCTGT
Source organism: Gemmatimonadaceae bacterium (assembly GCA_013816855.1). Lineage (GTDB taxonomy): Bacteria > Gemmatimonadota > Gemmatimonadetes > Gemmatimonadales > Gemmatimonadaceae > UBA4720. The sequence continues at coordinate 8,229 of JACDDT010000046.1, forward strand.
GAAGGAAGCGTCGGGAAGCCTGCCTCAGATCGAGGAGATTCTCCGTCACCGGCCGGCGCGTTTCAGCGTCCTTTCCGGGGACGACGCGCTCACTCTCGCGGTGATGGCAGCCGGTGGAGACGGAATCATCTCCGTGACGTCGAACGCGGCGCCGAGCCTGGTTTCGGAATTGGCGACACGCTGCGCTGCCGGGGATTTCGAGGGAGCTCGAGCGATCGACACGCGGCTCAGCGAGTGGACGACGGCGGCCTTCATCGAGTCGAATCCCATACCAGCCAAGGCGGCGCTCTCCATGCTTGGCAGAATGGAAAACGTTCTCCGGCTTCCGCTCGTTCCGCTACTCGACAAGTACGAGCCGACGATTCGCTCGGCGATGGCCGCGGTTGGAGCGCTGCAGGCGTGACGGCGGAGCTGCTCGAGAAAAAAATCGGTGAGCTTTACGCGACGGCACGCGAGACCGCGCTGCCGAAAGACGCGCGCACCGTCGTCGATGAGCTGCTCACGCTGCTCGAGTCGGGATCGGTGCGGGCAGCAACGCGAGCGGATGACGGACAGTGGACCGCGGTGCAGTGGGTGAAGCAGGGAATTCTGCTCGGATTCCGCATTGGCGAGCTCGCCGATATGTCAGTCGGGGTGCACTCGCCAGGGCAGCTTCATTTCTTCGACAAGGACACTTATCCCGTCCGCAAGCTCACCGCCACCGACGGCATCCGCGTTGTTCCCGGCGGCTCTTCGATCAGGCGTGGCGCGTACATCGCGCGCGGAGTCGTCTGCATGCCGCCGATGTATGTGAACGTTGGCGCCTACGTGGACGAGGCGACGATGGTCGACTCGCACGCACTCGTTGGATCGTGCGCGCAGATCGGGAAGCGCGTTCATTTGAGCGCCGCTGCACAGATAGGCGGAGTCCTCGAGCCAATCAATGCTTCGCCAGTCGTCATCGAAGACGACGTCATCGTCGGCGGCAATTGCGGGATCTATGAAGGCACGGTCGTCCGAAAGAGCGCGGTGATCGGCGCGGGCGTCGTGCTCACGCGCGGCACTCCGGTCTTTGACTTGATCAAGCAGGATGTCATTCGCGGAACGGCGTCCAAGCCACTCGAGATTCCGGAAGGCGCGGTTGTCGTTCCCGGTGCCCGGGAGGTGAGCGGCAAGTGGGGCAAGCAGCTTGGCATCTCGCTGCAGACGCCGGTCATCGTGAAATACCGCGACGACAAAACCGACGCCGCGACCGCGTTGGAAGATTGGCTGCGCTGAGAGTCTCCGGCACCGTTCAGGTCCCTGGCGACAAATCGATCTCGCATCGCGCTCTAATGCTCTCCGCTCTGGCGGACGGCGTCTCGTCGGTGCGCGGCATTCTCCGGTCGGCGGATGTCGAATCGACCGCTTCGGTGCTGCGGTCGTTGGGCGTGCGAATCCCCGCGCTGAGCGAGGAGATGCGCATCGAGGGCGTTGGCTTCTCGGGAATGCGCAGTCCTTCCGGCGATTTGAACTGCGGGAACAGCGGGACGACAACTCGGCTCATGACAGGAATCGTCTCGGGGCAGAAGATTCGCGCGCGGTTCACCGGCGACGAGAGCTTAAGCCGGCGTCCAATGAAGCGAATCGCTGAGCCGCTCACACAGATGGGCGCGCAGTTCGAGTTCGAAAACGAAGAAGGCCTTCCAATGACAGTGACGGGCGCCCGTCTTCAGCCGATAGATTGGAACACGAAGGCCGCAAGTGCGCAAACCAAGAGCGCGATTCTTCTCGCTGCACTCGTGTCGGGCATCGATGTAAAAGTCCGTGAAAGTGCGCGCTCCCGCGATCACACCGAGCGGATGCTCGCTTCGCTTGGTGCGAATGTGCGCGTCAATGACACCACCGTGCACGTCTCCGCGACGGCACGTATAAACGCTCTCGACGTCAATGTTCCCGGCGACCCGTCGTCTGCGGCATTTTTCATCGCGCTCGCCACACTGGCTGGCGGCGGCGAGCTTTCGCTGCCGCGTGTGTGCGTCAACGCCACTCGTGGCGGGTTCATCTCGGCATTGAGGAGAATGGGTGCATCCATCAGGCTAGACGATCTGGCGAGCGAGAGTGGGGAAGACATAGCGACACTCCGCGTGCAGCCCGCCACGCTCCATCCGCTGCAGATCGTCGCCGCAGAAGTGCCGTCGATTATCGATGAGCTTCCGATGCTTGCGTGTCTCGCTGCCGCCGCCGGCGTCGAGCTGGAGATTCGCGGAGCGAGCGAGCTGCGCGTGAAGGAATCGGACAGGATTCGCACTGTCGTCGACAACCTTGAGCGCATTGGCGCAACCGTCGAGGAGCGCGCGGACGGACTGGTTGTGCGGGAAGGACGAAGGAAGCTGTCAGGAAAAGTCGTGACGCGCGGCGACCACCGCATTGCGATGGCTTTCGGCGTAATCGGCAAGGTTCCCGGCAACGACATTCAGCTGGACGATCGCGATTGCGTAGCGATTTCGTATCCCTCATTTTGGGAAGACCTCGACGGGGCGACGGCGTGAGCGAGAAGAAGGTCATTACCATCGACGGACCTGCCGCGTCGGGAAAATCCTCGACGGCGCAGATGGTGGCCGAACGCCTCGGATTTCTTCACGTCGATTCCGGCTCGTTGTATCGCGCGGCCACTGCCGCCGCGCTCCGCGTCGTACCGGATCCCGCCGAGTGGACGGAAGAAGTCGTGCTCGGCGCCGCCCGCGCGATCTCGCTTCTCCCGGCGCGCTCTTCGTTTTATCCGGTGATGGGCGGGCGCTCTGTGGAGGAGGAAATTCGCGGAGACCGTGTCACCGCGAACGTTTCTGCGGTGGCGAAAATGCCGAGGGTGCGCGACTGGGTAAATGAAACCGTGCGAAACACTTCGGCGGATCACAACGTCGTGGTGGACGGTCGTGACATCGGCACCGTCGTTTTCCCGAAGGCACGGCTCAAAATCTTTCTCGTCGCCGACGCAGAGGTCCGTGCGAAACGGCGGCTCATTCAGAAGGCGGGTGAGGTGACGGACGCGCGTCTTGCCGAAGAGACACGGGCGCTGCTCGAGCGTGATGAGCGCGACGCATCGCAGACGGTTCCCGCCGCTGATGCGGTAGTAGTAGACAGTACGATCCTTACACAGGCGGAGCAGGTCGCGAAAATCGTGGCTCTCGCTGAAGACAGAGCGTAGATTTTCTTTATGCGAAGATTTTCAGACCGCGCAGGCCACGGATGGGTGGCGATTGAAGCAGAGCGTCCTGACGGTCTCCCCGACCGGCGTAAGGGCGCCGCGTCGAGTGTGCAGGTCGCCTTCCAGTGCGACGACGGAACCCAGGTAGCGATGGATCTCCCCGCCGACTCGCTCCTCAGTATGAGCGATCAGGAGCTGCTTTTTCTCCTTAGTAGGGGCATAAAGCAGTAGCGCGCTTGCGGGGCGGTTAAAGTTGACGTTCCAGGGGTCTCAGCCTACATTTAAAGGCTGTATTGGAATTCCCTCAAACCCTTTAACCGCAACATGGTAGACACCGAAACCCTCACCCCACCCTCCACCGGCGCGAGCACCCTTACGCCGCGCGAGAAGCGCGATCTGCAGAAAGCGCAGCTCCGCCCGCTAGCGAATCTCAGACCCGAGCTCTACGACGAGGACGATTACTCTCAGGACGAGCTCGAGGGTATGATGGCGATGTACAACGGGACGATGGCCTCGATTGAAGAAGGCGAGATCGTCAAAGCCCGTGTGCTGGATATCCGCGACAACATGGTCGTCCTCGACATCGGCTTCAAATCCGAAGGGACGATTCCGCTCGAAGAGTTCAAGGACATCCCCGACCTCAAGGCGGGCGACGAAGTAGAAGTTCTCCTCGAGCATCTCGAGGACATGGAAGGCTCGGTCGTGCTCTCCAAGAAGAAAGCGGATTTCATGCGTGTTTGGGAGCGCATCCGCGTCGCTTACGAGAGCGATGAGCCGGTCAAGGGAACGCTCGTCAAGAAGATCAAGGGCGGCGTCGTGGTCGATCTCATGGGAGTGGACGCATTCCTCCCCGGTTCGCAGATCGCGCTTCGCCGAGTTCCGAACGTCGACGAGCTACTCGGCCAGAACTTCGATTTCAAGATCATCAAGCTCAACAAGCGCCGCCGCAATATCGTCGTCTCGAGACGTGTCATTCTCGAAGCGGAGAGAGCGGGCAAGCGCGAGAAGCTGATGAAGGATCTCGCCAAGGACCAGGTGAGAAAGGGTGTCGTCAAGAACATCACCGACTTCGGCGCATTCATCGACTTGGGCGGAGTGGACGGACTGCTCCACATCACCGACATGTCGTATGGCCGCATTCAGCATCCGTCCGAGATGGTGCACATCGGGCAGGAGCTCGAGGTCAAGGTTCTCGACATCGATTGGGAGCGCGAGAGAATCTCGCTCGGCCTCAAGCAGCTTCAGAGCTATCCGTGGAAGGACGTGGCGGCGAAATATCCCGTCGGCACGCGCGTTTCCGGAAAGGTCGTTTCGATCACCAACTACGGCGCGTTCATCGAGCTGGAGCCGGGCATCGAAGGCCTCGTTCACATCAGTGAGATGAGCTGGACGCGCAACGTGCGTCACCCGTCGAAGCTCGTTTCGATTGGCGAGGCGATCGAGGCGGTGGTGCTCAAGGTCGATCCGAACGAAGAGAAGATTTCGCTCGGCATGAAGCAGACTGAGCAGGATCCGTGGATGGTGCTGCCGGAGAAGTATCCGGTGGGCACGCGCCTGAACGGCAAGGTCCGCAACCTGACGAGCTTCGGCGCGTTTGTGGAGATCGAGCCTGGCATCGACGGACTGATACATATCTCCGACATGAGCTGGACGAAGCGCGTTCAGCATCCGTCGGAAGTGGTGAAGAAGGGTGACGCGGTGGACGTCGTGATTCTGAACGTGGATGCGGAGAACAAGCGCATCTCGCTCGGACTGAAGCAGGCGACGGACGATCCGTGGCTGCAGATCGGCGAGAACTATCCGGTTGGCACCGAGCTCAAGGGCAAGGTGGTGCGACTGATGGACAAGGGAGTGGTGGTGGACATCGGCAACGACATCGAAGGATTCGTTCCGATCAGCCAGCTCAACTTCGGAAATCCTGTGAACTCGCCGGCTGACATTGTTTGGGAAACGATGAACCTCGATCTGCGAGTGCTGGAGGTGGATCCGATCCATCGCCGCATCGTGCTCGCGGTGACGGGAATCCCTGACGAGCAGCCGCCGCGCCCCGAGACGCCGTCGAAGGTGATTCCGATGGAGTCGGACGACTACAACATGTCGGACCCGATTCCTCTCACGCCGGAAGCGTTCGTCGAGGAGTAGCTCGCGCGATTGTTCGTGAAATAAGAAAGCCCGTCTCGATAGAGGCGGGCTTTCTTATTGGCGACTGTGTCAATTTTGCAGGCTCGCGCGTCCTAATCATATGGCCCCGCTTCGTGCTTTCCGCGCTTCCGCGACCGGTCTGGCCGCGATGTGTCTGGCCTCGACCGGGTGTGCAACCGCGCCCCTGGTCCACGAACGCCACTATCCCGGCTCCTGCGAAAGCTCGGGAGGCGGGAGATCGCTTGAGAAAGCTCTTCACGGAGACTTTCGAATCGCGATTTCTGACAGCGTTTCATTGGGCAACTTCCATCCGATCCTTATTCATCTGGAGCCGGCGACGCTTGATGCGCTCGGTGGTCGCCACTCGCTTCCGGCACAATTCGACGCACGCATTCCAATAACAGCCAGCGTCATCGGTGATTCGATGGCTTCACGGTTCATGACTGCGGGACACCCGGACGTAAGCGTCGGGCGGCGGAAAGGAAACGTGGTGGTTGCCGTCGGTGGCGCCCGTCCGTATTTCGGTCAAGCGTTCGAATTCACGGTGACGCAAACCGGGCCGATGGGTTTCTCGGGAACATGGCGTCGTACCCGTGGGGGTAGGCAGAATTACGCACTCGACAGCCGCGCTTTCGACACGGGTCCGTTCTGCGCAACGCGCTTGAACCCGGCACTCGATGACGATGAGCCAGCCGTGTACAGAGCGAGTCTCGACAGCGTGTTCTCCGGGTATCAGGGGGAACTGCCGATCACTCTTTTGCCGCATCTCCTCGTGGATACCGACACCAGCGCGTTGGCCACGGTAGCCCTCATGGATAAAGCCACCTTGCGCTCCTTCCTTTCAAGGCGTCGCGCATCATCGTCTCTACTGGATCCGATCGGCTTAAGCCGTCCGACGGTGATTCTCACGGATTCAGCGAGAAATGCTCTAACGCGTGCAGGTGCCCGATTGGTCGATTCGGCTCTGACGTGGCGCCCAATGCAGGAAGCGGGACCGTTTTGGTTGGCGCTTCGGCGGGAGTACCCCACACCGGGCGTCACGCAGGTGAGCAGAGTTGGCTTCAACGGACTTCACACTGAGGCTCTTGTTGAAGTGCGGCATCTCTGCGGGACGAACTGCTACAGCGAAGAATACATCACTCTTACCCGCGAAAAATCCTCTTGGCGTGTCTCCTCACGCACAGTTGTGCCATCGCAAAGCAAGGAAGGGGATCATCTGTCTCCTTTCGACTATCGCGCCGCCAATCGTCGCCCCGACAATCCTCGCGAAGCTTTCGGGAGAAGTCCCGATGCGAATCTCCCGCGGAGGGTGACGGTTCAAGTGACCGACCGTTCGACCGTGCGGCCGCTCGTGGCATATGAGGTGCGGCCGGAGTCGCCACTTGTCGAGTTCCATCCGCGAATCCCCACGGACTCGAGCGGCCGCGTCGCACTCAGGAATCCTCCGTTCGGTCAATTGTATCTGAATTTGTCGTGCCCGCGATTTGCTGATCGGCGCGGACGCTCGCTGAATGTCGAAGGCCACCTCGCCGAGGCTTTTGTGCATCCCGGCATCGACACCACGATTCGCATAACAGTCGACGCGCGCGCCTGCAACGGGAGTCCGCTTCTCCCTCGCTTTGACACTATGCGCGCGAGCAGGGGATTGAATCTCGCGCGCGGATATCCATCGGGTGAAGCCGCGAATGTTTACCGCGCCGCGTTTAAGACGATCCTCGAAGGAGAATCGGACAGTACGCTGCTCTTACTTTCGGAAATGACGAAGCACGCCTGCTCGCACGTCAAGAATTGCGGATCGCTTCAGCTCTTTCGTCTGCAGAGAAAGGGAATTGTCGATCCGACGACTGTCGCTGATTTTGCGAAGTCCGCTGCGTTAAAGGAGCAGGTCGATCCGCGCTTTTGGAACGCGCGTCGCGCAGCTGTGATGACGCGCGAGCAGTTTGCAAAACTGAAGGCGTTGGCTGACAGCTTTGCGGAAGGCAACAGTTGGTCGGGTGATACTGCGAATGTCTGGCGGGAAGTCGCGCAGGCGTTTCCGAATGCGATCGCGATCTACACGCCGACACGCGTGGGATTCAACGGCGTTGGCGACGAAGCGTTGGTCGAGGTCGCGCAGAGCACATTCGCGCGCGATAAGACGCCTGAGCTCCTCCTGCTGAAGAAAACCGGCAATGAATGGCACGTCACAAGGCGGCATATCGAACGGGAGACGACGAGTGGCCGCGTTGTTAACGGCCGGTGCGAGCCGGACGCACCACCCGCGACAACGCCGCCCTTTGATTCGGTAAAAAACCTTCGCGGTAGTTTTAAGCTGCAGGTTGTATCGACGCACCCGGACGACGCGGGAACCACCGACACATCGACCCTCTCTTTGTGGGGCGGTTCTTATAAAGTCGATGCGCGCTATCCCGCTTTGAACGGCCTCGAGTATTCCCTGTCCAAGGGAATGTCGAGGAATGCCGATGCCGCCAATGCGATCCGCATTTCCAAAAGCGGCGAATTTCCTGAACTCGAGACCGGCTCCAAATGGATGTGCTTCGATTGCGGCGGCTCGTCCTATTTCGTGCGCTCGGCATCTGAGCGTGTTTTGACCGGGCAGTGGCATCCTATTTACGGTATAGGCGTTCCCATCAACAAGCTGGGCGAGATGAAATACGAAGGGGGCTTCTTCTGCGCGACACGATTGAGCTCTGAGCCCCTTGAAAGGCTTCATGCGCAGCCAGCGAAGAAGGCGGTTAAGCCGAACGTTCCTTCAATAGCGTTCGCCTTCCAGCTCCTTGATTCCGGGAACAATGCCGTCATTGTCAATGTCCACGACACGACGGGCGCCCCTCTCTACGCGGCAGTTGTAACTTTATCAGCAGATTCAGCGACGTCCAAGACCGTGCAGCGTGCGCGCACGACCACTGAGTCAGGCTCCGTTGCATTTTCTGCCGTTATCCCGCAGAAATATGACATGCGCGTTAGAAGAATTGGGTATATGCCCGTGACGGCGTCGGTTGCCACTACTTCCCGCACCACAGTGGTTTCCGTCACGCTGCGTGTGGACGCGCCGATTTGCGAGTTTTGCGTGATCGTTGAGCCGGCGAAAACCCCGAGCTCAAAGACAACGCTACCTCGCCACAAATGACAACGCGCGAAACCATGGCACGATCGCGTTGCGAAGCTCAGGCTTGATTGCGGTGGTTTCCGTTGTCATTGCGTCAATCAGCCGTCTGTTAGGATCAGCCCAACGTTCTTCCCGCGGCGAATCGTGTACAAGTCCTCGAACTCGGGCGGCCGGCCTCGGTTTCGCACTCGCCGATCGCCACTTCGTATAGTCGTAAAGTCGAAGTTTGCATCCTGCAGGACGCGCGCTATTTCGCCGGACGCCCCAGGTTCGGAGATGTGAACAGCTTTTCGTCGAGGCCGAAGTTGTGAACCACCGACGCGAAACGCGGGCTGCCGCGAACCTCATCGAAAAGTGGATCGCCGAACGGCATCCATTTCGGGGTGATTTCCCGGGCTTGGAATGCGAGCTCCATTTGTCGCAGCGCTTTGTCGTTGTCTCCGATACCGAAATAACAGTACGCGAGGGCGGTGTGCTTGAGCCAGGTAGTGTCCGGCAGCGCGAGCATTTCCCGGATTATCGCCGACGACTCTTCGCGCTCTCCCGCTTTTCCGAGGACATAGCACCCCTGCCCGTGAAATCCCACTGTTGATGAAATCGTTCGAGCCAGCTCAATCGCCTGCGAGTTCTTTCCGGCGCGAAGGAACATTTGCGCGGACATTTGCCGCACCAGATCCAGCCCACCAAATTTTTCTCGCGCTGTAGCCAATTCGCCAAGAGCGAGCGGCAACTGGCCATTAAGGGCATGGGCGTAGGCAAGCCAGCCCACCTGCGTTCCCGACAATGGATCGAGCGTCACGCCGCGCTTAAGCTGTTCAATCGCTTCCGGTATGCGCGCCTGATGAAGCAGGTGGCGCCCATACTGGGTGCGCGCCACGGCGTTGTTGCTATCCGCAGCGATTGCAAGCTGGAAATGGCGGTCGGATTCCCGCCACCTGAAGGCATGACCGAGGGCCAGAGCGAGCCCGATGTGCGCTTCCGCAGTGGAAGGGTCGAGCGCGAGCGCCTTGTTGGCCGCAGTGACGGCACGCAGTTCCAAACTTGCGGCAGAAACGCCGGCGAAGTACGGAAGAAACTCCAGGGCTTCGCTCAGCTTGCCGTATGCGCGCGCGAATGAGCTGTCTTTCGCGATCGCCGAATTGAACAATTCGACCGATTGACGAACTCCCGGTCCCCGCTGCTCGAGCGCGTACGCTCCGCGCAAATAATCGTCGTAGGCGCTGAGGTTAGTCGTCACCTGCCGCTGGCCGGTGCCGAGCCGGAGTCTGAGCGCGCCTACGATCGAGCGGGTGATGTCATCCTGCACCGCGAACACGTCTTTCGCATCGCGCTCGTAGCTATCGGACCAGAGCGCGAGGCCGTCGGTTGTGCCGGTGAGCTGCGCGGTGACGCGAAGCCGGTTGCCGGCGCGGCGGACCGTTCCCTCGAGAATCGCGTCAACATGCAGCAAGCGGCCGATGCTCGGTATGTCGAGGTCGCTCCTCTGTCGGAGAGCGAATGCGGATCGACGAGACGCTACGCTCAATTCCGGAACTTTGCCGAGCGCGGCGATCAGCTCGTCGGCCATGCCGTCAGCGAAATAAGCTTCTGAGGATTCTCCGCCCGTGTCGGTGAAAGGAAGGACCGCTACAGCTTTCGCACGAACAGGAGTGGCGCCCGCGGCCGCCGGTGCGCGGCGGGCGAAGGAGTATCCCACGACCATCACCGCGAGGAGGGCACCGGCGCCGGCTAACATACGCCAGTCGGCTCTCTTCTTTCCGATAGCATCGATGCGATGCGGTGATTGTACCGCGTCGAGCACCTCGAGTATCTCGCGTCCGGACTGCGGGCGGTCACCGGCGGACTTGCTGAGGCAGCGATCGATCAGCTTGGCGACGTGGGGCGGAACGTCGGGCGCGACGGTCTCGACCGGCGGGGGCACCTCGGTCAGGTGGGCGGCAAGAATTGCCTGCGGAGCGCGTCCAAAAAACGGCGGGTGCCCCGTGAACAGCTCGTACGCGACGCAGCCGAAAGAATAAAAATCGACGCGTTTGTCGGCCGCGGGATCTC
>JACDDT010000121.1:0-2500 GCA_013816855.1 Gemmatimonadaceae bacterium
ATGAGCCTGACGGTACCGGGTGAGGAAGCACCGGCTAACTCCGTGCCAGCAGCCGCGGTAATACGGGGGGTGCGAGCGTTGTCCGGAATCACTGGGCGTAAAGGGCGCGTAGGTGGTCTGATAAGGGTGTGGTGAAAGTCCGGGGCTCAACCCCGGATCTGCCGTGCCGACTGTCAGACTCGAGGACTGTAGAGGCAGGCGGAATTCCGGGTGTAGCGGTGGAATGCGTAGAGATCCGGAGGAAGACCGGTGGCGAAGGCGGCCTGCTGGGCAGTTACTGACACTGAGGCGCGACAGCGTGGGGAGCAAACAGGATTAGATACCCTGGTAGTCCACGCCGTAAACGATGGGTACTAGGTGCCTGGGGGAGCGACCCTCTGGGTGCCGGCGCTAACGCAGGAAGTACCCCGCCTGGGGAGTACGGCCGCAAGGCTGAAACTCAAAGGAATTGACGGGGGCCCGCACAAGCGGTGGAGCATGTGGTTTAATTCGACGCAACGCGAAGAACCTTACCTAGGCTTGACATGTACGAGTAACTCCTCAGAAACGAGGAGCCCTCTTCGGAGTTCGTACACAGGTGCTGCATGGCTGTCGTCAGCTCGTGTCGTGAGATGTTGGGTTAAGTCCCGCAACGAGCGCAACCCCTGTTCTTAGTTGCCAGCGCGTAATGGCGGGGACTCTAGGAAGACTGCCGGTGCCAAACCGGAGGAAGGTGGGGACGACGTCAAGTCATCATGGTCCTTACGTCTAGGGCTACACACGTGCTACAATGGGCGGGACAGCGGGGGCCGAGGCAGCAATGCTCAGGCAATCCCAAAACCCGTCCTCAGTTCGGATTGTCGTCTGCAACTCGACGGCATGAAGCTGGAATCGCTAGTAATCGTGGATCAGCATCGCCACGGTGAATACGTTCCCGGGCCTTGTACACACCGCCCGTCACGCCATGGAAGTGGTGAGCGCCCGAAGTCCGTGTCGGAACCCGCAAGGGGCCAAGCGGCCGAAGGCGAGCATCATGACTGGGGCGAAGTCGTAACAAGGTAGCCGTAGGGGAACCTGCGGCTGGATCACCTCCTTAACGGAGAGTGGCGAGTAGAATTGGAGCAATCCTTTTAGAAAGCCCTCATCTAGTTATCGCCCGTCTTTCACATCCAGATCTCAGCTCTCGATTTCAAAATATTCCGGCTCATGCACGGATTTTCGTGTATGAATCGGGCTGTAGGTAAGAACCAGCGAGCGGGCGCAATCCCGTCAGCTGTTTGACAACGGATGATAGAAGTGATCGTGGGATTTGAAGGTGTCGGAATCCTGATAAGAATTCCGATGCCGCGAATCAACACTAGTGATTCAATTTCGCGGCCCCGACTTAACGGTGGGGGCTGTATCTGTCTCAGGGCGCGAGCTCTGGGGCAAAAGATTGTATTGCTCGTTAGATCGCGCGTGTTTCTGTTTGAACAAGTTATTTGATCAAGCGAAAGAAAGTATGTGGGGGATGCCTAGGTACACAGAGGCGATGAAGGCCGTGGTAAGCTGCGATAAGCCAGGGGGAGCTGCACACAAGCTACGATCCCTGGATGGCCGAATGGGGAAACCCGGCTGTCAGTGATGGCAGTCACACTCTACGGAGTGAGCAAACCGAGGGAACTGAAACATCTAAGTACCTCGAGGAAAGAGAAATCAACCGAGATGCCCTAAGTAGCGGCGAGCGAAAGGGGCCCAAGCCCAAACCGTTGCTCTTGTAGCAACGGGGTTGTAGGACCTACGGACGCTTCGTCCAAGTGTTAGCGGAATTCTCCTGGAATGGAGAGCCATAGACGGTGATAGCCCGGTACGCATAAACCAAAGGATGAAGTAGTAGTGTTCCTGAGTAACGCCCGAGTTCCGAGGAATCGGGCGTGAAACCGGGGGGACCACCCTCCAAGGCTAAAGACTCCTGTGTGACCGATAGTGAACGAGTACCGTGAGGGAAAGGTGAAAAGTACCCCAGTGCGGGGAGTGAAATAGTTTCTGAAACCACATACTTACAAGCGGTAGGAGGCTGGGTGTGATCTTCGGATTGCATCACGGCTGACTGCGTGCCTTTTGCATTATGATCCGGCGAGTTACTCCTCAGCAGCGTAGGCTAAGCGGTTAGGCCGCGGAGCCACAGCGAAAGCGAGTCCTGTAACGAGGGCGATTTAGTTGCTGGGGGTAGACCCGAAGCCAGGGCGATCTACCCATGTGCAGGGTGAAGCGCGGGTAACACCGCGTGGAGGCCCGAACCGGTACGGGTTGAAAACCGTTCGGATGACGTGTGGGTAGGGGTGAAAGGCCAATCAAGCCTGGAGATAGCTGGTTCTCCCCGAAATCTATTGAGGTAGAGCCTCAGGAAGTGTTTGCAGGAGGTAGAGCGACTGGATGGGCGCGGGGGGTCGAAGACCCTACCAACCCCAACCAAACTCCGAATACCTGCTAAATGAATCCTGGGAGGCAGTCGCTGAGCGATAATGTCCAGCGGCGAGAG
>JACDDT010000122.1 GCA_013816855.1 Gemmatimonadaceae bacterium
CTCGACCTTCTCAACATGTTTCTCGCCATCATCCGCATCCTCGGCGGACGGCGCAGCTAGACCGGAGGCTGGGTCTCGAGCACATGATCGATCTGGGCAGCCATGTCCAGATCTTTCTGCGTGATGCCGCTTTCCGAGTGCGTGCTGAGAGTGAACGTCACCTTGTTGTAGCGGATGTCGATGTCGGGATGGTGGTTCGCCTTTTCGGCGACGCCCGAGACTCCACCTACGAAATCGATAGCGGAAAGAAAATCCTTGAATTGAAAAGTCTTCGTGATGGTGTCGCCTTTGCGGCTCCATCCGGAAATTTTCCCCAGCATTCGCTGGATTTCGATGTCGGACAACAGTGCTGCCATGTGCTCGCTCCCGCTCAGCTCGGATGTTCGTGAAAATAACGATTATCGCCCGCCGCCGTTCTGCGGTCTTAGCGCTCGCGGCCAGCGTTGCGATCGGTTCCGGGACGCGGCTGGCCGCGCAGACCGGTCCCGCGGGCCCGCTCGTCAGCTCCGGCTCCGTGCCGAACAAGATGTTTCGCGTCGATTCAGCCCGCCTCGACCGCGGCCATTTCTACCGGAGATTGGCTGCGGGATTCGCGACAAGCATCCTTGTTCACGAGAGCGCCCACTTCGCCGCATCCTATGCGATGGGATTTCATCCCCACTTGGGCACCAACAAAGGCCGGCCTACGGTTTACTCCGGGATCAACGAGGCGGACGACAAGCGCAAGCAGTTTATCTTCACCGCCGCGGGCCTGACCGTCCAGGACATTCTTGATGAGCTCGTGCTCGACATACCACATGACCGCGGTGGCGCATTTGAGCGCGGAATCCTCACCGGCGGCGTCGGTACAACGCTCTTCTATATCACTTTCGGACGAAATGCGAAGGTGAGCGACATTAGCGTGATGGCGCGGAATTCAAATCTGTCGAAGTCCCAGCTATCCCTGATTTTCGGTTCCCTCGCGGGAATCCACGTCTTTCGCATCAGCCGCGATAAACACTATTCGCGTTTTTTTGTTCAGCCCGCAGCGGGCGGCGGCTTAAAAACTGGAATCTCGATCTCCACCTATTAATCGTCTTCCCACCCCCTGAGGTTCGGCCTATATTCGGGTATGGGGCAGACAGCAGGAAAGCAGCCGAAGAGGGCGAAGAAAGCCGTTGAACCGGGTTTATTCGGTGCGGAATACGAGCGGCAATCGCGGCTACTGCCCGTTATCGGAGAGCAGAAAGATATCCGCTACTACTCCGCCCCCGCCAAGAACATTCTCAACGGTCCGGAGACGACGGGAATGGGTTTCTGGTCCATCAATCCGTACACCGGCTGCGCCTTTGGATGCGCTTACTGCTACGCGAGGTACGCTCACCGCTATGTGATGGAGCGCGCTTCCGACAACGATCGAATGACCGACGAGCTCGGCGACGCATTCCAGAAAATCCCGCCCTGGCTCGCATTCGAGCGAAACATTTTCGTAAAGAAGAACGGCCCGGAGCTGCTCAGCCGCAGCCTTCGGTTCGGGAGCGACAAGCATGTCGAGCTCCTCAACGGCGAATCGATCGTCATCGGAACCGCGACTGATCCATACCAGCCGGCGGAGCGCCGCTTTCGCGTAACTCGCGGAATTTTGGAAGTGCTCGCCGACCATCCGGGGCTGGATGTCGTGATCATCACGAAGAGTCCGCTCATCACACGCGACATCGATCTCTTATCCCGCATCAATCGGATCAGCGGACTATGCGTGCACATTTCGTTGATCACGCTCGACCGCGATCTGGCGCGGAGAATCGAGCCGCGCTCACCGACACCGGAGTCACGAGTGCGCGCGCTGGCGCGGCTGCGTGAAGCGGGAATAGACGCGGGGATCAACTGCATGCCGGTGCTTCCCGGTATCACCGACAATCCGCGCGACCTCGAAGCGCTGGTAAAGAAAGTTTCGGAGGCGGGCGCCACGTATGTCGGCGCATGCGCTTTGCGACTTCAATCTTCGGCGCGTAAGAGGTACCTCCCGTTCATCGAGCAGGAGTTCCCGCACCTCGCCGAGCGATATCGAAACACGTATGCGGGCGGCTACGAAGCAGGCAAGAAATATCGTGAGGGGCTCTCGCGTTATTTCACTTCACTCTGCGCACGCTATGGAGTACGCAGCTGGTCGCGGGGGACGGAAAGCGAAGAGGACGAGAGCATGGATGCCCTCGTCCTCGAACAACAGCTCATGCTAGAACTTTGAGCTAGTGCTTCGTTAGTGCGAAATGGAATCCTTTCCGGCTTTCATGCGCTTGCCCTGGCCGGGGTTGCGAACTCGGCCGTCGCGCGAGCCAGCCATCGCGGAGTCGTGCGCCATCTTGCGGTCGTCGGTGCGTCCGTCCACGTCAACGCCACCGGACGTCGAGTCAACTCCATGCTTCCACGCATCGCTGTCCCTGTCGCCGCGGTTCATTCCTTTGCCGTTGTTTCCGCGAGCACGCGCACGTGCGCGGCCGGCGGCGCTGCGTGAGGCGCCTGTCGCCCTGCTGCCGCGAGCGCGGCCGGTGTGCACGACTCCGGCGGAATCTGTCCACGTGCGATTGCTGCCCGTGGCCATGCCGTGGTCGTTGTCATTTCCCATTACCGTGCCCATTCCACCCTGCGGGGAATTGTCACCGGAGTTGAATCCGACATTCATCGCGGCGAGAAGGGCGGCGCCGTTGCCTTGCGTTCCATACTTCTTGTTGCACACGGCGATGGCGTGACGAGTCGGTCCGTCCATCATGCCGGTCGAGTGCTGGAGTCCGCACTGTTCCTTGAGCTCCTGCTGAAGTGCGAGAAGTTGGACTCTCGAGAGTCCGCCAGTCTGCGCGGCAGCCACTGCCGGGGAGATCAAGCAGCAAGCTAGAAAAGCGATTGTCTTGCGGGTCATCTTCGGTGCCTCCTTCAATGTTAACGGTCGGGTCATCGATGATATTTGCAAGCTCCGAGCCTATTTGCACTGGATCTTAGGCACAAAAAAGCGCCCGGACCATGAAGCCCGGGCGCGTAGCTCCTCAGCTTGCTACCGAAGGAGGCCGGCGGCGAGTGCTGCCGCGGCGGCCGCAACTGCGACAAGCAGGTAAATCGTTTTCGAGCTCACCTGACGCATGGTAGCGGTCGAGATCGCGGGCGCTTCATCTGGCAGCGCGCTCATAATCGCCTTCTGGACGTGAACAGGCGTGGCGCGGCTGCGCAGCATCCGCGACTCTTCGTTAATTCGGTTCCACAGCTCCACCTGCGAGCTGCCCTCTACGTCGCGCGCGAGCGATTGCTCCACGTCACCGTCGAGCCAGTCGTGAAGAACGGCGTGACCGGGCGCCGTCGGAACCGGGACTTCACGGTCCATCACGCGAGGCTCCCGTGCATCCTGTTTCGTTTTTCCCGCCGGCCTGCCGACATCCGAATCTCCTCCGGTGACGTTCGCTTCATCGCGCCTCATGCGTACTTCTCCTCGAGCAAGTGTTGGAGGGCCTCTCGTGCGCGATGAACGCGCATTTTCAACGCACCAAC
>JACDDT010000047.1 GCA_013816855.1 Gemmatimonadaceae bacterium
CAGAGCGGCTACATCGCAGTGATGCGGCCTGGGCCCGTCACCGACGTGATGCCGGAGCCGATGGGCGCATGACGATCTCTCGGCGAAACTTCCTCCGCCGAAGCGGACTCCTCGTTCCTGCGCTTCCGCTCTTCCTTGCGCGAAAAGCACACGGCCAGACAACGCAGACTTTCTCCGGTCCGATGGAGCAGGACGCATATCGCCCCGTGAAGCTCGCGCCAAAAGCGAACGCGGTTCCATCGATGTCGGTTGCACAGCGCGACGATCTCGAGCACTCGGTTAAGTGCCAGTGCGGGTGCCCGCTCGATGTGTACACCTGCCGCACCACTGATTTTTCGTGCTCTGTGTCCCCGGCTATGCACGAGGACGTGATGGAAATGGTGGGCGGCGGATACGGTGCGAAGGAAATCCTCGCCGCTTTTCAGTCGGTTTACGGTGAGCGCGTTCTCATGTCGCCGGTGAAATCGGGGTTCAACCTGCTCGGCTATCTCCTCCCATCGGTCGCTATCGCTGGGGGCGCCCTTTTTCTTGCCGCTCTTCTTCGACGCTGGCGCTCGGCGAGCCCGGCAGTTGAGGCAGCTCCACTGACGGCGATCTCCGCGAGCGAAGATGAGATTGCCCGGCTGTCCGCCGCGATTAGAAACGAAAAATGACGCCACTCGTTATCGGCGCTCTGCTCGCGGTCGGCGCGCTTTGCTACGTGCTGTGGCCATTGCTCGTGCCGTCCGCCGCAGTCACAGGAATGCCGTTCACCCGTGTAGCGTCGCCCGATTATGCGGTCGATGCCTTGCGTGAGTTGGAGTTCGATCGCGCTACTGGAAAGATCTCAGACGACGATTACGCTTCTCTCAAGGCGAGATACACAAACAAGGCGCTCACGGTGATGCGTGCAGGCGACCGTCTCGTTTGCGACCGGTGCGGTCCGCGGGCTGAGCCCGACGCTGCCTTTTGCTCGAACTGTGGAGCACCGCTGGCCGCATAAGCCAACGCTGAAGACATATTCCGCAACGCGTCTATCGATTCCTCGACCAGTGCGCGGCATCACGGCGCGGAGGCCTGATAGAGCGAGGCGATACGTCTGGCGCGATAAAGGAAGGGCGCGCGCCGGCCGTCGTTAGTGAGATCTGCTTCCCAAAGCACGCTGCCCCCCGCACCAACCTCTGTGAGATGGGCGGCGGCGCCGAACGCCAGTAGCGTGTTTCCTTGGCTCAATCGTTGGACTGAGCCCGCGAACGGCGAGAAAAATCCTGCCGGTTGTCGGAATTCCCAGATCATTGTTGCCGTGTGAGTCGCCTCATTCAGACGGTACTCGACCGCCCGGCTTTCCGGAGGGGAGTGCTTCTGTCCGTTGTCCATCAAAAGGATGTCGCCATTAGGAAGGAACCGGGCATCGTGCTGGGTACCGAAACCGCCAAAGGGATCGCCGACGAACTCGAATTGGTTGTGCTTCCCTCCGAACCGCCAGATTATGGCGCCCGTGTTCGCGTCGATTTTGGTGATCTCGCCAAGCGCGGCGAACGACAGCAGGTAATTGCCCCGGCTGTCGCGGTCGATTGCATTAGGGTGATCGAAATCGATATTCGGAAGATTGGCGACGTTCCGTGGGACGAAGAGCCAATCGGTTACGGCAAAATGATCCCACGCGCTCCAGGCAAACTCGACGGTGCCTGCGGCCGACTGGCGAAGCAACACGTGGCCAGCGACGAGTTGGTCTTCCTTACCTCCGAGAGCCCTTAGGTCGACATGGCGCAGATCGTAGCCGAAGAGATGTGTACGGGAAACTTTGCCGGCATTAAAGTCCACGAGCAGCTCATGCGGATCCGTGAAATAAGCGCCGGACGCGGCGAACGTATTTACCGATTTTCCTCCAGGAGTCACCTGGTAAAAGCGGCCCGCGGTCGGCTGCCACCCGGTACTGGCGCCGACGAAGAGAGTGAAGTCTCCATTCGATTGCTGCTCGGCATCGAGCGCTGACTCGCCGGGCTCGGCTGCAAATTTTCGATACCAGGCCAGCGCCCCGGTTGCGTCGAATACGACGATGTACGCTCCGTCGGTCGCGGTATAGTCGGTAATGGTGTAGCCGGCGGTCGGAGCTCCAGTGCCACGAAGCTCCAACCCTGAGATGCCAGGCGGTAACGTTCCCGACCGAAACTCCATCGCGATTGTTGTGTCACGTCCCGCGCCGGCAACTTCTAGAAGGATCTGGTAACGGGTATCGGGAGTGAGACCGAGCGCGGTAATAGAACCGGAGTCAGTCTCAAGCTTGTAGAACGGAGTCGATTGCACTACCGCAGCAAATGCAGACGCGCCGGCCGATAGCGGCCGAAAGACGAGGCGTGCAGAGTCGGCGTTCGAGCTTCGAAAAGTCACGAGTGCGGATAACGCGTTTTCCGGAGGCCCCGTCGAGACCACAGCCCCGACCGAGAGCGGGCCTCCTGGACGTAGAGTTGAGTCCAGGCTGCAGGCGTTGACACCCACCGCTGAAAACAATCCGGCGCACGTCGCGATGATTGAGCGACGCCGCGAATTCATCACCGTTGCCCGGCGACTTTGACGGGCTTCGAACTATCGAATATCGTGCGGCCGAACCCGAGCTGTCCTGATGCGTTCGAGCCCCAGCAATACGCCACGCCCGCCGTAGTGATACCGCACGAATGGGCGCGCAAGGATTGCAAATCAGCATAGTAGCTATTCGAGAACGTCTCCGTCCCGGAAGCCGATATCGAGGTAAATCTTTCGCCGGTTGTTACCAGGACCGGAACCGTGCTTTTTGCACGCGTGCCGTTTCCTAGCTGACTTTCCCGGTTGTCACCCCAGCAGTAAGCGACCCCGTCAACTGTGATCGCGCAGGCGTGCGAATCTCCTGCAGCGATCGACGCGAGCGTTATCGATGCCGGGAGCACGATTTTTGTTGGATTACTTTCATACACTGCGCCGTTCGTGCCGAGTTGGCCAAATCCGTTGTAACCCCAGCAATACCCCGCGCCATCTTTCACGCCGCACGTGAAAGTCCTCCCGGCACTCAAGGCGGAAAACGCGCCGGCAAGGGCCCCGGGTGTTGATCGCGGCGGGGCTTTGTCCCCAAGCTGATAGTAGTTGTTTGAGCCCCAACAGTAGCCGGTTCCGCTCGACGCGATTCCGCATGTGTGAACGTCTCCCGCGCTGATGCTCGCCCACTCGAACCCTCCACTTACTTTCATAGGAACTGGGGTGATCGCCCGCGTTCCTATGCCCAACTGGCCCGCTGAATTCGCTCCCCAGCAATAGGCATCGCCGTTTATTGCAACTCCGCAAACGTGACCTCCGCCAGCCGACAACGATTTAAAGGCGACCGAACCCGTTACGGGCTTCGGCGTGTTGTGCGGGAGGAGTGTGTTGTCTCCAAGCTGACCGGAGGCGTTGTTTCCCCAGCAATACGCCGTGCCCGCTTGCACGATTCCGCAACCGAAATTGCTTCCGGTTGCGATCGCAACAAAGGTCAGTCCCCCGGCCACGCGTCCTGGAATCGCTCGATCCGAATATGTCCCGTCGCCGAGCTGTCCTAATCCATTAGCGCCCCAACACCAAGCCACCCCTGCGGAAGAGGTACCGCACGTGGACGCCCCGCCAGTGGAAACGTAGGCCAGCCCAACTGGCTGAGTCGTAGTGACCACGGCTTTCCCGGACGCGCCGGCCGCAGTAGCGGTGACAGTGTAGCTCACGCCTGGCGCGCCATCCCCAGTAAATATCACCACGGCGTAGCCCGAGTCTCCCGTAACGGAAGTGGGCGATGACAGCGTGCCGCCCGTTCCCGTTACTGCCCAGGTGACAGTAATTCCACTCGATCGAACAGGGTTGGAAAAGGCGTCCTGAGGCTGAGCGCGAATTGTCACGCCCGCTCCAACGGGCGGGTCCGTTTCCGAAGCGGAGACTCCGAGCTGCGCGGCCGGACCGGCGGTTGTGAGAACGAACACCGAACCGGTGGCGACAGGATCAAATGCGGTTAGGGAAGTCGAAAGATTTGCTGTCGTTCCTAGCGTAAAGTTCACAGACCCGATGCCGGCAGCGTTCGTTACGGATGTCGAAGCGGAGAACGATCCCTCCGCTGTGTTCTTCTTCCAGGTTATCTCACGACCTGCGACCGCCACTAGGTTACGGTTCGCGTCTGCCAATTGAGCGGAAATCGTTATCGTTGATCCCACGGGTGCTGATTGCGCGGAAGCCGTGACTATATACTTCGTTGCTGGACCGGGAACTGTTTGAAAAGGGGCGCTATTGCCTAACGCACCCGATTCGTCGGTAGCAGTCAATTGATAGGAAAGCCCGGCGACGGTTTGCGGTGTAAAGAGCACAGCCACACTGCCCGATGCGTCTGTAGTCAATGCGCCATACACGAATCTCCCGCCATTAGAGCTGGCCCATCGAACATTTCGGCCTGCGATGGACAGGTTCTTACCTTGCGCATCGACCAGTTGTGCTTTCACGCGCAGATCCTGCCCCGCGATCAGAGAAGATTGCTCGATCGTAATGAGATAGCCTGATGGACCGCTGGGAGCGGTGGAATCGCTGCCGCAAGAAGCGAAAGCCAGAGTTATAACCACGGCGCTGCCGACAGCCACGACCAACGCTGACACTTTCGAAAGGATTCCACGCATTTGGTATCTCTCGGAATAAGGAAAGGCGCTGTCCTTGACAGCATCCCACGACAATATAAAACACGATAAACATAAGGCGTTACCGACATCGTCCATATCGCGTCAACTTCCGGAGATCCTTTTGTGGACGCTATTATTGCCTTAGTCGTGGCGATTGCGCCGGATGTTTATTTTTCAACGGCGATGGATTACTGTTCCAGTCTCCGCATCTCCGAGATAGCGATGCGAATGGGGACGAAAGTAGAGGCGATGCAAAGCGCGGCGGCCAGCGCAAGTCCAACCCCAACTTCGTACGGCCACACCTCGCCGCCGTAGATCCGCGCGCCAAGCCGGCGATAAATGGGACGCGCCTCGAGAATGACGACGCTCCCGATGAGAACAACCGCGGACATCATGAGCAGCAGTCCGCCGAAGGAAGTCGGGATCTGTGCCGCATTCTCCGTTTCGTAACGCGGAAAGAGCGCGCCGAAACCGAGCGCGAGACCCGCGATTCCGAAGGTGAGGAGAGTGATCGTCATCACCGAAACGCTCATCATGAACGCGTCCACTTCCATGAGAACACTGGTCACGAAGACGAGGATGAGCGCGAGCGCGAGCAAGGGAAGAGTTCCCACCCAGAACTTTGCCCAGAGCAGTGCCTTCATGTCCAGCGGACTCGAGCGGAGAAGCCAGAACGTACGGCCTTCGAGACTGACACCGGGGAAGACGAATCGCGCGGCGATCGATGCGATGACGAATCCCGCCAGAACGATGTTGATGAATGGAATTATGCTCGAAAGAAAGAACGTCATCCCTTGACCGTGAATCGGCAGAAACTTGATGTTGAAGACATAGACGACCACCAGCACTGCGAGCAGGATGAGCTGCGACCATTGTGTCGTGTCGCGGAAGAAAGTTTTCACTTCCTTGAGGAGCAGCTCGTAGCGCGCGACGCCCCACGGTGCGAGAATGCGCCGGAGAAAATTCGTTCCCATTCTCTCGCCCTTCTTGCGACCGCCGCTCTCCTGTGATTTTGTGAATCCGCGCGGATAGAGATAGGCGTGCAAGCCGGCGCCAATGACGATCAGTGCTGCCGCTGTCGACCAAAGCATGTAAAAAGGAAACGCATCGGGGCTCACGTTGAGCCAGCTCATGATCCCTTGCGACGCCCATTCGCTCGGCAGCCACGGCGACGCCGGAGTACGGAGAAGCGCAATGAACTCCACTAGCGAGCGGAATCCTTCCGGCCGGGTGAGACGCTCCGGACGTATGAGGCGGAGCGCGAGCAGCAAGCCGCCCGCTGCCAGAACCGCTATGACACTGAGAATGTCCTTCGACCGTTTCGCCGGGAAAACGTTTACGAGAATCAGGGTGAGGGCGCTCCCAAGGGCGGCAGGAATGAGAAGCGTCGGAACCATCACTGCCAGCGCAACGAGCGGAAAGAGAATCCCGCCGTGAAAGGCGAGCCCGTAAGCGGTGAGTATCGGAATCGTCACCAGCACCACCATCCAGCTCGAATGCAGCGCGGTATCGATCAGCTTCGACGCATAAAGGCGGAGCCAGTCCACCGGGGCCGCGACGAGTAAATCGAGATCCTTCGCCAGAAAAAAGCTCGATAGCGCCGTAACCACATTCGAGAGAATCAAAATTCCGAACAAGCTGAGGAGCAGGAGGCCGAGCAGTTTTGCGGCGAGGAATGAACCTATCTCCGCAATCCCCGCGAAATATGTCAGCAGCCGGTAAAGAAGCCCGAAGACGAGCACCCAGAAGATCAGCCCTACAAAACCGAGCAGTGCGATTCGAACCCGGTGGGTCTTTCGGGCGGATCGTCCGCGCGTGGTCGCCGAAATGATTTTCGGCGAGAGCAAATGCAAGAGACCGGCAGAGTGGTGTGACTCAGGCATCGAGCACGTCCTTGGCGGTGCGCGATGCGCGCTCTCCCGTAAGCGCGAGAAATATTTCCTCGAGCTTCGTGTCGCCCTTGTACGACTGGCGCAGTTCCGCGAGAGTGCCCAGTACGCGAATCTTGCCGGATTGAATGATTGCAATTCTGTCGCACAGGCTCTCCGCGACTTCGAGCGTGTGTGTCGACATCATGATGGTATTGCCGCGTTTCACGAACTCTCTAAAAAGATCTTTGAGAATCCGCGCTGCTTTTGGGTCGAGCCCCACCATTGGCTCGTCGACGACGATCACCTCGGGGCGGTGAACGAATGCGCTGGCGATAATGAGCTTCTGCCGCATTCCGTGGCTGTAGCTCTCGACGAGCTGGTCGGCCCACTCCTCGAGATCGAATAAGCCAAGCAGCTCAGCGCTCCTCCCTTCGATCTGCTCTCCTTCCATGCCGTACAATCCGGCAACGAACCTGAGAAACTCCGAGCCCGTCAACTTTTCGTAAATGAAAGGCCGGTCCGGGATAAAGCCCAGCTTCGCCTTTGCTTTCATCGGATCCTTGGCGAGGTCGATGCCGCCTATCGTCACTGTTCCCGCAGAAGGCTGAAGAATTCCGGCGATCATTCTCAACGTTGTGGTCTTGCCGGCTCCGTTCGGCCCCAGAAATCCGAAGATCTCGCCCGCAGGAACAGTCAGGTTCACGCCGTCCACCGCGGTGAAGCTGCCATAGCGCTTGGTTAGCCCGCGCAGCTCGATCATTTGCGCCGCGCTCTCTCAAACGCGAGCTCGTACGCGGTGCGCCGAAGCAGCAACCCGCCGGCAGTCGAGGCCTCGACGATTCTCCCTTCCCGGTCCACCCACGCCGTGACTCCTGCGGTTTCGCCGCCAATCAGCCACGCGCGCACGGTGTCGCTATGCGCCGTTCTCCAAGAACTGTCCGCACTATGTGATGCGCTGTCCACGACAGTGAAAAGCGAATCACGGCCTATGCGGAACTCGTGCGCTTCAGGCTTTCTGTCCACTGGATTGAAGACGACGAAGCGCTCCCGGCGTCCCACTTTCGCGTCTTCCCCTAGCATGAACGCAACGGGAACGAGCGCCGGTGCCAGGAGCGCCGAGTGCAGCGCGAAGATGTGCGACGCGGCGGAGTCTGCACTCACGCGATCCGTCACAATTAGCGTCGTATCCGCCTGGACGAATGCGCTCGACTTCGAGACGATCCCGCTTCTCGCCATCTCGAGCGAAATATTCGTGAGGCGAAACGCCCGCGTGAGGCCGCTCCGCAACCTTGCAGTTACCGGGATGAGACAATCGCCGGAGGGGAAACTGCCCGTGTAGAACTCCTCGGCCACCAGCGCCGCCGGCAGCGTGTCGATCGCCGACGAGGCCGCGCCAATTCTATTTCCGCGATAGAAAAGCGTGTAATAAAAACTGGCGGGTTGCACGTGCAGCGCGGCTTCGGTGAGACGGCGGTTCACATCTCCGCCGCTGTTTCTGCGTAGCATCCAAAGAAATCCCGCGACCCATAAAAGAATCACGACCCCGGCGACCGCCTTTCTATTCATCTCTCAAAGAGACTATTCCGCACAGAGGCCCGCAGCCATTAGCCGCTCCGCCCACAGCCCCCGGCCGGTAGTTCTTAAGTTGCAGTTAAGTAAGCGCGAGCCCTGTCTCTGAATTAATCCAACCGAGGTAACGCTCGAGTCCGCCCGTGACCGGCATCGCAAGGAGCTCCGGCACCTTGTACGGGTGCAGCTCCTTGAACGCAACCTCGAGGCCGTTCACGCAAGCCGAGCGCGTCTTCAGCATCACCACCACTTCTGTCTCGTCGGCGACCTTGCTCTCCCACCGGTACAACGAGCGCGCGCCCGGCATGACCGTTCCGCAAGCGATGAGACGTTTTTCGAGCAGGGCACGGATGAGCTTTACGGCTTCATCGGTGGTGGCCAGCGTGGTCAGAACTACGACAGCGTCGGTATGCGGCACTCGTAAAGTCCGGGTTGAGTCGGGAAGAATTTAACACGCGGAACCTCGCGTTCCCTCGGATTTCGGTGAATGGGTCCCGCTTGTATCCGAGGGGCCTCCCCGTCACCTTTAAATGTTATGCCCGAAGAAGCCCTAGTTGTCCGCGGCGCGAGAGAGCACAATCTCCGCAACATCGATGTAACGATCCCGCGCGACCGCCTCACCGTGATCACCGGGCTGTCGGGCTCGGGGAAATCGTCGCTCGCCTTCGACACGATTTACGCCGAAGGCCAGCGCCGGTACGTGGAATCCCTTTCCGCATACGCGCGCCAGTTCCTCGGCCTCATGGAAAAGCCGGACGTCGACTCCATAGAAGGTCTCTCGCCGGCGATTTCAATCGAGCAGAAGACCGCCGGACATAATCCGCGCTCCACTGTCGGCACCGTAACCGAGATTTACGATTACCTGCGACTGCTCTATGCGCGCGCGGGAACTCCACACTGCCCGAGCTGCGGCCGCCCGGTCGAGCGTCAAAGCGCAGTGCAGATCGCCGATTCAATTCTCGCCTGGCCGGAAGGAACGAAGATCGAGATCCTCGCTCCTTTGGTTCGCGGGAGAAAGGGAGAATTTCGCGATCTGTTCGAGTCCGCGCGCAAGCAGGGCTTCGTCCGCGCCATCGTCGACGGCGACGTCATCGAGCTTTCCGATCCGCCGAAGCTCAACAAGAAGCTCAATCACACAATTTCCATCATCGTCGATCGTCTGGTCGTGCGCGCCGCCGATCGCGGCCGCCTCAGCGACTCCGTCGAAACCGCGCTGAAGCTCGCGGAAGGAAACGTCGAAGTCACCCGGCACGACGACGGCTCGCTGAATCTCTTTTCCGAGAAGTACGGCTGTCCGGTCTGCGGAATTTCTCTCCCCGAGCTCGAGCCGCGTCACTTCTCGTTCAACTCGCCGTTTGGGGCGTGCGCGAAGTGTGGTGGCCTCGGCATCCGCCGCGAGGTCAGCGAAGATCTCATCCTTGGTGATCCGAGCATCACCATTCTCGAAGGCGTCGTGCTCCCTTGGGGTGAGCCCGACGGCTACCTGAAGAAAGTGATTCTTCCCGGGCTCGCGAAGCAGCTCGGTTTCAGCCTCAGCACCCCTTGGGGAGAAATCCCGAAGGACGTTCGCGACAAGCTACTATATGGTACAGGCACCACGAAAAACGCCGCTGGAGCTCCGCAGAAGGCGACGTGGGAAGGAATTCTTCGCACCATCCAGCGACGTTACGAGGAGACGGATTCCGATTCGCTTCGCCTCGAGCTCGAAGAGTTTATGGTCGCGCGCGACTGCACAGCGTGCGGCGGGATGCGCCTCAAGCCTGAATCACTCGCGGTTACCATCGCCGGGAAAAACATCGGCGAGCTGGTCCAGCTCTCCATCACCGATTCGCTCGAGTTTTTCATCGGAGTGCCCGTCCGCTCGAATGGCAAGCCTGGGCTCGACGCCGACATCGCCGGCCCGATTCTCAAGGAGGTCCGCGAGCGTCTTCGCTTTCTGAACGACGTCGGCCTCGATTACCTCACCCTTGGTCGCGCGGCAGAATCGCTCTCGGGTGGTGAAGCCCAGCGCATTCGTCTCGCCACTCAAATCGGATCGCGTCTCGTCGGCGTGCTCTACATTCTCGACGAGCCGTCGATTGGACTGCATCAGCGTGATAACGGGCGTCTACTCGCGACGCTTCGTGGACTCCGCGACCTGGGCAACACGGTGATCGTCGTGGAGCACGACGAAGAGACGATGCGCGCCGCCGATCACCTCATCGATCTGGGTCCGGGCGCGGGGAAGCACGGCGGCCTCGTCATCGCCGCCGGGACAGTCGACGAAGTGCGCGCGAACAAGGAATCCATCACCGGCAGATATCTGCGCGGTGAATTGGAAATCGCCATCCCAGCCCGCCGCCGCGATCCCGATCCGCATCGCATGATCCACATCGAGGGCGCGCGCGAGCACAATCTCCAGAATCTCGACGTTCAGATTCCCCTGGGACTTTTTGTCGCCGTCACCGGAGTGTCGGGGTCGGGCAAGTCCACGCTCATCGAGGACATCCTTCAGCGGGCGATGTCGCGTCACTTCTACCGTGCGCGCGTCATTCCCGGCGCACATAAGCGCATTCGCGGGTTTGAGCATCTCGACAAGGTCATCGACATCGATCAGAGCCCGATCGGACGGACGCCGCGGTCGAACCCCGCGACGTACACCGGGCTCTTCACTCCTATTCGCGAGCTCTTTGCAGAGCTTCCCGAGGCGAAGATCCGTGGCTACGGTCCGGGACGCTTTTCATTCAACGTGAAGGGTGGACGATGCGAAGCGTGCGAGGGCGACGGCCTCGTTAAAATCGAGATGCATTTTCTGCCTGACGTGTACGTCCCGTGCGACGTGTGCAAGGGCAAGCGCTACAATAGAGAGACACTCGAAGTGCGGTTCCGCGGCCTGAGCATCGCTGACGTTCTCGAGCAAACCGTGGAGGATGCGCTCGAGTTTTTCGAAAACCAGCCGCGCATCCGTCAGAAGCTTCAGACGCTCAACGACGTCGGGCTCGGCTACATCCACCTCGGTCAGAGCGCGACAACTCTCTCCGGCGGGGAGGCGCAGCGCGTCAAGCTTTCCGCCGAGCTCTCCAAGCGGGACACCGGCCGCACCTTCTATATCCTCGACGAGCCGACGACCGGACTCCATTTTGAGGACGTGCGCATGCTTCTCGAGGTGCTGCACCGTCTCGTGGACCGGGGGAATACGGTGTTGGTCATCGAGCACAATCTCGACGTCATCAAGACCGCTGATTGGATTGTCGATCTCGGGCCCGAAGGCGGGCTCCGCGGCGGGGAAGTCGTCGCCGCCGGCACGCCTGAAGACGTCGCCGCTGCCGACCGTTCTTATACGGGGCAGTACCTGAAAAAAATGTTGAAGCCGCGAGCTCCATCCCGTAGTCACGAGCCCACCGCGAGGAGCGCGTAATGGTTTCGCTGCTCGACATCATCGGCCCGGTGATGGTCGGGCCGTCGTCGTCACATACAGCGGGCGCGTGCCGCATCGGACTTCTCGCGCGATGCCTCGTCGGCGGAACCCCGCAGCGCGGCGTTCTTCAGCTGCACGGCTCGTTCGCGAGAACCGGCGAAGGGCACGGGACAGACAAGGCACTCGTTGGCGGCCTCCTCGGCTTCAAGCCTGACGACGAGCGCCTCCGTACCGCGCTTCAGATCGCCGAGAAGGAAGGGCTCGATTACAAGTTCGAGAAGACCACCATCGCAGACGCCGCGCACCCCAACACCGTCCGCATCAGCGTCGAACGCGGCGACACCAAATCCACTCTCCTCGGCTCCTCACTGGGCGCTGGACGCATCCTCATCCAGGAGATTGACGGCTATCCGGTCGAGGTTACCGGAAACTTCGACACCCTCGTTCTCGTAGCTGAGGATAGAAAGGGTTCGATAGCGCGAATCACGACCATACTCGCGGAGCACAACGTGAACATCGCGACGCTGCGTCTTACCCGGAAGGAGAGAGGCGGCGACGCCTTCATGGTTATCGAGTGCGACGAGCATCCCGATCAGGACGCGGCCGAAACCATCCGCGGCCTTGAGTGGGTTCGCTGGGCGCGAAGTCTCGACAAAGTGAGCGGCGGCTGATGTACAAAGCTCTCGCTGATGCAATCGCCGAGGCGGAAAGCTCGAACATGCGGCTCGCGGACGTTGCGCTGAACGCGGAGTCGCGCGATCAGGGCAGGCCGGTCGAGGAGATTCGCGCAGTGTTGAAGCGGGCGCTCGATGTAATGCGGAGTGCGATCGAGCAGGGAAGCGTAGGCGATTTGAAATCGGCATCGGGACTGGTTGGAGGCGACGCGGCAAAACTGCGCAACGATGCGCACGGACCGCTTGCCGATACCGTCTTCCGCGAGATTCTCACGCGGGCGCTTGCGGTGCAGGAAGTGAATGCGGCGATGGGTGTGATCGTAGCGGCGCCGACCGCGGGTGGAGCGGGAGTTCTTCCCGCCATTCTCACCGGTTTGGCGAAGCAGAAGAATGTTCCGGATGAAAAAGTCGTCGATGCTTTGGCGACTGCGGGTTTGATCGGTGCCGTCGTTGCCGAGCGCGCGTCATTGTCGGGAGCGGAAGGCGGATGTCAGGCGGAGACGGGCGCTGCTGCAGGAATGGCGGCCGGTGCTGCCACCGAGATGTTGGGTGGTACGCCGTCCCAGGCCGGTCACGCGGTAGCGCTGACGATGCAGGGCATGCTCGGTCTGGTTTGCGATCCGTTGGGAGGGTTGGTCGAGCTGCCGTGTGTCTTCAGAAATGCGACAGGTTCCGCGATGGCGTTGGCCGGAATCGAGATGGCGATGGCGGGAATCACCTTTGCGATTCCTGTCGATGAGGTCATCGACGTGATGGGAGAGATCGGAAGGGAGATGGATGTGCGGTACCGTGAGACGGCCGGCGGAGGGCTCGCCGCAACGCCCACGGGGAGGCGGTTGGCGAAGGAGCGGCTGTACCAGATCAAGCGGTCCGATGGCTGATGTTAGCTAGTGAGCAGGTGTTGAAAGTGGTATTTTCGCGAAGCAGTCCACTCGAGGCTTGACTCTAATGAATATTTTCGATCGCATTGCGATGCTGTTCCGCGCAAATGTGAATGCTGCCATCTCCGCTGCTGAGCAGCCGGAGAAGATGCTGAACCAGATCATCCTCGACATGCGCTCGCAGCTGGTTAAAGCGAAGCAGCAGGTCGCGGCCGCCATCGCGGATGAAAAGCGTCTGCAGGATCAAACCCAGCAGGAGCTGAAGGAAGCGGAGGATTGGGAGCGCCGCGCCATGCTCGCCGTCCAGGAGAACCGTGACGATCTCGCCAAGCAGGCGCTCGTGCGCCGCAGTGAGCACGTCTCGCGCGGTCAGCAGCTTCAGCTGACTTGGGAAGCGCACAAGCAGGAGACGGATCGTCTCAAGGATTCGCTGCGCACGCTCAACGACAACATCGAGGAAGCGAATCGCAAGAAGAATCTTCTTCTCGCCAAGGCGCGCCGCGCCGATGCGCAGAAGCGGATCAACGAGACGATGTCTTCCATCTCCGAGAAATCCGCGTTCGAGGCATTCGCGCGTATGGAAGCGAAGATCGAGACCAACGTCCGCCAGATTCAGGCGAGCGCGGAAATCGACGAAGAGTTTTCCGGCGACAAGCTCGCCAATGATTTCAAGCGCCTGGAGTCGGGGTCGGGGTCCGCTACCGCCGACATGCAGCTCCTCGCTCTCAAGCAGAAGATGGGACTGGTCGGCGGCGGAGCTACAAGTAAGCAGATCGGCGCAGGTGCACAGGAGGAGGCGGTCGAGGTCGAAGAGATCTCCGACGAGAAGCACACCGGTTGACGACAGACGCCGCTCCCCGTTTTAAGCTCGCCCCGGTTCTCACCGGGGTTGTTCTCACTTTCCTGCTCCTCTGGATGCTCGGCGCCACCGCCGAGGTTTTTCTGCTGCTCTTCATCGCGATCATTATCTCGCTCTATCTGGGAGCGGTTCGCGATTTTTTCGTCGAGCACGGAAAAGTGCCTCCGCGTCTGGCATTTTTTCTCTCTGTATCTCTCTCGTTCGCCGCTGTCGTCGGCCTGCTCTGGCTGCTCGTGCCGCCCGTTTTCGACCAGACCCGCCAACTCGTTCAGGTCCTTCCGAAGTACATAGCCGATTGGGAGAAGGGCATCGACCACTTCGTAGGCCGCTTCCCCGGAATGCGGGACGTGTGGCAGCCCGGCGAGCACACTCTGCTGCGCGCCGTTTACGATCGGGTCGCTGCACAGACGTCAACGCTCGTTCCGAAAGTGTTCTCTTTCGTGAACGCGATGATCTCGATGTTCGCCGTAATCGTAATGAGCATCTACCTCGCGCTCCAGCCGGGTATATATCGCGAGTGGCTGATTGCACTCTTCCCGCCAATTCATCGCGACCTCATTCGCGACGTGCTGCGCGATCTGGCAGATGCGCTCCGCGCCTACATCGTCGGACAGCTCGTCACCTCCTCTGTGCTTGCGGCGATGACGGCGCTCGGACTTTATCTGCTCGGCGTTCCGTACTTCCTGACCTTCGGCGTCTTCACCGGCGTCGTGTCGGTGGTGCCGTTCTTCGGAACGCTCTTCTCGACGCTGCTTCCGGCGCTGTTCATGCTCGGAGGACCAGGCGGCGGCACGAGGGCGCTGCTCGTTGTGGCGCTTGGCGTTGTCATTCACCTGATCGAAGGCAACATCGTTTCGCCGCTGGTGATGTCGAAGAAAATCGACCTCCCGCCAGTGCTCACGATCACGAGCGTGCTCATCGTCGGCAAGCTTCTCGGGACGCTCGGGCTCATTATCGCGCTCCCGCTTCTTGCCTCGGTAATGGTGGTGGTGCGGCGGATCCTCATCAATCGCATTTACGAGGGAAAAGGTTTCCGCAAAACGACGCGGGACCGCACGTTCGTTTTACGAGTCCCCGCGCCGGACGGCGGCGTCATCGCCGGCCCCGAGCCGGTTCCCGACATCATCAAGCTCCGAGAAAAGCCTCCGCTCAAAGCGTCGGCCTAGGCCGTCGCGTGGCCTTTTGGCGCGCGACCCGAATTAGCTGAATCGACGCCGCTAGCCAAACGCCATGCTCCTGCGCGCCGTTGAATGGTTACGCGCACACGAGCTCTCCCGCCCATTCTCAGCGAGAAACTTTCGCGGAGAACTAATGGCTGCCGCCTTATCGATCAGTGGATTGGCGAAACGCTACCGCGCTGGACCGCCGAGCGATTCGCGCGTGGTTCACGCCCTCGCTGGAGTGACGATGAACGTTCAGCGCGGCGAGATCGTGGGAGTCACTGGCCCGCACGGCGCTGGAAAATCGACGCTCCTGCTGTGCGCATCCGGCCTCGTTCGTGCTGATTCCGGAACAGTGTCCTGGTTTGATTCGCGTCTGCAGCCGCCGGCGGTGCCGCCCGGCATCGCTTTCGTTCCTCAACGCACCGCGTATTACTCATTCCTCACCGTTCGCGAAGCGCTCGAGTATTACGCAACGCTCCACGACCTCGGCACTCGCGATCGCGCGAGCCAGGTCGATCGAGTCGTGCGTGAAGTTGCGCTCACCGAGCACGCCACCCGTCGAGTGAGCTGTCTCGCTCCGCCAATGCTGCAAAGATTGGGGCTCGCGCAGGCGCTCATCGGCGCCCCACGCGCGCTGCTTCTCGACGAGACACTTAGCGGCGATCTCTTGACGTGCCTCGACATCAGGCGGGTGTTGCGCCGCCTCTCCGCGTGTGGCGTCTCGATTCTCGTCGCAGCCGAAGACTCCGCGCGTCTCGCGAATATCGCCGACCGCGTCGTGCGGTTGAGCGCCGGGAAAATCATCTCAAAAATCGAGACGGCGGGGTTCGCCGAAGCACCGCAGCCTCATCATCGCCGGCCGTTCCTGGTGAGC
This sequence comes from Gemmatimonadaceae bacterium, assembly GCA_013816855.1. GTDB lineage: Bacteria > Gemmatimonadota > Gemmatimonadetes > Gemmatimonadales > Gemmatimonadaceae > UBA4720. The sequence continues at coordinate 15,923 of JACDDT010000047.1, forward strand.
TAGCGTCGGTATTTGGGGGCGAGGTCGTCGTTCGGGGCGTGCGATAATTATTTGAATTCGCACCGCCGCGTTAACTGCGGCGTCATTACTTTCCACCCATGCCGGAATTCCGCCTCTACAACACGCTCACCCGCACCGTCGAGCCGTTCCTTCCCTCGCACGGAAAAACGGTGCGGATGTACACTTGCGGGCCGACAGTTTACAACCCCGCGCACGTCGGAAACTTTCGCACGTTCCTTTTCGAGGATCTGCTCCGCCGGGTGCTGGCGCTCCGCGGTTTCGACGTCATGCAGGTGATGAATCTCACCGACGTGGACGACAAGATTATCAAGCGCGCTTCGGAAAAGGGCGTGACGATCGGTGAAGTGACGGCTCCCGTCATCGAGCAATTTCACGCGGACCGGAAATATCTGCGGATCGAGGACGCGGAGATTTATCCGCGCGCGACGGAGCACATCCCCGAGATGATCACTCTCGTGGAGCGGCTCGTTTCACGGAAGCTCGCGTATCAGGCGGAAGATAAATCGGTCTATTTCGCCATCGACAAATTCAATGGTTACGGAAAGCTCTCGCGCCTCGACACTCGCGAAATAAAAAGCGGTGCGCGCGTCATCCAGGACGACTACTCCAAGGAAAACGCGCAGGACTTCGCCCTCTGGAAAGCGGCGAAGCCGGAAGACGAAGCGAGCGGGGCTGCGTGGGATTCTCCCTGGGGACGAGGCCGCCCCGGGTGGCATCTCGAATGCTCGGCGATGGCGATGAAGTATCTAGGTGAAACGCTCGACATTCATTGCGGCGGAATCGATCTTGTGTTCCCGCATCACGAGGATGAGATCGCGCAGTCGGAGGGCGCGAGCGGAAAACCCTTCGCACGCCTATGGTGCCACGGCGAGTTCTTGCTCACCGACGGCAGCAAAATGGCGAAGCGCGTTGGAAACGTGTCGACCGTCGCGGATCTCAAAGAGCAGGGTTTGTCCGCCGCTGCGTTTCGCCATTTCGTTTTCTCGACGCATTATCGCAAGCAGCTCAATCTTTCGGGCGAAGCGCTCGAGGCGGCGCAAGAAGGGTCGAGGCGCATCGGCGAGTTCGCGGAGCGACTCTCAGGTGCGCGCGGCGGTACCGCCGATCTTTCGAAGATCGCAGAGGAAGCGGAAACCCAGGGAATTGGCGAGCTCTCGGACGACCTCAACGCCCCTGCGGCGCTCGGCGTCTTCCACACCTTCATTCGCCGGGCGAATGCGGAGCTGGACAAAAACGGCTCAGACAAGGCGGCACTCCGGAGGGCTCGCGAGACGTTTGAGCGCCTTAACGGCGTGTTTGACCTCATTCCGGAGAAGGAAGTGCCGGACGCCGAGCTTGCCTTGCTTGTCGGATCCCGCCTGGCGGACCGAAGAGCGGCCCGGTCGGCGGGCGATTTTGCCCGCGCTGATGCCATCCGTGCGGAGCTTTTGGGGATGGGAGTCGCCATCGAGGATGGCCCCTCGGGCACGAGGTGGAAGAAGGTTGACTGAGCATCGTAAGTCAGCTACTTTCCAAGGCTTGCGCAGAATCGCTGTTTGCTGACGTAGCTCAATTGGCAGAGCAGCTGATTTGTAATCAGCAGGTTGGGAGTTCGATTCTCCCCGTCAGCTCTGCTGGTTACCTCAGGCGGCTTTCCAAGAGGTACTAAAAGAGCGGTTCGGTTGCTTGGCGATTTCATGTGGGTGGGGTACCCAAGTGGCCAACGGGAGCAGACTGTAAATCTGCCGGCTAACGCCTTCGAAGGTTCGAATCCTTCCCCCACCATTTCGCCGGGGCGAGGGGTTTTTTGCTTGTAGTTGGGAGATGTGCTGTCGTACGCGGGAGTAGCTCAGTTGGTAGAGCGCTAGCCTTCCAAGCTTGATGTCGCGGGTTCGAGTCCCGTCTCCCGCTCTCGGGTAGGACGGCAAAGCATCGCCGGAAAAATTTGCAGTACGAGCAGCAGCCGGGCTCGCCAGGGATGTGCGGTATCGGTGTCAGCCGCTCGCGTAGCTCAGTTGGTAGAGCACACCCTTGGTAAGGGTGAGGTCATCGGTTCAATCCCGATCGCGAGCTTGAAGTAAAACGAATCGGAACGTTTAGAGGACGGAAATGAGCAAAGCCAAATTTGAGCGTACGAAGCCCCACGTAAACGTCGGCACGATCGGCCACGTCGATCA
>JACDDT010000123.1:0-1326 GCA_013816855.1 Gemmatimonadaceae bacterium
TCGCTGACGCGATCTCCGACGCGGTGCTCGACGCAATTCTCGCCGACGATCCCCCGGCGCGCGTCGCATGTGAGACACTCGTCACGACAGGCCTCGCCTGCGTCGCCGGTGAAATCACCACCAAGACTTACGTAAACATTCCCGAAATCGTGCGCTCCACCATCGACCGCATTGGATACAACGACGCCTCGTACGGCTTCGACTCCAAGACGTGCGCCGTGATGAGCACCATCGACAAGCAGTCTCCCGACATCGCGCAGGGCGTGGACACCGGCGGCGCCGGCGACCAGGGCATGATGTTCGGATATGCGACAGATGAAACCGAGGAGCTCATGCCGATGCCAATTCAGCTCGCGCATCGTCTCGCCGAGCAGCTTGCATACGTTCGCCGCAACGGAGCGGGGAAGTGGCTCCGCCCGGACGGAAAGACGCAGGTGTCCGTGTTGTACGAAGACGCCGTCCCCGTTGGCGTGGAGACGGTTGTCGTCTCGACGCAGCACTCGGCAGACATCTCACAGAAGAAGCTCACGCAGCTCATCATCAAGGAAGTGATCGAGCCGATCATCCCGAAGGAGATGCGCGACAAAAAGATCAAGTATCACGTGAATCCGACGGGGCGTTTCGTCGTCGGTGGACCGCAGGGCGACGCGGGACTCACCGGACGAAAGATTATCGTCGACACTTACGGCGGAATGGGACGGCACGGCGGCGGTGCATTCAGCGGCAAGGATCCGTCGAAGGTCGACCGCTCGGCCTGCTACGCCGCGCGCTGGGTGGCAAAGAACATCGTTGCCGCCAAGCTCGCCCGCCGCTGCGAAGTGCAGGTCGCTTACGCGATCGGCGTCGCGCAGCCGGTTTCCGTGATGGTGGATACTTTCGGAACGAGCACGGTTCCCGAGAGCGACATCATGAAGGCTGTGGCGAAAGTCTTCGATCTTACGCCGAAGGGAATTCGCGAGGCTCTCGATCTGAGACGCCCGATCTACAGCGCGACGTCATCGTATGGTCACTTCGGCCGGACGCCGAAAAAGACGTCCAACGGAGTGCAATTCAGCTGGGAGCGCATTGATAAGGTCGATGCGCTCAGGAAGGCGGTTAAGCGCTAAGCCGCTTTACGTATTCGGTTACTCCGCTCTCGAGTGATCTGAATTCCTTGCTGTAACCGAGCGCGCGAAGGCGGTCCATTTTCGCTTCGGTGAAATACTGATATTGTTCGCGAATCGACGGCGGGGTATCGATGAAGCTGATTGCTTCGTCGTGCCCCGCCGCTTTGCATACCGCGCGCGCAAGGTCGAGAAAGGTTCTCGCTTTACCAGTTCCGAGGTT
>JACDDT010000123.1:1426-3456 GCA_013816855.1 Gemmatimonadaceae bacterium
ACCAACAGACGTTCCGTCATCCGTCCAAGTTAACCGCCCCGCTATTATCTTGCGATTATGGAACTGGTCGAAGTGGAAGTGATGCGCCTCGGGCTCGACCATGCGAGCAATTCATACGTGGTGATTCTTCAGGAGAAGGGCGGCTCCCGCCTTCTTCCAATTTGGATCGGTCAATCGGAAGCGGAGTCCATCGTCATCGAGATGAACAAGCTCAAGCGCGAGCGGCCTCTTACCCACGATCTTTGTAAAAATATCATCGTCGCCATGGGTGGAACGCTCAGGCGGGTGCATATCACGCGCGTCGAAAACCGCACCTTCTTCGCGGAGATGCACGTCGCCCGCTCGACCGGCGCCCTGACGATCGACGCGCGTCCGTCTGACAGCATCGCGATAGCCCTCCGGTTCGCCGCGCCCATCTTTGCGCAGGAGAGCCTTCTCACCGCGCTCCTACTCGACGACATCCAGCAGGAGCCCGATGCGATAGTCGAAAGCGGGGATGAGATGAATGCGGAGCAATTGAAGCGGTATTTGGAGAATCTCAGACCGGAAGATTTTGGGAAGTTTCACCCGTAGTCTCACGCTGTTCTTCATGCTCCAGGGGGCGGGCGATTCCGGAGCTGCGCAAACGGTGGCCGGCCGAGTGGTTAAGCCGGGCGATCATCGCATGGATCCTATCGCTGGAATGTGGGTCACGCTGCATCGCGTCGGCTCCGACACGCAGGGCCCTCTGGATTCCGTGCGCACCGACAGACTGGGTCAGTACTCGTTTAAATACGCGAAGACTGGAAGCGAAGACGCGATCTACTTCGTTTCAGGGATGTATCGCGGCATTGCCTACTTCACACCGCCGCTACAAGCCGCGAATGCATCCGGGATCGATGCCGAAGTAACTGTCTTCGACACGACGTCACGACACGTTCCGATCAGCGTGCGCGGTCACCACATCGTGGTGTCGGCGGTCGATGCGAGCGGAATGCGCGCCATCGTCGAAGTTTATGATCTCGTCAACGACAGCTCGGTGACGAAAGTTGTGACCACCTCGGCGCCGCCAGTGTGGAGCGCCGCACTTCTCCCCGCTGCGACAACGGCCTCGGCGCGCGAAGGCGATTTCCCGGCGGCCTCGGTCTCGTTCAATGACGGGCGGGTCAATCTTCTCGCGCCGTTTGCGCCGGGTCTCAAGCAGCTCGCCTTCGGATATTCGGTGCCGGCAAAGTCGTTTCCGATCACGTTTCCGCTGATGGACACTACGGGCGTCCTTGAAGTGTTGGTCGAGGAGAAAACGGGAAATGCGGCGGGCGCGAAGCTCAAGGAAGTGCAGCCCGTTACCGTCGACGAGCGGAGCTTCCGAAGATTTCTTGCCAACGATATTCCGAAGAACGCGATCGCGACGATAGACCTTCCCGCGCCCGCGCCAGCCACCGATGCGCGCTATCTAGTCGCGCTTACGTTCATTCTCGGCGCCGTCATGATCGCCGTTCTTGCGCACGCGCTCAAACGCAAATAGCTTCGATTCACAATTGATTCGCGGACGGGAGCCACGGAAACCGGTTTGAAGCCGGTGCGGCCCCGCCACTGTATCGGACACTGTAACGCACGCTCGATGTAACCACTGGCTTGGGAGAGCCGGGAAGGTGAGTGATGCGGTCCGAAGCCAGGAGACGACTTTCGTCCGCGCCACGTTTTCGGAACCTCGGGGGAGGTCCTGGTGGCGAACGGACGCTATTAACAGCGAACGTGCGTTGCGGGCATTCCTCGTGGGAGAGAGGAGTGTCCGTTTTGATTTTCAGGCGATTTGCAGTTTTCGCGGCGCTCGCGTGCTCGGCTTGCTCGAGGCCCGCTGTGAAAAGCTCGGCGGAAATCGACGACTTCGGCGACACCGTTCGCGTGTCGGCTCCGCCCCTGCGCATCGTCTCTCTCAATCCAGCCACCACCGAGATCGTGTTTGCCCTGGGCGCGGGCGGGAGGCTTGTAGGGCGCACCAGCTACGACTCCTGGCCGGATTCGGCCAAGCTCATCCCCGACCTCGGGCC
>JACDDT010000124.1 GCA_013816855.1 Gemmatimonadaceae bacterium
TGATCGAGGTAGATGAGTAGAATCACCGCCGTCTGTGCAGCGACTCCCGCCAGAGCGATAAATCCTATGGCAACCGCGACGCTCAAGTTGTAGCCGAGCACCCACATCAGCCACACACCGCCGGCAAGCGCGAACGGCAGCGAGAGCATCACGATCAGGCTCTCGGCGACGCTCCCAAAGTTGAGGTAGAGGAGTCCAAAGATTATGAGCAGCGTGATGGGAACGACTATGCGGAGCCGGCGGGAAGCGCGCTCCATTGCTTCATATTGACCGGACCATTCGAGGCGGTAACCGGCAGGCAACGAGAGACGCCTTGCGAGCAGTTCTTTCGCCTCGGCGACATACCCACCCACGTCGCGATTCCTGACGTCAACGTAAACGACGTTATTGAGATTCGCGTTTTCCGATTTGATGAGCGTAGAGCCGGGGACAACAACTATTCTGGCTAACTCTCCGAGCTCCACCTGCGCGCCTGATGGCGTAGCGATCAGCACACGAGCGATCTGCTGCGGATCCGAACGGAGATCGCGGGGATAGCGGACGAGCACGCCGTAACGTTCACGTCCCTCGAGCACTTGCCCCGCTTCGAATCCGCCCACGGCAGTGCTCAGCGCCGCTTGGACATCATCTCCGCTCAAACCGTATCGTGCCGCCGCGACGCGGTCGATCGTCACGTCGAGGTAGCGCCCGCCAACGGCTCGCTCCGAGAACACCGTGTTCGTTCCCTTCACCGCCGGGAGAATGCCCTCGATCTGCTTTCCGATCCGATCGAGCGCCCGCAGGTCGGGCCCATAGACTTTGATTCCGACGGGCGTCTTGATCCCCGTCGCCAGCATGTCGAGCCGGTTCTTGATCGGCATGCTCCACATGTTGCCGAGCCCGGGAGTTTTTACCGTAGCGTTCGCTTCGGAAACTATAGAGTCGTACGAAACGCCCGATCGCCAGTCCTTCTTGTCTTTCAGGATGGCTATTGTTTCGATCATCGACATCGGCGCCATGTCGGTCGCGCTCTCGGCGCGCCCGATCTTTCCGAGGACCGTCTTCACTTCAGGAATCTTGGCCAGCGCAGCATCGCGCTGCTGCAGTATCAATTTCGCCTCACCCGTTCCGACTCCGGGAAACAAAGACGGCATGTCCATCACGCTTCCCTCATTCAGAGGAGGCATGAATTCGCTTCCGACACGGAGCCACGGAAGGATCGTGATGGCCAGCACAACGCAAGCAATGGCGATTGTCGTCCAACGGGATCGCAGGACAAGCCGAATGACGGGGCGGTAAATCCGGATGAGGAAACGGTTGACCGGGTTGGAAGACTCCGGTTTCACTTTCCCGCGGATGAAGTAGCCCATCGCTACCGGGACAAGCGTAATCGAGAGAATCGCCGCCGACGCCATCGCGAGTGTCTTCGTCCAGGCGAGCGGCTTGAAAAGCCTTCCTTCTTGATCCTGAAGGGCGAATACGGGAAGGAAGCTGGCGGTGATGATCAGCAGAGATATGAAAAGGGACCCGCCGACCTCGCCGGCCGATTCCACCACGAGCTCCCACCTTCCCTTGCCTCCGCCCTCGGTCTCATTTCGCTCGATGTGCTTGTGCAGGTTCTCCACCATCACGATCGCGGCGTCGATCATTGCGCCGATGGCGACGGCAAAGCCGCCGAGACTCATAATGTTCGCCGAGAGTCCGAGCACGCGCATGGCGAGGAACGCCATCAGGATTCCGATCGGCAACGTGACGATGGCGACCAGTGCGCTTTGCGCGTGAAACAGAAACAGGATCGTAACGAGGGCGACAATTATGGATTCTTCGACCAGCTTGCCGCGCAGGGTGCGAATTGCCGCCTCGATGAGACTGGAGCGATCGTACCCGGTGACGAAACGAACCCCTTTGGGGAGCGCTCGCTCGACATCGATCATCTTTGCCTTTACCGCTTTGATCACCGCCAGTGGATTTGACCCATATCGCATCACCACCCATCCGGTGACGATTTCGCCTTTTCCGTCTAAATCGGTAAACCCACGCCTGATGGCGGGACCAATTTGTACGTTCGCGACGTCCCCGACAGTGACCGGCGTGCCATCGGTTGCCGCCCCGATCGACACAGCCCGGATGTCGGAAACGTTTGAGAACCGCCCCCGTCCGCGAACGATGTATTCCGTGCCGCCCATCTCCAGGACCCGGCCGCCAACATCTTCGTTCGAGCTGCGAACGGCATCGCTCACTTTCGAAAGCGGGATCCCAAACGCAAGCAGCTTCGTCGGATCGACAACAACTTGATACTCCTTCTCGAATCCGCCGAGGGACGCGATCTCGGCTACTCCCGGCACCGAGGTCAGCGCCGGACGCACGACGAAATCCTGAAGCCCGCGAAGCTGAGCGAGATTCTGGGTGCCGCTGGTATCGGTGAGGATGTATTGCATCACCCAGCCGACACCGGTTGCGTCGGGACCCAAGGTGAGCTCCGCCCCCGGTGGAAGTCTGCTCTTCACCGTATTCAGATATTCGAGAACGCGCGACCTTGCCCAGTAGAGATCGGTGCCGTCCTCGAAGACGACGTAGACGGCGGAGAGACCGAACTGGCTCATGCCACGGACGAATTTCAGCCGCGGCACCTTGAGTAATTCGGTTTCCAGCGGATAGGTGATTTGGTCCTCGACGAGCTTCGGTGCTTGTCCGGCCCACTCCGTCATCACGATCACCTGCGCATCGGACAGATCGGGAATCGCGTCAACCGGAATGGCGAGAACCGCCCAGACGCCGGCCCCCGACAGGATAAGCGCCGTGACGAGAACGGCGATCTTATGCGCAATTGAAAATCGAATGACCCTCTGGAGTAAGGTGTTCACTTTTTCCCCTGCGGCGACGTTCCCATTCCGCTCATCGCGCCCATCGCTTCACCCAGGTTGGATTCGGAGTCGATGAGGAACTGCGCCGAAGTGACAACGCGATCTCCGCCTTTCAATCCGGTAAGCACTTCGACGTAGTCACTCCCCGAGCGTCCCACGGTGACAGCGCGCGGGACGAGTCGCCCCGAGCCGACGTCGATGAACACAATGGCCCGGTCCCCCGTTTGCACGACTGCGGACTGCGGGACTGCGAGCGCCGACTGCGCCGACGTGTTCAGCCGTACCGTGGCATACATCCCGGGTTTCAGGAGACGGTTGGGATTCGGTACGGTGATTCTCGCGCGCACCGTTCGCGATTGCTCCCCGAGCGTGGGATAGACGTAGCTCACTCGTCCGCTGAATGGATGGCCGGGATAGCTGTTGAAATCGAGAATGGCTGAAGTGCCTGTCGCAACGACACCGGCATCGGCTTCTCTAAGAGGGGCGTCAACCCAAACGTCGGACAGGTCCGCGATGGTGTAGAGCTCTTCGCCGGCCGTAATCGCCTGGCCCTGCATTACCTTTTTCTCGAGAACGATTCCAGAAGCTGGTGCGTAAAGCGTCACCGTGCG
>JACDDT010000125.1 GCA_013816855.1 Gemmatimonadaceae bacterium
ATGTTGAATGGGTTCGAAAGGGTTGGCTCAAAGCCGCGCCCGGCGCCGGTGTAAAGGAAGCTTTCGCTCGCGCCCACTTCCCAAGTCGCGTGGCGGAGCGCGAGACGGTGAACCGAAAGATACCGTTGAACGGATGGGCCGGATGGAGGAAAGATCTCATCCAACCGCGCTATCACCGAAGAGATGTGGATCGCCTTGCTGCCGACCTTCGTGTAAAGCTGATCGAACGTGTAGGAGTAATTGCCTAAGAGAAGCCCGGTGAGAGGACTCGGACCCCAGTTTCTTGCAAGGCGGCCGAAGGTCAGCTCTCCGTACTTCCACTGTCCGCCCCCATACGCGTCCTCCATTCGACCAGCGATCTTGCGGTCCTTTCGCCCCGAAAACTCGGGGTCCACGTTCAAACGGTTGTCTATGAGGCCACGAATCGAGGCTGCCACGGGGCCGCCTTCCATCACCATCCTCAGAGTTATTCCGGGCCTCACGCTTTTCTCGCGGTCGGATAGCATTAGCTCGCGGCGTCCCGAAGTCTGAGCGGTGACGTAAGCATCGCCGCTGAACCGGGCGTGGACCGATGAGGAATCGCTATCGGATGCGACAGCATATTTTCGACCTGTGCCCGAGAGAGCATCCAGCCACGCGACAAGAACAGGGCTGGTGACGCGTTCGCGCGCCGAGTCTACGGCGGCGTCGAGCTCACGCCGCGTGTACGGACGCTCCAATCCCGAGAGCGAGGGAAGCAATCCCCGGCTCGCCAAGGCGTCGACGTATTGGTACGCGATATCGTCGAGTGGCACATACGCGCTGGCCTGCGCCTGGACGATTCGCGCTGCCGGAATGGCGAGCGCGAAGAGGAACGCCCCGGCCCTCGCGCCCCAGCGCCGCATTAGCGGTACCACGCAATTCCATTCCAGCTCGGCGTCAGCTGAAGCGCCGGGGCAGGAAAGTGATAGTAAGAAAGCTGATGCTTTATCTGCTTCCAAAGATGATTCTCCCCCGGAAGCTTTTCGGGATCGAGATCCAGCGAGAGGAGAATTCGCCGCTTTCCCCGAAAGGAGTGGCCATCTTCCGCACTGATCCAGTCAGTGACTGAATGGCCAACGGAAAGACGCACTGCCTCGGGCCAGTACTGTTTCTTGTCGTCGGGGAGCAGCGCGTGAACGTCGGTGGAGAACCAATACGTCTGACCGGAGTAATCGAGCGAAGGCCGCAACTCAGTGTCGAAACGGTAGCTGTTCTTGAGCGCGGCAGTCTTATGGTACGACATCGTGGGTTTTATAGCCGCGAGCTGCGGATGCCGTTCCTGCGCGACGGCAATAAGCATCCCCGTTGTGTTGGCGAGCACGTCGGCGTACGAGAATCCGTACTTCTTGTAATGACCGTCGAAGACCTCTATCTGGAGCTGAAAAAACTCGGCAAACGCCGCGCTTAGGAGCTCCGACTTTTTCTCGGAGACGCATGCGTACTTGAGCGCATCATGCCCGACACGCGTGAGGTGATAACCGCCGAGCATATGACCGAACTTGTCCTGGTCGCGGAAGCCCTGGTCCCAGTCCGCATGAAAAAACAAGTGCGGCGCTTTCTCTCCCGACCACCACGCCTTTTTGAAGTAATGCCAGAGGTATCCATTGCCCGCGACGAAAGACGTTCCCACCCCGGTGCGCACTGCCGCGAGATTGTCGCGCCGAGCCGAGCATGTCGAGTCCGCCGATTGGGCGTGAAGGGTCGAAGCGAGCGATGCCGAGAGGAAAATCGCGCCCAGTAGAATTCTTGATTTATGCAAGGAAGTTGTCATTGAGTGACTTGCTACACCGTCAGGAGCGGGAAGAGCCGAAAACGTCATATGCTTCGATAACCTCGTCGGTTGACACAGTCGCCGCGCCGAGCTTCGCGACCTCCACGCCAGCCGCGAAATTCGCGATTACCGCCGCCTCGGCCGGCGTTGCACCCGCCGCCAGCATCGTAGCGAGATACGCCGTCACCGTGTCGCCCGCGCCGACCACATCGTACACCTCGCGCGCCGTCGTCGGCACCCGGCCCACTTCACCATCTACGCCGATGAGTGCCATTCCGGATTCACCGAGCGTAAGAAGAAGGTTTTTCACTCCCAGCCGGGAGAGGACCCCGGGCAGTGCCTCCGGATGGTCGAGGTCAACCGATGCCCCGACCGCCGCTTCCAGCTCCCGACGGTTTGGCTTGAAGATCGTCGCGCCCCGATACGCGAAAAAGTTTCTGTACTTGGGATCCACTACGACAGGAATCTTCGCAGCCGCGGCGCCTTTCATCACGGCCTCGATGAGTGGGGGCGTCAACACACCCTTATTGTAATCTTCCAGCACGAGTGCGCCTGCGTCTCCGATGGCAGCGGCTGCTCTCTCGATGAGCGTTTTCACGTCATCGCCCTCGATGTCTGCGTCGTCCTCTTCGTCGAAGCGCACGACCTGCTGAGCTCTCGCAAGAACACGCGTCTTCGTGGTCGTGGGGCGATCGACGGTGACCAGGGCGCGCGTGTCCGCGTCGAGTCGCTCGAGCATCTCCTGCAGTTGAATGCCCTCCCGATCCGATCCAACCGCGGCCACTAGCTCGCACTCCGCTCCGATCGCCAAGACATTTTGCGCGACGTTCGCCGCGCCGCCAAGCGCGAACTTGCGCTCAAGAACCCGGACGACGGGTACGGGTGCCTCCGGAGAGATGCGGCTTACATCGCCTCGCAAATAAACGTCGAGCATCGCATCCCCGACGACGGCGACACGCTGCTCACTCCCCGCTCGCAGCAGCTCGACGAGTCGGCTGCGCGAAATTGTCTCGATCATTAGGGGTTCAAACTAAGCCTCGCACGGGGAGCGTCAAAGGGTATGACACTTGCCCCTCCCCGCCTCATAGAGTACGCTCCGAACCTCTGACCATGGCCCATTGATAGGACAACGCTTCAACGAAGCCGCGAAGCGCATGATTTTCTCCTTGCAGGAGTTCTTCGTCCTGTCGGGAAAGGCCATCGGCTTCATCTTCGCCCGCCCCTTTTACCTAGGGGATACGATCCAGCAGATGGACGCCATCGGCGTCGGCTCGCTCGGCATCGTCCTCCTCACCGGCTTCTTCACCGGAATGGTGCTCGCGCTCCAGTCGTCCGTTCAGCTGGCCACGTTCGGCGCGACCATTTACATCGGCCGACTCGTCGCCGGCTCGATGATCCGGGAGCTGGGGCCAGTCCTCGCCGGATTGATGGTCGCTGGACGGGTCGGCTCGGGCATTGCCGCCCAGCTCGGCTCGATGAAGGTCACCGAGCAGATAGACGCCCTCAACACGCTCGGGACCGACCCGATCAAAAAGCTGGTCACGCCGCGCGTCCTCGCCGCACTCATCATGGTGCCGATGCTCACC
>JACDDT010000126.1 GCA_013816855.1 Gemmatimonadaceae bacterium
GCATCATCGTTTTTCCAAACTCTCGAACTTCCTTGCTCGTGCCTTTCACGGCGGCGATCGCTCCCCACGTGCTATCTGACATGTTCACCGCGTCAAGAATCGCAACGATGTTCGCGTCTGTGAGGCCTGCCGGCGCGGCTGCCGTGCTGGATGCACCACCTGCGGTGTCGCTGGCCGTCATCGAGTTGTTGGCGTTCGTCGCCGCGGTCGTGTCCGTCGCTATGTTGTCATCTCTTTTCGCGCATGCCGTCGCCGTGAAGGCGGCGAACGCGAGAATCGCTGCGGTGCGTGGTGCTTTTCCTGCCATGTTCCTTCCCCTCTGTCCGTGATGTTCTTGGTTGGAACCACGCGAAAAACCGGAGTGCCGGCAGCACCGGAGGGAGCAAAAAACGTACGCGCGGCGTTGAACTCGGGGGGTGGCCGGGTTAGCGTTTGAACATGTCATCTTCCAAGAAGCCCGCAGGGCCGCCGGTATCGAGCTTCATCCGTCACAACTACCGCCATTTCAACGCCGCGGCGCTGGTCGATGCCGCCGATGGGTACATCCGCCACCTCGACGGCGGCGGCTCAATGTTGATTACGGTCGCGGGAGCGATGAGCACCGCTGAGCTAGGGATTTCCCTCGCGGAGATGATCCGCCGGGACAAAGTCCAGGCAATCTGCTGCACCGGCGCCAATCTCGAGGAAGATGTTTTCAACCTCGTCGCCCACGACCACTACGAGCGCGTCCCGCACTACCGCGATCTTACGCCCGCTGACGAGCAGGCGCTACTAGATCGCCATATGAACCGGGTCACCGACACGTGCATCCCAGAAATGGAAGCGATGCGCAGACTCGAGACGGCTGTGCTCGAGGAATGGCAGGAAGCCGATTCAAAGGGCGAGCGCTACTTCCCGCACGAGTTCATGTTTCGCGTCATCAAGAGCGGAAAGCTGAAGCAACACTATCAGATCGATCCCGCCGATTCGTGGGTCGTCGCCGCCGCCGAGCGCAATCTGCCGATGATCGTTCCCGGCTGGGAGGATTCCACGCTCGGTAACATGTACGCGGGACACTGCATCAGCGGCGACGTGAAGAACATTCACACGGTGAGGACCGGCATAGAGTACATGACGATCCTCGCCGATTGGTACTCGACGACTGCGCCCAAGTCATCGATTGGATTTTTCCAGATCGGCGGAGGCATCGCGGGTGATTTTCCCATCTGCGTAGTGCCGATGCTGCATCAGGATCTGCAGCGCCCCGAAGTGCCTCTGTGGGGCTACTTCTGCCAGATCTCCGATTCCACCACGAGCTACGGCTCGTACTCGGGGGCTGTTCCCAATGAGAAGATCACCTGGGGCAAGCTCGGGATGGACACGCCCAAGTACATCGTCGAGAGCGACGCTTCCATCGTTGCACCGCTGATCTTCGCGTTAGTGCTCGGCCAGTAAAATTTTCGGCCGCCTATGCGGCGAAGACGGCTTCCCTGAGCTTGAAGAAGCCGCTTTTTACATCGAGCGCTACCGTCCTGAAGCGATCTGCGGAGCTTTCGGGAATCGCGAACTTCGAGAAAAGAATGACCGCGAAGAGGTCGCTCGTCGCGAGTGAGCCCCCGAAACCCAGAACGGATCGGATGCCGTGGCGCAGTACGAACTCCTCCTGAGCGGGGATGAACCGGCTTCCCCTGGCATCGGCAACGTGAAACACTCCGTACGTTTTTCCCATCAAGTCGCGAACGACTTCCTTCCCCGGGTCCAAAAGCTCGGAAAGATCGAGACCGAATTGACGCAACAGCTGCGCGATCATGGGGGCCTGCTCCACGATTTCAGGACTCGGAAGCGGAATCGCCTTGTGACCGCGCGAGCCCGACCGTGAATTCCACTCAGGCTCGTCGCCGACAGTTCCCATCAGTGTCAGGCACTTCATCGAAGGGCGTGGGGTTTCGCTCGGCAGGCTTACCTTGGCGAAATCCTTTAGATCGAGTGGAAGCTCAGCGAACGGATGCGTCTTGTAGCAGCGGACAAGAGCGCACGCGCGGTCGCCGGTCGGACCGGTAAGGTCATGATAGAGATGCTCGCATACGCTCTGGGCCGCTGACTCGAAGGTCTCCCGCGTAGCCATTGTTTTCCGAATGTCGATGCCAAGACGGAGCATTTCCGCGAGACCGAACTTCGTTACGTCGAATGGCATAGGGAGAATCTAACTGCCACCGTATTTGAAGTGGGGGTTCTCGATCAGCCCGATCGTGTTTCCGAACGGATCTGATACGGACGCGACGCGAATCCCTTCGCCGACGTCGCGTGGCGCGCTTCTCACCTTCGCGCCGTCACGCGTAAAGTTCGGGAGCACGTCGTCCAGATTCTTTACTCCCCAGTACGCCACCGATCCGCCTTCGCCCGCGGCCAGCTCGCTTGTGTCGGGATCCAGCCCGAGCTCGAATCCGCCGATAGTAAAGCCGACATAGAAAGGCTCGTCGAAATACGGGTCAACCCCGAATGCCGCGGAATACCACGCCTTGGCGCGTGCGAGGTCGGGCACGTGATAGATGACCGTTCGGAGCCCCAATGATGTAGCAGTCATGTTCACCCCAGGATTTGATTGACGTTGCGCCCGGGTAGCGTATCATTGACCAACTTCGCCGGCAATATCACGCGTAGTCCGATTTCAAAGGGAGAAATCTTATGGACGTGAATCTGCTGCAAGTGCTGCGTCTGGTGCACATAGTCTGCGGCGCGTTCTGGCTGGGGTGCGCGGTGACTCTTGGGTTCTTCGTTACTCCGGCCCTCCTCACAGGCGACGTAGGCAGTGCGCAGAGACTCGAACACATTATGATGCGCGGCAAGCTCGGGGCTATTCTCCCTGTAACGGTTATTCTTGCCATCGCAAGCGGTCTCTGGCTTTATCGCATCGACTTCCCGCAGATGCAGATTGAGTTCTTCACCCGCAGGGCACTCGACTACACCCTCGGCGGATTCCTCGCCATCATAGCATTCATAGTCGGCATCTCGATCAATCTTCCGACCGGATCGAAGATCGCGGTGCTCGCCAACGCGATCGGGCCCGCGTCCCCGACTGCCGAGCAGGGCGCGGAGTTGGCGCGCCTCTCACGCAAGCTGCTCATCTCGTCGCGCGCGGTTGCGATACTCACTCTTGGCGCAGGCGCATTTATGGCGCTCGCGCGTTTCGCGAGGTAGCGCCGTGGCACAGCTTACGTGGCCGTACATTCACACGCTGATCAACCATTTCCCGGTAGTGCTGAGTGGGATGGGCACGATTGGCGCGCTCGTCGCCCTCGTCCGAAAGAAACGCGGCGCGTGGCTCTACACGATGGCGACGATGA
>JACDDT010000048.1 GCA_013816855.1 Gemmatimonadaceae bacterium
CGCGGTGAATCAGAATCGAGACCCATCTGCGTAGGGAGGTCGAACGCGACGCTCAGTCCCGTTTGACCCGCCTCGAGAAGAAGCTTGAATCTTTTGTTGGTGTCGCGCGCCGTTCCGAACCCGGCGTACTGCCGCATCGTCCACAAGCGGCCGCGATACATACTCGGCTGAACGCCGCGCGTGAATGGAAATGTGCCGGGGGTTGCGAGCTCGTCACCGTAGCTCGCGGGTCCATCCTCGGGTCCGTACGATGTCTTGAGGGGAATCCCCGACGGCGTCGTCCGCTCGCCGGGGCCGGTGTTACCCACGTTCGATTCGCCTGCC
The DNA here is from genome assembly GCA_013816855.1 of Gemmatimonadaceae bacterium. Lineage (GTDB taxonomy): Bacteria > Gemmatimonadota > Gemmatimonadetes > Gemmatimonadales > Gemmatimonadaceae > UBA4720. The sequence goes on from JACDDT010000048.1 coordinate 325, forward strand.
CCGCGTCACGCGCCGACGGCGCCGATACCCGCGACCGGTGGACGCTTCCCGCCAAGCATCGACGTCGCGGCATCCACATCGCTCTTACTTCCGATATATAGCGGGACCCGCTGATGCAGCTCGGTCGGTTGGATGTCGAGAATTCTTCCGCTGCCGTCGCACGCTGCCCCGCCCGCCTGCTCCACAATGAACGCAAGTGGGTTCGCCTCATATAGCAGACGAAGCTTCCCCTTCGGGCTATTCTTGTTCGAGGGATACGCGAAGAGGCCGCCGCCCAGGAGATTGCGATGGAAGTCCGCGACCAGTGATCCCACGTAACGCGTATTCATCGGCTGGCGCGCCCCACCCGCGCCGCGATAGTACTCCATGAGACCTTTGACCGGCTCGTCCCACAAATCGCGATACGAGTCGTTCACCGAGAGGTAACGGCCGGTATCGGGAATGCGGATGTTCGGGTGCGAAAGAAGAAATTCTCCGAGCGACGGATCGAGAGTAAATCCGTGCGCGCCCTGGCCGGTGGTGTACACGAGCATCGTGCTCGAGCCGTAAATCACGTAACCCGCCGCGACCTGCCGGCGTCCCGGCTGAAGCATGTCTTCCATTTCGCCACGTGAGCCGCGCGTGACTTTTTTTAGGACCGAGAAAATCGTTCCGACGGGCACGTTGACGTCGATGTTCGAGGAGCCATCGAGCGGATCGAAAAGAAGACAGTACTTCCCGCAGCGAAACCTTTCAGGGATGTCGATGATGTCCGGCTCTTCCTCGGACGCCATCGCGCAGAGGCGCCCCCCGTGGTCGAGAGCCTTGATGATGATCTCGTTGGCGAGCACGTCGAGCTTCTGCTGTATCTCGCCCTGCACGTTCTCGTTATCCGTAGCGCCGAGTATGTCGGCGAGGCCGGCACTTCGCACCTTGTTGGCGATCATCTTCGCCGCGAGCGCGAGGTCGTAAAGAATGGCGGAAAGCTCACCGGTTGCTTCGGGGTGAAGCTTTTCCTGCTCGATGATATAACGGTCGATCGTTACAACGGATGTTGCGGTGTGCTTTACCACGTTACGCGCCTCCGTCGGTGTCAGTCTCGCGCATTCGGAGTCTAATAGCGGAAAATCGCCGGGCATCGACTTCATACGGGTTCGCCCGGTATCCACGTTTGATGGACTGCCAAAGATAACGTACCGGGAAAGTTTTTCGCTCTCGAAATTGATGGACGTGACGAAGCTCGTGCAAGAGGAGGGATTCGTCGAGGCCCTGGGTCGGGTGGAGAAAGATCGTTCCTCCGAGTGTAATGCCCGAAACGTGAGGGGCGCCGAGTGTCCATCCTCCGACGCGCAGGGGAAACCCGCCGATGCGAAAGCGCGCGTCCAACAGCTCGGGAAACTTTTCAGTTAGTTCCCGCGGTAGCTCGATCTTCTTTCCGGCAATTGATTCGATGACGCGCCGGGCAATGCCCATTTCTCTCCCCGTGCTTCGAGCTGGATCGTGTGTCCGTCGGTACTCGCGACAATCGTACCCGATTCGTCGGTGCGCAAGACCTCAGCACCTGACAGCCTCAGCGCCCGAATGATATCGGGGCTCGGATGGTGATACATGTTGTGAACGCCGACGGAGATGAGCGCCGCACGCGGATGCACCGCGGCGAGGAAAGCGTCACTCGTGCTCGTGGCGCTCCCGTGGTGCCCGACCTTGAGTATATCAGCATGCAGATCGTCGCCCGCGTGGGCGAGAAGCCAATCCTCCTCGAGTTTCTCCGCGTCGCCGACGAGCAGAAAGCGGACATCTCCGTACGTAACGAGAGCAATCGTGCTCGCCAGATTCGGGTCGTGAAGTGAAACGGTCCACGCTGAATCAGGCGCGAGAAACCGGATGCGTACGCCGTCGAACAGCAGGTCCTTCCCAAGATGCACGCGGTGCCACGCGATCCCCTCCCGTCCCGCGGTTGTGAGCGAGGCGATGTAAGCCTCGGATCCCCCCGCGAACGCAGCGTCCCAGTAATCGTGAGGGCGCAAAACATTCAAGACGCTCGCCGCTCCGCCAACGTGATCGGTATGCGGATGGGAGAGAACGAAGGCTTCGAGCGTGCCACCTCGGTGAAGAAGGTACGGATTGATGACGTTTCTCCCCGCGTCACCCGTCCGCCACGCAGGACCCGCATCGAAAAGGATCCACCGGCCGCGATCCGTGCGAATAAGAATTGCGTCGCCTTGGCCGACGTCGAGGACGTGGAGCTCGACCTTGCCGTTCGCGGGTCCGGGAAGAACGTGAAGCCAAATGAGAATCGAAAGCGCGCCGGCGCCGGCGATGGCTGGACGCATCGGAAATCGGCTCGCGGCGGCGAGGAGTCCGGCGACCACTGCGACCGCCGCGAGCACGGCACCGGGCGTCGTGGTGGCAATGTCAACCGACGCGAATGGAATCGCCGCGGACCAAGAAGCAACATTGTTGAAGGCGGCGAGCAGAGGATGTGTTGCGCCTGCAACGAACTCCGCCGCGGCAGGCAGTGGCGCTAGAAGCAGCGCGAGAAATAACATCGGCTGTACAAGCGTGAGGACCGGTCCCGCGACGAGATTGCTTACAGGGCCAATGAGACTGAGGCGCCCGAACGTCCACGCCACGAGTGGCGCAGTTGCAAAGCAAGCGACGGAGGATGTGACGAGATCATTGGCGATTTTACGCTTTATGCCGCGCAGCTTCTTCGCTGTAAACCGCCTATTGATCTTACTCGCCGCAAACAGCGCGCATATTCCCACGACACTCAGCTGATAGCCGACGTCGAGGACAGTTCGCGGATTGATGAGCGGTACAAACGCGCCCACCGCGAGCGCCGCCCATTGCGACGATGGGCGCTGGAGGATCTTGGAGAAGGCGCCCGCGCTGAGCATCAGCGCCGATCTTACCGCAGGCGGGGGCGCGCCGATTATGAGCACGTAAACGCCCGTCAGAATCACCGAAGCGACGAGCGAAGACCGTCGGCCCGCTCCCGCAACCTGGAAAATGAGCTGCATCGCCGCAGCGATGACTGCAACGTGCAGTCCCGAAATCGACAGCATGTGCACCAACCCTGCCGCCGCGTACTTATCCCGGATGCGCAGGTCAAGCTCGCTTTGATCGGCGATGAGAAGCGCGCGTGCGAGCGGCGCGTCATTCCCGAAGTCGCGGTCGATCGCGCGCCCCGCACGCGCGCGAAGCCGCTCAAGGAGTCCAGAAGGCGCCGCGTGATTACGCGACGCGTGCTGCTGCGCAGGCGTAATTACGGCGATCGCCGCACCGCTGCCGAGCAAGAGGGCGAGCGAAAACAAATTGAGTTTTTGCCGGAGGGTCGCGGCGGCTGCAATCGCAATTGCGGAGACGACCGCAATCCAAGCGATCCCGGAGAATCCGGCAAAAAGCCCGACGATGAACGCGAGGTAGGCAGATGCGATGAGAGGAAGCATGGCGGCCGGGTTGTATCCCGAATCGTCGCGCTCCCTCCGCTGACACCTTCACCGCGCTCGCGCGCGGAACATCATTCGCTTGCTAAACCGCCATCGGTAGTGCTTCCCTCTGATGCTGGACCGTACCGATGAACGTCGAGCCGGTCGTCCCGGTAAGCTCGACGGTGAGGTACTTCCCGATCAGCGAGTGGTCTCCGGCAATCATCACAGTTTTAAAGTCGCGGGACCGCGTCTGAAGCATTCCGCCTCTCCGTGCCGGTTTCTCGACGAGCACTTCGCGCCGCTGGCCGAGCAACCCGAGGTTGCGCGTACGGCTCGCCGCTCTCACCCGCCCGATCAACCTCGCCAGCCGCTCGCTCGCGACCTCATCGCTCACCATTTCCGATTCCGGGAATCGCGTCGCCGGCGTTCCCTCCCTCGGGGAAAACTTGAACGTGTACGCTTCCTCGAACTCCATCGCGTCCACCGCCGTGAGGGTCTCCTGGAAATCTTCTTCGGTCTCGCCCGGAAATCCGACAATGATATCAGTCGTCAGCGCCACTCCGGGAAGAGCCGCGCGCAGACGGTCGGCGCACTCGAAGTACCCTTCCCTCGAGTACCGGCGGAGCATCCGCTTCAACACGCGCGATGACCCGCTTTGCATCGGGAGGTGCACGTGCTCGCAAACCGCTTCCGTCTCGGCCATCGCGGCGATGACGCGATCCGAAAAATCGTTCGGGTGCGGGCTGGTAAAGCGAAGCCGCCTTATTCCCGGCACAGCGCCGACAGCGCGCAAGAGATCAGCAAAATCGTGAGTGCCGTCGTTATACGAGTTGACCGTCTGCCCGAGGAGAACGATCTCGTGAATTCCATCCGCGACGACGCGCTCGGCTTCACGCACGACGTCAGCGAGGTTCCTGCTCCGTTCCGGGCCGCGCGTCGACGGGACGATGCAGTACGTGCAGCGATAGTCGCACCCACGCTGAACCGGGATCCACGCCTTCACGCCGTCGAATCGTCTCGGGGCGAAATCCTCGTAATGCTCTTCGCTGTCGAATTCGATCGACATCCCGCGCTCACCGCGGCGGGCATTTTCGATGAGAGACGGCAGATCGCGGTATCCGTCCGGACCGACGACGACGCTGACGTGTCCAGCCCGCTCCATCAGCTTCGCGCCAAGCCGTTGCGCCATGCAGCCCGTGACACCAACGACTGCGCCCTTCTTCATCCGGCTCTTCATCTCACCAAGCCGGCCAATGACCCGCTGCTCGGCGTGGTCGCGGATTGCGCAGGTGTTGATGAGAATGACATCGGCAAAATCGGGAGCGGACACGGACGTGTAGCCCGAGCTCGTGAGGTTGCCAAGCATCAGCTCGGTATCGCTCACGTTCATCTGGCACCCGTAGGTCTCGATGTAAACCGTTCCGCCCGTCTCAGTCATCTCTGTTCTTGAATTCTCTCCGCAATCACCGCCTCACCACTCGCCGAGAGCCTCGCGGTGAACCGTTCACCGCGCCCGATCGACTTGTCTTGAATGTGTACAGTAAGATAGTCGCCGGTCAGTCCGCGAAGAGAACCTTCACGGCGCCGGGGGAGATCCTTCCGCAAACGCGGGGTCCGCAGGGAGCTCGATGTGGAACGCGCTTCCCTCGCCCCCCGTGCTCTGCACCCAAATGCGGCCGCCGTGCACCTCCACAACGAGCTTGCAGAAGGTGAGACCAAGCCCCGAGCTGCGGGTGCGGGGGATACGCTGCATCCCTACCTGTCCGAACTTTCTGAAGATCAGCTCGTGGTACTCGGGCGGGATGCCGGGTCCGTTATCGCTGACGGTGAACAACACTCCGCTCTCGGTGGGTCGCGCATTCAGCTGAAGCTCGATGTGAGTCGACGAGTGCGTGATCGCGTTCTGAATGAGATTCGAGAAAACGCGCTTGATGAGTGCTTTGTCTCCGTTGAAGACGGGCGCCTCATCGGAAACGTTCACGCTTACCTCGGTCTTCTCCTGGTGGAAGCGGTGCTGCCACTCGTGCACCAGCTCGGCGATCAGCGCGGCGGGCGCTAACGGCACCGGCGAAAGCTTCATGCTCGCTTCCTCGATGCGCGCCACCTCCAGAATGTCCTCGATGAGTGCGAGGAGATCCTCCGACTTCGTCTCGGCGTCGGCGACGGCCGACTTCTGCCTGTCGTTCACAGGGCCGAAATCGCCGTCGGCCAGCATCTCGAGAGTGGCAAGCACGAGCGTGAGCGGAGTCTTCAGATCGTGCACGATCATGCGCATCAAATCTTCGCGCACTTTCTCCAGCTCGCGCAGCTTACGGAGACTGTCCTCGAGCGCGTCCGTCGCAGCCTTGAGCTTGAGCAGACTTCGCACGCGCGCGCCGAGCACGAGACGATTGTGCGGCTTGGTGAGGAAATCGTCTCCACCGGCTTCGATTCCCTTCACCCGGTCGCTCGTATCGTTGAGAGCGGTGACGAAGATCACCGGGATGCGCGATGACCGGGGATCTCTCTTGATACGGCGGCACACTTCGAATCCGGTTGCGCGGTCTTCAACTTCGAGATCGCCGGCGGGCATGGACACGTCGAGAATGCAAAGATCGGGATTCGCCGAGAAGCAGGTTTCGATCGCCGACGGTCCGTCGGTGGCAGTTACAGTCCTATATCCGAGGCTCTCGAGCTGATCCACCAAAAGCTCGACGTTCGCGGGAATGTCGTCGACGACGAGGATAAGCTCGGACGATTCCGCGGACGCTCCCATTATTTCAGGGAACTACTCGCAGACCGAAGCTGAGGATGTAGGCGTGCTCCTTCACCGAGTCGCCGCTGCTGCGGCCGGCGCGGTTGAACCCGATGTCGATTCGGGCGCGATTACGCGCGAGCTCGAGCCCGAGCCCTCCCCCAAGCGAAAGCTCCGACACGCTCGACCCTGTCGTCGAGAACGGAAGCGTGCGGTGACGAACGCCAAGCCGCAGGAGTGACGCTCTTCCAAGAAGCCGTGGCCCCTCTGCCTCGACGCCTCCACCCACGTCCCACGAGTCATAGGCGGTTACGCCTTTCGACGCGAGCGGGCGCATCGCCGTCCACTGGTCGCGCCCGATGCGCGCGGCCAAACCGACTCCGCCCCAGCCTGTGTATTCCACTGATGCACCATAGTGATCGGGCGCTTTCGCGGTCGCGACGGTGGTGTCGCCCGACTCGGCGCGAATGGTGCCGCCCTTCCGTCCGGAGACTCCAAGGGCGAGAAGCTTCGACGGGTGCAGCTCGAAGCCGCCGGAGAATGCAGTCCCGCTGTAGCTCACGCGCGAGGTCTCGAGAAGATTCGTGAAGCGCGCGCTATCGGGAAATCGCTGGGTAAGCGTGACCTGGTTCGTTCCTGTGATCAGATGCGCGCCGATGCCGATGCTCAACGCTGGACTGACCGTGTAACCCAGGGCAGCGCGAACGTCGTCAATGGCGCCGAGCACTTTGACACTCTGCGTGACGTTGACCTTGCTGACGTCGATGAGTTGTAAAACGGTGGATTTCGTAAACGACGAGCGATCAACGAGCGTGGAGGCGCCAAGGCCGAACCTCATCCGCGTCGAAAGCGGGAGAATGAAACCGACGATCGGGAAGCGGGCCGTCGTCGTCTTCGAAGTAGCACCGGCGGAGCTCACCGTGCGGAACTCAGGATCGTACTGGAAATAGAGCTGAGATGGTCCGACATCCGCGATCGACGCAGGGTTCAGCGCGCTCTGAGGATCGAGCTCCGCAGGCCCGCCGCCCATCCCTTCCGCGCGCGTGCTGATCTGCCCGGGCGGATATCCGAATCCCTGCACGCTGAGCGAGCCCTGCGCAGAGGCCGTGGTGGCGAGGCAAAGAGACGCTAACGCTAAGAAAGCAGTTTTCATTTACGGAAGACCGAGCGGCGTGCGCCGAATGTAGCTGATGAGAAGCTTAGGCCGGACCGCTGCGGTCGCTTCGAGCGAGAAGAAGCGCGCCTGAAGGGGACTGATTCCCTCCGATACGCTGCGCAGCACGATTGCGCGCGGGGTCGAGACCCCGTCGATCCCGCGCCAGAAGCCGAAGGCAGGCGCGAGCTCGATGGTTTTCTTTCCGCTGTCTCCCACGGCGAGACTGAGTGGGGAGAGCGCAATCTCCCCCAGAATCTGTGACGCCTTTGTTGGATCCGTAACCGCCTTCGCGGCTAGAACCAGCGCGGGCGAGATGGCGATGGAATCCGCGGGATCGATGGTTCGATTAGGTATCTGCGTAAGCACCAGAGCTGCGCGCACGACCGTGGATGAATCAACGATGAACGACGGGATGTCGAACCGCATGTACACGCGCGTTGGCGGAAGTCCGCCGATGTTCAGGGACTGCGGCGGAGCGGGCGCAGGACTCTTCGCGATAATTGTGTAGTCGCTAAGGTGGGCCGCTATGATCGACTGCCCGACTGGAGTCTTCGAAAATGGCGCGATCAGGAAGGGGTGTATCGCCGTGTCGGCCGATACCCGGTAGAAAAGTTGCGTCGCCGCGCCGGCTTCGGCGGAACGTATCCGAATCTGCGCGGACGAGCTGCTGACCGCGCGAAGGCCGATGCGAAGACGCTTGCCTGTTTTCGCTTTGGCGAGCACCGCCGCGTTCGAGATCGAATACTTCAAGGTGTCGAGGATCTGCGCGCGTGTGTACGTGTGCGAGCCGATGAGACGGTCCGGACGGAAGAGCTTGAGAAGCGGCGCGGTCAGTGTGTCGGCAACGGTGCTGTCGTTCGTGAGCGTTGTGTCCACGTCATACGCTTCGATGGTTACAGCGCCGGTGATTTTTAGCTGACTCGTGTCCACGCGCATGGCGAGGTACGCGCTATCTACAAAGGTCACAGCCTGCGTCGTCGTATCCGAGGCGCGCGGGGCGAATCTGCCGGGGACTGTGTCGAAGCGAATGATCGCGCGCGTGTCGAGCGAGTCGCCACGGTTCGCGATGAGCAAGCCGAGCTCGGTTCCTACCCCGGAAATGGAGGCAACGGTGGTATCGATCGTGGTCGCATCGAGTGAGACGTTCTGCACCGTACCGCCCGTATCGGGGCAAAGTATGGGACAGCCGGCTTCGTTCTCGAGCTTTTCGGAGCAGGAAGCGAGCAGCGCAGCGGATGCTACCGCGAACGCGGCGACGATGTATCTGGAATAAACCTTCAAGAGCCTGGTTCCACGTGAGTGTCGAAGAGGAATGCGTGAGGAAGCAGCTCGCTTAAAGTCCAGCTCGCTGACTTTCCGTCTCGTGTGTAGCTGGTGATCTCGAGCTCCGGCGCGAATTCATTGAGAACCTGACGACACGCGCCGCACGGTGGAGTCGGCTGATCCGCTTCCGTCGCAATGGCAATCGAGTCGAAGTGCTTCAGTCCTTGTGAGACAGCTGAGCATACGGCAAGGGTTTCCGCGCAAATCGTATTTCCGTATGCGGAATTCTCGATATTGGAGCCGGGAACGACTTTTCCATCGCGGGTCACGATGGCGGCGCCCACTCTGAACCCGGAGTACGGCGCGTAAGCGTTCTCCATGGCGGTGAAAGCCGCCTTCTTTATCGACTCCGCGGAGCTTTTTGTCATCGGATCATCTCACCGATGAACGACACTCCCTTGCCTCGGTAGGCGACTCCGAGCCATTCGCCGACGCTCGCGCCAAGATCGGAAAAGGTATCGCGCTGCCCAATGGGGCCAGATTTCACTCGCGGTCCCCCGACGAGCAGCGGAACGTTCTCGCGCGCGTGGTCGGTCGAAGGCGTAGTTGGATCGTTGCCGTGGTCGGCAGTTATGAACAGCAGGTCTTCCTCTTTTAGTGCGGATAAGAGCGTGGGCAAAGCGTCGTCGAACTCCACGAGTGCTCTATTAAACCCCGCAACGTCGTTGCGGTGCCCGTACAACTGGTCGAAATCTACTAGGTTGGCGAACAGGAACCCACTCTGAGAGCCCTCAATCCACTCGCGAATGAGGCGGATTCCTTCCGCGTTCGACGCAGTGTGAGTCGCCTTTATTCCCCGGCCGGCGAATAGGTCGTCCACCTTGCCGACTCCCGCGCGCGGAACTTCCGCCGCTTCGAGTGTGTCGAGGAGCGTCTCATCCGGCGGCTGGATCGAGTAATCGCGCCGGTTGGAGGTGCGTGCAAAGCTGCCGGGCGCGCCGTCATACGGCCGAGCGATGACACGCGAGAGATCGTACGGCGGAACGAGCATGTCCCTCGCCATTTCGCAGGCCGCGTAAAGCTCCTCGAGAGGAATGACCTGCTCGTGCGCGGCGATTTGAAAAACGGAATCGGCGGAGGTGTACACGATCCACGCGCCCGTCCTTGTCTGTTCCTCCGCGAATCTCTCGATGACTGCGGTACCGCTCGAGACGACGTTGCCGATCACGCCACGTCCCGTTTTCGAGGCGAACGCTTCGAGCACTTCGCGGGGGAACCCTTTGGGAAAAGTTGGGAACGGGCGCGCGAGATGGACGCCGCCGATCTCCCAGTGTCCCGTCGTGCTGTCCTTCCCGGCCGATGCGGGCCGCATCAGTCCCCACGCTCCGCTCGCATCCTTGCGGGCTTTCACGCCGGGGAGCGGCTTTATGTTGCCGAGTCCGAGCTTCTCCATGTTAGGGAGATTGAGCCCACCGAGTGCGCGCGCGACGTTGCCGAGCGTATCGCTGCCGCGGTCGCCGTACTTCGCCGCGTCGGGCGCTTCGCCGATTCCGACACCGTCGAGGATGATGATCGCAGCGCGCTTCATTGGGTCTCCACGTATGTGCGCTCGATGCGCGATCTGAGGCCCGTCACCATTTCGTAGGGGGAAAGGGATCCCGATGCGGCGACCTGCTCAACGGTGAGGAGATTCGGTCCATCGCGGCCGATGAGCGTGACGACGTCGCCGAGCTCACAAGCGATGTCGGTGACGTCGATCATAGTCATGTCCATCGTCACCACACCGGCGACGGGCGCGAGCTTCCCGCGAATCGAAACCTGCGCCACGTTCCCGAGAGCGCGCGGATACCCGTCCGCATAGCCGACCGCGACGGTAGCCAGTGTCGTCTTACGCCTGGCGGTGAAGATGGCGTCGTAGCTCACCGTATCTCCGGGCTCGATGGTGCGGATCTCGACGACGCGCGCGCGCAGGGAAACGACATGCTCCGGTTGCACTGAAGCAGTGGGACCGCTTCCCACGCCATACAGAAAGATTCCGGGACGAACGATGTCCCGTCCTGTGTTCTCGTGACGGGCGAGCGCGGCGCTGTTGTCCGTGTGCGTGAGCTTCGGCTTGAACGACAGCCGCTTGAGGGCCGCCTCGAATCTTTCTTCCTGCGCGTCCATGCTGCCGTCATCGAGCTCGGACGAATGGAAGTGGGTGAACACACCTTCGGGCGGATGCTGCGCCGTGAGAGCGGCGAGCTCGTATACCTCGCGCCACGAAGCGCCCGCCCTGCTCATCCCTGTGTCGATGGCGAGATGCCATGGGGCATCCGTGCGCGCGACCCACGCATTGATAGTCTGTGGAGAGCCGAGCGCGGGGGTGAGGTTCGCTTGATCGGCGCGCTCGAGATCCTCTTCGAGAACGGGAGTGAAGAAAACGACACGTCCGTCGTAGCCGAGCGCGCGCAGCTCTTCCCCTTCGGTGACGGTCGCGATCCCGAATCCCCAGGGGTTGAGATCGCGGAGCGCATTCACGACGGGGCCGACCCCGAGTCCATATGCATCGGCCTTGACCATCGGCAGCAGCCGCGAGCCCGACCGCGCTGCGACAGCGGCCCCATTACGTCTGAGCGCGCCCAGGTCGACCTCGACCCAGGCGCGCGTCGGATAACTGCTCATTGGCGCGGCATTCTTGGTACGCCTAGTATAACGTTCCTACCTCTGCGCCAACAAGAAATCCGCCTGCGAAAATGAGCTCACTCGACGACACATTGGCCCTCATGCGCGACCTGCGCGCCCGCTGCGAATGGGACGCCGAGCAGAATCACGAATCGCTCCGGCCTTACCTCATCGAAGAATCGCACGAGCTCGACGATGCCATCCGCTTGAAGGACGACAAGCTCATGCGCGAGGAGCTCGGGGATGTTCTCCTCCAGGTCCTTTTCCATTCAGTGATGGCGGAGGAGCGCAGCGCGTTTGCTTTTTCCGATGTCGCAGAGGGACTGATCACGAAGATGAAGGGGCGTCATCCGCACCTGTACGGCGATGCCGCGCGCGAGCCGTGGGAAAAAATTAAATCGAAGAAGCGGACATCGCTCGCCGAGGGATTGCCCGCGTCGCTGCCTTCGCTTCATCGCGCGCACCGGCTGCAGGACCGCGCCGCCGGCGTGGGATTCGACTGGCCCGATGTTGAAGGGCCGTCGGAGAAAGTCGAGGAAGAGCTAAAGGAAGTCCGCTCCGAGCTCGTGAAGAATCCCCCGAGCTACAACTCGGCAGGCGCCGCGATTCTGGATGAGCGGCACGAGTCGCTCGAGGAGGAGTTAGGTGACCTGCTCTTCGCGGTTGTGAATCTGTGCAGGAAGGCGGGAGTGCACGCCTCGCTCGCGCTCGACAAGGCGAACGTGAAATTCGAGCGGAGATTCACGCGAATGCAGAAGATCGCGACGGAGCGCGGGCTGGATTTTCCTAATCTGGGACTGGAGAAGCTCGACAAGCTCTGGGATGAGGCAAAAACGGAAGAGGCTGCGGAAGAATGAGCGGCGGCCAACTCTTTTTCGCGGCGGTGATGGCGTTGTACGTCTTTTATATCGGACGATGGCTGTTTGGAAAGTTCGCACCGCCACTGCGAGAAGCTTCCGAACGCGCGCGACGTGCCAAGAGGGTGATCGACGCGTCGATCGCGGAGGCGCGATCGAAGGCAGTCTCCAGATTTGACGACGCGGTGCTCAGCGAGAAGGCCCAAACACTGTTTGATGCTCCTGAGCCGTCGGTCTCGCCTTCCGAGCTCGACGAAGCCGCGATGCTGCGAGCTATCGGCTCCCGAATACGCAAACGGACGCGGCACCCACGGTAGAACTTATGGCCGAAGCCGGTTCATTAGCCGCGGGAATGGGCTCGCTTCCCGGATGTGCGGAAGCCCGCAGATCCACGCGACCGTCCGCTCGAGCCCGAGACCGAATCCCGAGTGCACGAACGTCCCGTACTTACGCAGATCGAGGTACCATCCATACGCGTCGAGTGGCAGCTTCTCTTCCTTGATGCGCTCGAGGAGCCTGTCGTAATCGTCCTCACGCTGCGACCCGCCGATGATCTCGCCGTAACCTTCGGGCGCAAGACAGTCATCGCATAGCACCGTCCGCGGGTCCGCCGGATTCTCCTTCATATAGAAAGCCTTCGCTTCCTTCGGATAATTGAAGATGAACACGGGTCTGTCGGCGCCTTCCACGAGCAGCGACTCATCCTCGGCGCCGAGGTCGTCCCCCCACTTCACTTCACTGCCCTTCGACTGGAGAATCTTCACCGCGTCGTTGTAATCGATGCGCGGGAACGGCGCCTTCACCGTTTCCAGCTTCGAAACATCGCGCTCCAGCTCGGCGAGCTCTTTCTGCTTCCGCTCGAGAACGCGCGCGACGATGAAGGAGATGAACTCCTCCTGCAGCTTCATGTTGTCGTTCGAATCGTTGAAGGCGACTTCCGGCTCGCACATCCAGAACTCGGTGAGATGGCGGCGCGTCTTCGACTTTTCCGCCCTGAAAGTCGGGCCGAAGCAGTAGATCTTCCCCAGCGCCGCCGCTGCCGCTTCGCCATAGAGCTGGCCGGTCTGCGCGAGGTAGGCATTACCCTCGTCGAAGTATTCCGTCGCGAAAAGCCCGCTGCGCTCGCCGATTGCCGCTGTCAGAATCGGAGTGTCTACGAGGGTGAAGTCCCGCTCGTAAAAGAAGTCGCGTATCGCCTGCTCGATCTCCGCTCTAACGCGAAGAATCGCACGCTGCCGCTCGCTTCTAAGCCAGAGATGGCGATGGTCCAAAAGAAAATCGATGCCGTGCTCCTTCGGCTGGATCGGATAATCGCCCGGGCTCGGCCCTTCGACCTCCAGCGACGTCGCCCCAAGCTCGACCCCACCGGGCGCGCGCTTGTCGAGACGAACCTCGCCCTCGATCTCGACGCTCGTCTCCTGCGTGAGAGTTCCGAACCGTTCCCAGGACTCCGGTGATACGGTACTTTTCACCAGTACAACTTGAAGAATCCCGCTGCCGTCGCGAATGACGACGAAAGCCACCTTTCCGGACGACCGCACGTGCGTAACCCATCCGCGTACGCGCACGGATCGGCCGGCATGCGCGGGAAGGTCAACTATTCGCGCGTATTCAGAGGAAGAGGACGTCATTGTTGAATCGTAGTGTCGGCGGCAGGGACTTCGGCGGCAAGGTAGAGCGCGCGATTGGGAGTGTCAACGGGAGATGAGCCTTCGCTCTCGTCTCGGGCTCGGGCTCGTCGCCATCGCCCTCGTCCTTCTCGTCCCCCTCATCCTCGCACTGCGCTCCCTCGAGGAGCTGCAGACGACTACCCGTCTTCTCCGTGACCGGGAGTTTGCTGCGTCGCTCCTCCTCAACTCGTTTACCGGAGCGGTAGAGGACGGACGCCGGGCCGAGAACGCGCTGCTGTTTGTCCACGACGACGCCAGCCGGCGCCGCATGAAGGCGGGCCTCGACGCCCTCAGTGCAAAGACCGATTCCCTCGACGCATTTCACCTGGCCTTTTCGCCCTTGAAGATTCGCGCGGCGATCGCCGAGCTAAGATCCGCGACCACCGAAGAGTACGCTGATGCGGTGGCGGGCCGCGGCGTCGTCGCCGAGATGATCTCGACTGAGCGCACCAGGCCGGCGCTGGCCGCGATCGACACTTCGCTGAACACGATCAGTGCTACGCTCCGAGTCAACACGAAAGAGCGCGTCGCGCAGGCAGCAGACGCCACGAGCGGTGCAGAGCGGCTGGCGATCGCGGCGTTCATCGTCGCCGCCGCACTCGCGTTCATTCTCGGAATCCTTCTTTTCCGCGCCATCAGCCGGCCGGTGTACGAGCTCGAGCGGGGCATGAAAGCGGTATCGGAGAGCGATCTCTCATACGAGCTGCGAATATCACCGACGCGCGCAGATGAATTCGGCCGGCTTGCGGCGAGCTACAATTCGATGGCTACGCAGCTCGGCGAGCTGAATCGTCTCCGCGCCGAATTCATCTCGGTCGCGTCGCACGAGCTCAAGACTCCGATCAACGTCATCATCGGTTACCTCGAGCTTCTCCAGGAGAACATTTACGGAGAGCTGACGCCGAAGCAGCATGAGATCGCGCAGACTTTGATCAAGCAGGCGAACACGCTCACGCGACTCATCAAGCGTCTTCTCGATATCAGCCGCTTCGAAGCAAGGGGCGGCCGGCTGGAGCCGCGCGACATCGACCTGCGGAAGTATCTGACCAATCTCGAGGAATCGTTCAGCGTCCTCGCAAACCAGCGTAACATTACGTTCACCGTGAGACACGGCCCGGATTTGCCCGAAACAGTTTTCTGGGACGAAGACCGCATCAACGAAGTGCTCGGAAATCTTCTCTCCAATGCGTTCAAATTCACTCCGCGCGACGGCTCGGTGAACCTGGAGGTCAACTACGCATCGCTGCAGATCGTCATTGCGGTACGCGACACGGGTGTCGGGATCGACGCGGATCAGCTTCCACGCATCTTCGACAAGTTCTTCCAAGCGGATAACCAGGCGCAGGCCGCGGCCAAGGGAACCGGACTCGGCCTCGCGATCGCCAGAGAGATCGTGGAAGCGCACGGCGGCACAATCTCCGTGGAGAGCGAGCTGGGAAAAGGGACTATGTTTACAGTAACAATGCCTCAACAGATTTCAGGAATTCGCCGTAAGAGCGATCACATCGGAACGGGCGCGTGAAGCGAGCTGCATTTGTCCTCGCCCTCTCGCTCGGCGCGTGCGCGCATTTCAAGCATTCGAGCGCTCCGTCCGTGAGCGACGAATGGGACGCGACGCTCTCCAACGCCCGCCTCGCCGCAGATAGTGGTAAGTACGAAGCCGCCGACCAACGTCTCGCCGATTTCATTGCCTCGCACAAGGGCAGTCACGAAGCGACCGAAGCGATTTTCTGGCGCGGGCTTTACAAGGTGGATCCCAACAACAAGAGCGGCTCGCTCTCGGCGGGCATCAGCAACCTCGACGCTTACCTCGCCAGCGACTCCGCGCAGTGGCACACTTCGGTTGCAAAAGTGCTGCGACGTACTGCGGCGCTCGCCCAGTCGCTGAAGCTTGCGACGACCTCGACGCAGACGACTACACTTGCGACGCCGCCGACTGACAAGGACGCGATGAAGTCGCGCGATGAAGAGATCGCGTCGCTAAGGGATCAGCTTGCGCGGGTGAATGCGGAGCTCGAGCGGATTAAGAAGAGGCTGGCGAACCCGAAAGCCTGAAACTACAAACTAAGAACTACCGGCCTGGGGCTGTGTGCGGAGCGGCTGTTTGCTGCGTGCCTCGCACGAAAGTTTGGTTGCGAGGCCCGAAGCCACCAAGCCGCTCCGCCGAAGGCCCCAGGCCGGTAGTTCTTCCTTGTTTTTTACCCCACCCTGAACAGCTCAAGCGCCCGCGCGTACCGGCTCGCCAGAACTTTTCGAATCCCAACGTTCGGCTTGCTCGCCAGCTCCGGATCCCTGGCAAGCAGCTCCTCCGCCGCGACCCTCGCCTTCACCCCGAGCTCCTCGTCGCGCACCGGGTCGGCGATTTTGAACACCGGGTCCCCGCTCTGCTGCTGTCCGAAAAGATTTCCCATTCCGCGAAGACGCAGGTCGGCGCGCGCGATCTCGAAACCGTCTTCAGTCTCGACGAGGATCTTCAATCGCTCCGCCGCGTCCTCTCCGACGTTGCCGAGTAGAATGCAGAAGGATGCCTCCGCGCCACGTCCAACGCGGCCGCGAAGCTGGTGCAATTGCGATAGACCGAACCGCTCGGGGTGCTCGACGAGCATTACCGTCGCGTTATGCACATCTATGCCGACCTCGATGACAGTCGTCGAAACGAGAATGTCGATCTCGCCGTCCCGGAATTTCCGCATCGTCTCCTCACGCTCCTCCGCACCGATGCGTCCGTGGAGAAGTGCAACACGACGCAGCGAGAAGATGCCTTTCCGCAGCTCCTCGTACATGGTCGTCGCCGCCTTGAGATCGAGCTTCTCCGATTCCTCGATGACAGGGTAGACGATGTACGCCTGCCTTCCCTTCTCCACCTCCTTGTCCACGAACTGGAGCACGCGATCGCGTGCGTT
>JACDDT010000049.1 GCA_013816855.1 Gemmatimonadaceae bacterium
TGACGAATGGCGCGCTCATCGGCGAGCTGCGCGCGAATTTGATCGCGCACCTCAGCTTCGACGTACTGCCCCGGCGCGGTGAGTGTCAGAATCTGCATCACCGTGAACTTCGGATTCCCTCGCGGATTCGCGAGCTGGAACGGCTGGGTGATCTTGCCTGGAGTCGCTCCGGCGAGCGCCGTCTTGTAGCTCTGCGGAAGCGAGTCCGCGGGATACGGCTGCAGAATGCCTTTCTCCTCGGCGGGATCGTGGTGTTTGGCGACGAGTGAATCGTAATTCACTCCCCGTCTCCACTGGGCTGCGACTGTGTCAGCTTCGTTGAGCGCGCGCTCGACGTCATTGGCGTCGATGACCGGAGCGATGAGGATGTGATGCGCCTTTACTTCGGCGGACTGCACTCTGTCCACACGAATGAGGTGATATCCGAACGCTGTCTCGACGACACCGCTGATATCGCCCGGACGCAGTGCGAACATCACACGCTCGAACTCGGGAACGAGTCCGCTGCCCCGGCGATTCCAGCCGAGGTCTCCGCCAAGAGCTTTCGTGCCGGGATCCATCGATTCGCGCTTTGCGATCTGCTCGAAATCACCGCCTTTCCGAATCTCGACGAGAAGCGATTCCGCCTTTGCCTTCGCCCGCGCCTTTGCTTCGGTGGAAGGTTTCGGCGTGATGATGATCTGACGGAAGCTCACCAGGGCGGGGCGCTTCTGAAGAGAATTCTTACTCTTTTCGTATGCCGCGCCGATTTCGGAATCGCTAATTGCGACCGGCTTCGCCTTCTTCCGCAGCTCAGCGAATGCCTTCTGCTGCAGGCTCTGGCGCCGGTACTGATCGATGAGCGTCTTGCGGTAATCTTCCGGGCTACCGAACCCCGCCCTACGGAGCTCGGCGCGATACTCTTCGTCCGACTTGAATTGCTCGCGCACCGATTTGAGCTGACGATCGGCAGATGCGCCGATCTCCACTTCACTCGCCTCGAGCTTGAGCTGCTTCGCCTTCTGCACGAGGAGCTCTTCGTCGATGAGATCGTTGAGAACCGTTCGCGCGACGCCAATTTGGCCGGCGGAATCGGTGGGCACAGCCAGGCCCTGGGCTCGCCGCTGATTTACCGCGGAAAGAACTTCGCTCCAGAGGAGAGGCTGGTCGCCGATGACTGCGACGATGCGATCCACCGGCACGTTGCCCGAGGGAATTGCGACTGCCGACGTTACGCTCTGCGCTCCTGCGAGAGCAGGAGCGAGAGCGAGAATAAATGCTGCGCTCTTAATCATCTTCGTTGGTACCCCGGGCGCAGCCGCCGGTTTCCTAGCGGCCACCGGTAGACGAAGCGGTCGGTGGATTACCGAGAGGAACCGCGCTTTGCGGTGCGTTCGCCGCGCCGGGCTGAGCGGTGGCGCGAATCTTCTGCGCCTGCTCCACCGCGCGGTCGAGCCCCGAGTCGTTGATCGACGAGCTGTATTTCTTTTTGAGAACTGTCACGACTGGCGCAGGGACCTGGACGAACGGCGCCTGGTCGTTGATGAGACGCGTGAAGTAATCGTCGATACGCTTGCCGGCGAGCGTGAGGCGGGCGTCCTTGGACTTCGCGCTATCGGCGAGCTGCGCCGGCGCGATTCCGAGCTGAGTCCACGCGGACTGAATAGCGGACAGGAAGGTGCGACGCATGTCGGCGATCTGCGCAGTATCAGGTCCGATTTTCGCCGAATCCGCCTGGCGGATGACGAGCTCGTTCTTGACGAGGTTCTTGAGGAACGAGGTGAGGATGCTGTCAGGCGCGGACTTCAGTTGATCGAAGATGCGGGCCTGCGGCGGAAACGTCTTCGCCCAGCCGATAAGACGGGCGGCTGTGAACTTCCCTGCCTTGGACGTGGCGAGCACGGTGTTGTCGTCCGTGTAGCGCTCCGGATCGGCGCCGACGGCGTGCATCGTCCCGATCGCGCCCGACTTCACCTCGATGTCGCCTGTCTTCTCGATGCCGGCGAGGTAGGTGCTCTCCGCCTTCTGGAGCGTGGCGCCCTTCGAGGCCTGGAGCAGCTGTGCCTTCACTTCATCGTACGTAGGGCGCCGGATAATGTGATAGCCGTACTGCGTCGTCACGATTCCGGAGATGTCGCCTGGCTTGAGACCGAGCAGCGCGGATTCGAACGCGGGAACCATCGCACCCTTCGGGAAAATGCCGAGCGAGCCACCGTTCTTTGCCGAGGCCGGATCCTGGCTGTTCGCTGCTGCGAGCGCCGCGAAGTTGCCGGAATTCACCTGCGCGCGAAGCACTTCGGCGCGCTTCTTCATCTGCGCCTTGTCGGCGTCATTCAGATTCTGCGTGAGCAGAAGGATGTGCTGTGCTGAAAGTGCGGTGCCCGAGGCGTAATCGGCCTGCGCCTGCCCCGGATTCTCCGTGCCCCAGTTTTTCGAGAGCTGGTCGTACCATTTACGCGCCTTCAGGTTGGCGATCATCGGCCACATCGACTCTTCGATAGCGGACGGATCGTTCAACGAATCACTGTTCGCTGCCGCTTCAGCGAGGAGGCGGTAGTCGACCCAGAGGTATGTGATCGTCTTCGCCACGTCCTTGTTCACGGGAGCGCGGGAATTTCCGATGTAGTTCGCGAGCTGCGTCGAGGTAAGCTCTGACGAGCCGGCGCGGGCTACGATTCCGGAGTGGGCGCTGAAGGCGTCCTTGAGCCCGGAGCAGGCGGTGATGGCGAGAGCCGCCAACGCGGCGAAGAAGAGGTTGCGTTTCATATTTTCGAGTTTGTCGGTGATGCCTGGGTGATTGTCAGCTGCGGATTGTCGTCAATGCGCGAAGAAGCCCGTCGAGCATTTCCGCTCCGCCAAGCCGCGTGAGCTTCAGCGAGAGTGGCTGGGTGCGGCGCACTTCCGCCTGAAACTGGACCTCGTGAAAAGCCGCCGAGATCCCCTTCATCCGGGGCACAGCATGCTCGCGAAAGGTAATACGAGCCTCGTTGCGGCGCACGAGAACAGTTTCGATGTCGAGGGAGCCGGCAAGCACTCGCAGCAGGGCCGAGGCGAAGAAGACGCGTGCCGGCTCGGGAAGCGGCCCGAAGCGGTCGCGAACTTCATCGCGAAGGCCTTCAATGTCCGCCGGCTCGGTCATATGAGTGAGGCGGCGGTAAATGTCGAGCTTCATCTCCGGTGACGGGATGTAGTCGTCGGGCACGTAAGACGGCGCGTCGAGGACTACGTCGGCGGGAAGCAGCTTCGGCGCTACATCGCCACGCACCAGGCGCTTGACCGTTTCGTCGAGCATCCGCAGATACATGTCGAAGCCCACGGCGTGGACGAATCCGCTCTGCTCCGGCCCGAGCAGATTGCCCGCGCCGCGTAGCTCCAAATCCTTGAGCGCGATCTGATATCCCGCGCCGAGCTCGGTGTGGTGCTCGAGAATCTTGAGGCGGCGATTGGCGTCTTCCTCCACCGAATCGGGAACGAGCAGGTAACAGCTCGCGCGTCTGTGCGAGCGCCCGACGCGCCCGCGAAGCTGGTAAAGCTGCGCCAGGCCGAAGGTGTCCGCGCGGTTAACGAACATCGTGTTCGCGTTCGGAACGTCGAGCCCGGATTCGACGATCATCGTCGAGACGAGTACGTCGATCTCACCGCTCACGAAGCGGCGCATCACTTCTTCGAGCTCGCGCTCCTTCATTTGACCGTGTCCGACACCGACCTTGGCGCGCGGGACGATGCGGCTGATATGATCGGCGATGCCCTGGATCGTCTCGATGCGGTTGTGAACGAAGAAGACTTGTCCGCCGCGGTCGAGCTCGCGGGAGACACCCTCTTCGATAAGTCCGTCATCCCAGGGCTCGACGTAGGTTAGCACCGGCGAGCGGTCGCGCGGGGCCGTCTGCATCAGCGTCATGTCGCGCAGACCCGCCAGCGACAGATGCAGCGTTCGCGGAATCGGTGTGGCCGTAAGTGTAAGGACGTCTGTCTCCAGCTTCAGTCGTTTGAGGCGCTCCTTGTGTTTGACACCAAAGCGGTGCTCCTCGTCAACGACAATCAATCCGAGTCCGGGAAACTCGACGTCGGGGCTGAGCAGCCGGTGCGTGCCGATGACGATGTCGACTTTCTTCTGCTTCAGGCCTTCGATTACAGTCGCCTGCTCTTTCGCGCTTTGAAAACGGCTCAGCGTCTTCACTGTGATCGGAAAGTCCGCGAGGCGCTCCTCGAACGTGCGCGCGTGCTGCTCGGCCAGAATGGTCGTGGGAACGAGTACTACCACCTGGCGCTCCGACTGCACCGCCTTGAATGCGGCGCGAACGGCAATTTCCGTCTTTCCGTAGCCGACGTCTCCTACGAGTAGCCGGTCCATCGGACGCGCGCGCTCCATGTCGCCCTTCACGTCAGACGTGGCGGTGCGCTGGTCCGGCGTGTCCTCGAAGAGGAACGAAGATTCGAGCTGACGCTGCCAGACAGTGTCCGGGAAATGCGGCGGGCGCGTCGCCACTTTGCGGCGTGCGTACAGGTCGAGAAGCTCGACCGTCATCTCCTGAATCGCAGCGCGAGTTTTGTCACGCTGCGCTTTCCAGCGTTTTCCGCCGAGTGTGTGGAGACGCGGTGGAGCGGAATCGCCAGTGATATCGTCGGAGGCGCGATAGCGCTCGATCTGGTCGATGCGATAAAGCGGGACGTTGAGCTTGTCACCACCCTCGTACTCGATGACCGCCGCTTCGATGGTGCTTTCCTGAACGAAGACTTTCTGGATGCCGCGATAAATGCCCACGCCGTGCTCGAGGTGCACCACGTAATCGCCGGGCTTGAGGGCGGTGAGCGATTCGACCGGAGTTCCCGCCGCGTACTTTCGCGAGCGGCGAATGCGGCGCTCGCGCCGGAAGATCTCGTGATCGGTTAATACGCGGAGGGACGGGACTTCACTCGTGCTCTGAATGAGGAAGCCACCCTGAAGCACGCCGATGGCGAGCGTCGCGGTAGTGGCGCGGTCGTCGTTCAACAGCTCGTCCAGACGCTCCGACTGCCCGACGTTGTCGCAAAGAATTACAGTCGGGACTCCGTCGGCGAGAACGCGCTTGAGAAGACCGATGTCGCGCTGAATGATTTCCGGTGCGCGGAACGGAAGCCTGATGTCCGGTGAGGGGACATCGAGAAAGAGTCTTCCGTATTGGTCGAAAGCGGCGAGCATCGTTTCAGGGGGTTCATACAATTCGTCGCGGTCGGGCGTGTCCTCGCCACGGCGGCGGGCAAGATCGATGTGGTGCTGCGCTTCAGACCAGGTGCGCGCCACCTCGGGCGCGACGCTCGTTCCCTGGGGAACGACAACGAGAGTGTCGGGCGGGAGAAGCGCGCGAATCGAAGAACGCTCCCCCTCGGTGTCGTCGGTTGTCGCGACCGCGCCATCGACAGGAAGGATGAGAGCGACGTCCGCGTCGCGCGTCGAGCGTTGCGTGACCAGATCGAAGTGACGGAGCTCCACGACATCGTCCCCGAAGAATTCGAGTCGCACCGGCTCAGCCATCCCGAAGCCGTAGATGTCGAAGATTCCACCGCGCATCGAGAATTGCGCGACGTCTTCCACCATCGGAACACGCTCGAATCCGACTGACTCGAGATGTCCCGCGAGCGATTCGGGCCGACGAACGTCTCCCTTCCGGATCTCCAGGCGCGATGTCTCGAGCGCTCCGGGAAGCTGGGTGCGCTCGAGCAGCGCCCTGCTCGTGGTAACCACGACGCGCACCGCTCCGCGCGACATGCGCTCGAGAGTTTCCACGCGCTCGCCCGCGATTTCGGCGTGCGGCTCCGCCTCGCCGAAGCTTTCGCGCGGAGGATAAAACGCGACGGGAAGCGCCTCGCCACTCTCAGACTCGACGAGCTGCGAGAGATCGGCGAGCCAGCGCTCCGCTCCGGCGACGTCGTCCGACACGACGAGGATGAGCCGGGTTGTGATCCGCTTTGCGATCGCGGCGATGAGGAGCGCGTCGGACGAACCGTGAAGTCCGGACACACTGAGCCGTTGCCCCTTCGCCGGGAGGCGTCCGAGGACGCTTTCCAGCTCGGGGAGCGCTTCAACAGCTTCAATCAGCGTCGGCAGCGGCATCTAGAGACAATCTTAACGCACCCGCGATACTTCCCGTGTCGGCCTGAGTGAGTCGCGTGATTCCTCGAAGGCTGCCTCCCGACCGGCGCGCGCCGGCGAAGCTCGGCGGCGCGGCGCCGCAGGCGCAGGGAGGGCAAGCAGCCGGAGAGGAACACGCGACTCGCGGCGGCGGGAGAGATGGGTCACCTCGTCGGTTATATTTGAACGTCTGCCGCCCGCCAACCGCCGCCGTACGAGAGTAAGAGTTGAACCTCGATCACATCCGCAATTTCTGCATCGTGGCCCACATCGACCACGGCAAGTCAACGCTTGCCGACAGGTTGATCGAGACCACCGGCATGCTTCAAAAGCGCGAGATGAAGGCGCAGGTTCTCGACACGCTCGATCTCGAGCGTGAGCGCGGAATAACGATCAAGCTCAACGCCGTCCGCATGACGTACGCGGCAAAGGACGGCACCGACTACGAGCTCAACCTCATCGACACCCCCGGACACGTGGACTTCACATACGAAGTCTCACGGTCGCTCGCCGCGTGCGAGGGCGCGATTCTCGTGGTGGATGCTTCCCAGGGAATTCAGGCTCAGACGCTGTCGAATCTCTTTCTGGCGATGGACGCGGGCCTCGAGATCATTCCCGTCCTCAACAAGATCGACCTTCCGGGCGCTGAGCCCGATCAACGCGCCAATGAAGTCGCGGAGCTGCTCGGCATCGATGCCGATTCGATTCTGCGCGTGAGCGCGAAGGCCGGGATCGGAATCGCCGAGCTGCTCGAAGCGGTCGTTGAAAAAGTGCCGGCGCCCGTAGGCGACGAGAGCGCCCCGCTTCGCGCGCTGATCTACGATTCGTACTACGACAAGTACCGCGGCGCCATTCCGAGCGTGCGCGTCGTTGACGGAGTTCTGCGCAAAGGCACCAAGATCACCTTCGGGGCGTCGGAATCGGTCTACGAAGTTGACGAGGTGGGATTCAACCAGCTGCGCCAGGTGCAAACCGATCAGCTGGGGCCGGGCGAAGTCGGTTACGTCGTCGCGAGTGTGCGCTCTGTGGGCGAGACGCGTGCGGGCGATACGATCTTCGATGCGAACAATCGCGCCGCGGCGGCGCTTCCCGGCTACAAGGAAGTCCGGTCGTTCGTATTCGCCGGAATGTATCCGACAGATACGCAACAGTACGAGACGCTTCGCGACGCGCTCGAGAAGCTGAAGCTCAACGACGCATCATTGAACTACGAGCCGGAGACGTCGACGGCGCTGGGATTCGGTTTCCGCTGCGGCTTCCTCGGACTGCTCCACATGGAAATCGTCGAAGAGCGGCTCCGCCGCGAGTTCGACCTCGACCTCGTGCAGACGGTTCCGAGCGTTGAGTACAAGGTGCACAAGACCGACGGCATGATGGTGTTGATCGAGAATCCCGCGCTGATGCCTAACACGGCCGTCATCGATTACATCGAAGAGCCATATGTGAAGGCCCGCATCATGGCGCCGTCGGATTACATCGGGCCGATTATGACGCTCGGCACCGATCGCCGCGGCGTTTACAAGAACATGACGTACCTCGACCAGCAGCGCGTCGAGTTCGATTGGGAGTTTCCGCTAGCCGAGATCATTCTGGATTTCTTCGACCGGCTGAAATCCATCAGCCGCGGATACGCCTCCCTCGACTATGACATGCTCGAGTACCGCACGAGCGATCTGGTTCGGCTCGACATGCTCATCAATGGCGAAGCGATCGACGCGTTCAGTGTCATCTGCCACGAATCGAAGGCCTACGATTGGGGACGAAAGATCGCGGACAAGCTGAAGGAGCTCATTCCGCGGCAGCTTTTCGAAGTCGCGATCCAGGCCGCCATCGGCACGAAAGTCATCGCGCGCACCACTGTGAAAGCGGTGCGGAAGGACGTGCTCGCCAAATGCTACGGCGGCGACATATCACGCAAGCGCAAGCTCCTCGAGAAGCAGAAAGAGGGAAAAAAGCGGATGAAGCAAGTGGGATCGGTGGAGATTCCGCAGGAGGCATTCCTCGCCGTGCTGCAGGTTGATTGATGCAGACTTCGCTCATCGTTCAGACGAGTTTCCTCGGCGACATTGTCCTCACCACCCCGCTCATCGCCGAGCTTGCCAAGCGCGGGCCCGTTGACGTTCTAACGACGCAGCTCGGCGCGACAGTGCTCGCGAACAACCCCGCCATTCGCAGCGTCATCAAGTACGACAAGCGCGACACTTATGGCGCAGCGATGCAAACGTGGCGGACGTTGAAGGGCATTCGGCAAAGCCCGCCCTACAGCGCGGTGTACATGGCGCAGGGATCCTTTCGCAGCGCGCTCATCGCTCTCCTCACCGGCTCGCACGAGCGCGTGGGGTTCTTCACGTCGCACGGCAAGGCGCTTTACACGCGGCGTGTCGAGTATCGCGCGGAGCGCCACCACGCGGAGCGCCTTTGGTGGCTGTCGATGACGGACTGCGCGGATCCGCCGCTTCCGCAGCAGCTGCGCGTCCGCCTATATCCGTCTGATGCAGATCGCGAAAAAGTGGATGGCGTTCTCCGCCGGGCCGGAATCGCTGCCGGTGACTTCATCGCGCTCGCTCCGGGAAGCGCGTGGGGCACAAAACGGTGGCCGTATTTCGCGGACCTCGCCGAACGTATCGGCGTCGACAACAGAATCGTCGTCGTTGGCGGAAAGTCCGATAGCGAGGCGGCGACGGAAATAGCGCGGCGCGTTTCGTCAGCACCCGTCCTCGACGTTTGCGGCCAGCTCGAGATTCTCGCGTCCGCGGAGATCATCGGAAGAGCCCGCGCGATCGTGACGAATGATTCCGCTCCGCAGCACCTGGCGTCGGCGATGGGCACGCCGACCCTTACAATGTACGGTCCCACGGTGCCCGATTTCGGTTTCGGCCCTCTCGCGCCCCAGCGTGCAACTGCCGGCGTGAGCGACCTCGCGTGCCGTCCCTGTCATCGTCATGGTCCGGCGCGATGTCCGCTCGGACATTGGAAGTGCATGCGTAACCTTTCGGTGGATGAGGCGCAGCGCCTGCTCACTCCCCTTCTCGTCGCACCGGCGGCCGCATGAAAGAGCGCTACATCGTTGGAGTGGATCTCGGCGGAACGAACATTGTCGCCGGTGCAATGCCTTTCGACGGCGGGCGGGAGTACGCGATACGCACCGGCCTCAGCAAAGTTGCGGATGGACCGAACGGCGTCGTCGCAAGAATTGCGGCGATGGTGGAAGAGGTCATCGCGCAGACGACGAGCGAGACCGGCGCATCACGCGATCAGTTTATAGGATTGGGCGTCGGCTCACCGGGACCCCTCAACCGCGATACCGGCGTCGTGATCAGCGCGCACAATCTCGGGTTCTTCGATTTCCCGCTGCGCGATGAGCTCTCGAAAGCGGTGAACCTTCCCGCTACGCTCGACAACGACGCTCGCTGCGCGACGCTTGGCGAGCACTGGCTGGGAGCCGCCCGCGGAGTGAGAAACGTTCTCGGAATGACGATTGGAACGGGTATCGGCGGCGGTCTCATTTTCGACGGGCATCTCTACCACGGCGCGTCGGATGTAGCCGGCGAGATCGGTCACATGACCATCGACTCCACAGGCCGGCGCTGCAAATGCGGCAACTATGGATGTCTCGAGGCATACGCATCGGGTCCGGCGATCGCCGAGCGTGCGCGTGAGGCGCTGGAAGGCAATGAAGACTCGATTTTGCCGTCGCTCGTGGGCGGCGACGTGACAAAGATCACCGCGCAAGTCGTCTACGATGCTTCGAAAAAAGGCGACGTCGTGGCGCGTGAAGTCGTTCGCGACACCGCGCGTTTTCTCGGAACCGGAATCTCCAACCTCATCAATGTCTTCAACCCCGACATGGTCGTAATCGCCGGCGGCGTGACGCAAGCGGGCGACGCGCTGTTCGAGCCGCTCCGGGCCGAGGTGCGGAGGCGCGCCTTCAAGCCTGCCGTCGACGCGTGTCAAATAGTGCCGGGCGCGCTTCCCCTCTCTGCGGGGATGGTTGGAGCGGTCGCCACCTTCAAGCAGCGTACGTTCGGAGAGCTGTAGTGGGAAAGAAGCGCCTCGGTGTAATCGGCAGCTTCGTGTGGGATGTGATTCACGGGCGGGACCCGAGGGAAACCCCCGTCGAGGAGTGGGGCGGGATCACTTACAGCCTCGGCGCGCTCGATGCGGCAGTGAGCGCCGACTGGGAGATAGTCCCGATCGTTAAAGTCGGGTTCGACCTCGCCCAGAAAGCGCGAGAATACCTCGGCTCGCTCGACCATCTCACACAGGACGCCGCTCCCATCGAGGTGCCGCACCACAGCAACCGGGTAGCGCTTCACTATCAAACCGAGGAGCGCCGCTGTGAGCGCCTCACCGGCGGAATTCCGGGCTGGAGCTGGGCGGGGCTTAAGCCTCTCCTCAATGGTATCGATGCGCTTTACATCAACCTGATCAGCGGATGGGAGGTCGATCTCGAGACGGCGCAGCTTCTCCGCCAGCATTTCCGCGGTCCGATCTATTGCGACCTTCATTCGCTACTGCTCGCAGTTCAGCCTGATGGCGTGCGGACGCTCGCGCCCTTGCCGAATCCGCAGGCGTGGTGCCGGTGCTTCGATTTCCTCCAGGTAAACGAGGAGGAGATGCACATGATGGCGCACGATTCGATGGAGCTGGCGGCGATGGCGATGGCGAACGGCGTGAGCACGCTCAATGTGACGATGGGTAAACGGGGAGTAGTTTATTTCGCGGCATCGGGCTTCAACTGTCTGGCGGATCTCAAGCGGGAAACGATCGCCTCACCGGGCGGGCCGAGCAGGACTGCGCTTTTACCTGCACGACCGACGCGAAGTCCGCAAGGAGGCGATCCGACCGGCTGCGGTGATGTTTGGGGCGCGACCTATTTCTCGCGACTGCTCGCGGGTGATATGTTAGACGATGCGATGGATCGCGCGCTGGATGCTGCGGCGCGGAACGTGGATCATCGCGGCGCAACCGGACTCGCAGACTACCTTCGCGGAGAGCTCAGCCTACAGTGACGACCGTCATCAACACCCCACCGTCGCTCGAGGAGAAACCGTTCGAGCAGGTGTTCGACCAGGTCGCCGCTGTCCCGCAGGACGAAAAAATCATCGTCGATGCCCGTCACGTGCGGTGGGCGAATCCTTACGGACTCACCGCCCTGCTCGCGCTGGCGCAATCGCGGTCCGAAAGGCCGGTTTTATACGTGCCCGAAGCAGAGAACGTCAGCTCCTATTGGTCACGGATGAGCTTTTTCAAGCACGCCGCGGAGCTGTACGATCTTCAGGGGAAGGTTTACCCGGCACGTGGCCAGGAAAACCGGAACGTGCTTCTCGAAGTGACGTCCATATCCGAAACCGATGACGTTCACTCGGTGGTGGACCGGATCAGCCAGGTGGCGCAGGACACACTTGTCCAGCAGCTCAAGCTTGAAGCAAAGGTGACGGGCCGCTTCGCGATGGCTCTCTCCGAGGTCTGCCAGAACATCGTCGAGCACGCCGGGCGCGGCGGCTGGGTCGCGGTGCAGAGCTACCAATGGCGTGTGAGACTCGGCGGACGAAAAGTTGTCGTTATCGCTGTATGTGATTCCGGCGTCGGATTTCGCGGCTCGCTCGAATCGTCGCCCGCCTTTCAGCAGGACGATCGGTGGGATGACCGGCTTGCCCTCGAAGAAACATTGATGCGCGGAGTTTCGCGCTATCCCGACCGGCATCGCGGACACGGACTTCAGGGAGTCAAGAATTTCGTCGCGAGCTGGGACGGAAAACTTTCCATACGCAGCGGTACCGCGCGCATCATGATTCCGCCCAAGGGCGATTGGGACGCTGAAGACGAGCAGCAGATGCAGCAGGGCCTCGCGTATTTCCCCGGCGCACAGGTCCAGATCACCATTCCGGAGCGGTTCGCATGAGCCATCACATCGACGTCAGCTCGCTACTTCGCAAAAGCGTGTGCGAGCTTTACTCGAATCTGGTCACGCGCCCGACAGGAGCGGCGGTTCGCTGCGAGATCGAGCATGAGCTCGACCGGATCGGCGAGCGCGCGCTCACGGTGATCGACTTCTCCCATGTGAAGCTGCTCGACTACTCCTGCGCCGACGAGATCGTCGCCAAGCTGCTTCTACAGTATGTGAGCGTGGATGCGCCGAGGCGCGAAGTGTATTTCGTGTTCCGCGGAATAAACGAGTCGCACATGGATGCCATCGAGGCGGTGCTGAAGCGTCACGATCTGGCGTTAGTGTCGCAGCTGGCCGACGGCGCAGCGCGCCTCATCGGCGACATTGGCCCGGATGAGAGACTCGCTTGGGAGACAATGGCGAAGCTCGGCGCCGCCGAGACGAAGGAATTCGCGAGCGCGAGCGGACTCGAGCCCGACAGTGCCGAGAAAATGCTGGACACGCTTTGGCGCCGCCGGCTGGTTATCAGATATGACGGCGGCTACGCAGCCGTCGGCACCCGGACATTCGCGACGCTGCCCACCACGCAGCATTGATGGTGGAGGGATATCAGCCCCCACTTCTTCTCGCCGCGTTCGTGGCGAGCAAGAAAGACGATCCGCATCGCGGGCCGATAGTGAAGCTGCATCCTTCCGAGGCAAAGATCCGTCTAATGGAGGACGGCGAGCTGGTCTGGGTTTACGGCCCGCGAAGACACGAGCTTGCGATTCTGGCGATTGATGACACCGTTCCCATTGGCGAAGCAGTCGCGCGCGACGTACCGGGCGTGGCGCCTTCGGAAATTGTAAGAGTGGTGAAGCACGACTTTGACGCGGGGCGCACGATCCGCAACCTGGGTTAACAGATGAAATCCAAACCGGGCACGATGGGAATCTCCACGATCGCGGTGCACGCGGGCGCGATGCACGGCACGCCCGGTGATGCGGTTGCCCCGTCGCTCAATCAATCGGTGAGCTTTGTGATGGATACGGGCACCACCGAGCAGATGTACACCCGCTACGGCAACACGCCGAACGCGGAGATCGTGCAGAAACGCCTCGCTCTGCTAGAGGGCGCAGAAGCGGCGCTGGTTCTGTCGAGCGGGATGGGCGCTACCACGTGCGCCATGCTCGCCCTCCTGCGCCCGGGCGATCATCTCATTTCCAGCTCGTGGATTTACGGTGGCACGCACACGCTTTTCACTCGCGAGCTCACCGCTATGGGTATCGAGCTCAGCTTCGTCGATCCGCTCGAGCCACGTGGCTGGCGCCAGGCGCTGAAGAAAAACACGCGCGCGATTTTCCTCGAATCGCCCGTGAACCCGACGTGCCGGGTGCTCGACCTCGCTTCGCTCCGATTGATCGCCAAGTCCGAAGGAATTGCGCTGGTGATTGACTCCACTCTCGCCAGTCCGGTGAATCTCCGTCCCTTAGAGCACGGAATTGACGTCGTCATCCATTCCGCGACCAAATACCTGAATGGCCACCACGACATTCTTGCCGGCGCAGTGATGGGCTCCGCCTCCTTCATCGATGAAGTGAAGCAGAAGATGATCGTGTTCGGCCAGGCGCCCGATCCGTTCGCCTGCTGGCTTCTCGAGCGCGGGTTGAAGACGATCGAAGTTCGCATTCTCCGGCAAAATGAGAACGCGCTCAAGGTCGCCACGTGGTGCGAAGGCAGAAAGGAAATTTCGAAAGTTCACTACCCGGGACTCGCCAGCCATCCGGACCACGCGATCGCGAAGTCGATGATGCGCGGGTTCGGCGGGCTGATGGCGATCGAGCTCGCCGCGGGCGGAAACGCCGCGGAAGGATTCATCCGCAAGCTCAAGCTGTTCACCCACGCGTCGAGCCTCGGCGGAGTGGATTCGCTCGTTAGTGAGCCACGTTTCACGTCGCACGCGAAACTGAGCAGTAAAGAACGCGCCGCGATCGGGATCCCCGACGGTTTTCTGCGCTTGAGCATTGGAATCGAGAACGCGGAAGATCTGATCGCGGACATCGAGCAGGCGCTCCGCGCTAGCGAATGA
Organism: Gemmatimonadaceae bacterium; assembly: GCA_013816855.1. GTDB lineage: Bacteria > Gemmatimonadota > Gemmatimonadetes > Gemmatimonadales > Gemmatimonadaceae > UBA4720. The sequence continues at coordinate 14,050 of JACDDT010000049.1, forward strand.
TCCGACTCCATCACGTCGCCAAGGAATATCCGCGCACCGGCGTCGCCCTCAGCCATCTCACCTTTCAGATAAAGAAAGGCGAGTTCGTCTTTCTTACCGGCCCGAGCGGTTCGGGGAAGTCGACACTGCTCAAGCTTCTGCTCATGGAGGAAAAGCCCACCGAAGGCGAGGTGTGGGTGAGCGGAGTGAGCGCGAAGAAGGCGCGCCGCCGAGACATCTCGCATTTGCGCAGAAGATTGGGCGTGATCTTTCAGGATTTCCGGCTCCTCGAAGACCGCACAGCCGAAGCCAATGTCAGGTTCTCGCTCGAAGTGACCGGCGCGCCGAAGAGCGCGTTCGCGCAGAAGGTGAATCGCGCCCTCACCCAGGTTGGGCTCGCATCGAAAGGCACGAGCTACCCGCGCGAGCTTTCCGGCGGTGAGCAGCAGCGCGTGGCAATCGCGAGAGCGCTCGTCAACGACCCGTTCGTCATTCTCGCGGATGAGCCCACGGGAAACCTCGACGAGCGCGCGACTCGCGGTGTATTTCAGCTGCTGAAGGACATAAATGCATCCGGCACCGCAGTGGTGATGGCGACGCACGACCTCGACCTGGTGCGGAATTCGAATTACCGCGTCATCGAGCTCAATCACGGCCGAGTGGTTTACGATTCGGCGGAGACTCCGCCGCCCGGTACGGGAATGACTCCACCGGGAGGATTGCCCGGCAGTCTTCTCTTCCCTGCATCGGACAAGCCGGCGGGAACGAACTGATGCTGGCATTTCGGGAAGCACTCATCGCTTCGAAGCGCGCACCGCTGCTCAGCGCTCTCGGCGTTCTCACCATCGCGTTCTCGCTCTTCGCATTCGGTTTGTTCTCGCTGGTCGCGCTCAACATCAAGCATTCGCTCCAGCAGGTGGAGGAGCGCGTCGAGATTCGAGGGTTTGTCACCGACGGAACTCCCATCGAGCCGATTGCGGCGGCGATGAAGGACATCTCGGCGTTTCCCGAGGTCGCGAAGGTGGATTTCGTCTCGCAGGAACAAGCGCTCGCGCGCGCGCGTAAGGAGCTCAGCGAATTCAAGGACGTGTTCGAGGAAGACGTTCTTCCCGGCTCGATCGAAGTCCACCTTCGCGCCGGCCTTCGCAACCCGGGTACCGTGCGCGACGTGGCCAATCGGGTCGGCCGATATGATTTCGTGGACGACGTTCGCTACGGTGAGGAATGGGTCGACAAGCTTTATCGCCTGCGGAACATCGCCACCGTCGCGGGCACCGGGCTCGGCCTCGCCTTCGCGCTCGTTGCCATCATCATCATCGGCGCGACGATCCGCATGGCGGTGCTGCACCGCGCGAAAGAGATCTCGATCATGAAGTACGTCGGCGCGACGGATGGCTTCATTCGTCTTCCCTTCCTCATCGACGGCTTGATGCGCGGCGTTGTCGGGGGACTGCTGGCGCTGCTTCTCATCTGGTTCGCCAATCGCACCATCAACCGTTATTTCCTTCAGACCATCTTCTTTGACCGGAAGACGATCGCAATCGGAATCGTTAGCGGCGCGCTCATCGGGGTGATCGGCAGCATGTACGCCGTCGGGAGACATCTACGGCGAATCTGAGACGCGCCGCCGTTGTCTGCGCCGCGTTTCTACTGCTTGTCGCGCCGCCTCGCAGCATCGCCGCACAGCAGCAAACGCAGACGAGCAGCGAAGACCGCCTTCGTTCCCAGCGCGACGAGCTTGCCCGCATCAAGCGCGAGCGCGAGGAGCTTCAGCGAAAGATGTCCGCGCTTCAGCGAAACGTGCACAGCCTCTCCGATGAGGTGTTGCTCCTCGACAAGCAGCACGACGCCACCGCCCGCGTGGTGCGCTCGCTCGACGAACAGCTCATCTCCATCACCGAGGAAGTGCGCGTCGCCACGGCGAGCCTCGAGGAAGCCGAGCGGGAGGCAACGCAGAAGCGCGGACTGCTCCACCGGCGGCTCATCGAGATCTACAAGCGCGGCCCTCTCTTCTCCGCGGAAGTGCTCTTCTCTGCGAAATCCGTAGGCGATCTGGTCGCGCGATACAAATACCTCCATGTGCTCACGCTGCACGACAAGACGCTCGTGCACCGTATGGAGGATCTCAAATCCACCATCGAGAGCAGGCGCGTGCAGCTCGTTCATCTTCAAAACGGAGTCGGGGAGAACCGCACCGAGAAAGCGGAGGAAGCGGCGCGGCTTCAGGCGCTCGAAGGACAGCGCTCGCGCAGTCTTGTCCAGGTGCAGCAAGACGCACAGAAAACCAAAGCGCGTCTAGGCGAATTGGCGAGGAGCGAATCGCGGCTCAACAATGTGATCGCCTCCCTCGAAGCCACGCGCCGAACGGCTGGACGCAACGCCCCGGTCACCGCCAGCACACTCCGCACATCCGACGTAGGCCGGCTCGATTGGCCGGTCGAGGGAAGATTCCTGTACCGCTTCGGACGATTCGTAAATCCGAATAACACCACGACCCGCTGGAATGGACTCGGTATCAGCGCCGCAGCAGGTACTCCGGTCAAATCCGTCTCGATTGGGACTGTCGCCTATGCAGGATTGATGGGAACCTACGGAAATACCGTCATCCTCGAACACGGAGGCGGCGACTACTCCGTGTATGGGTCGCTGTCGCAGATCGAGGTGAGGAAGGGTGCGCGCGTCACGAAGGGTCAAATACTCGGCACCGTGGGAACGAGCGACCCGCAGCTCGGACCGCATCTTCACTTCGAGATTCGGCGCGGCGGACCGGCGGTAGATCCCACAGAGTGGCTGCGCGCCGCAAGGTAGTAAAAAAG